>JBAXTX010000189.1:0-3558 GCA_037129975.1 Verrucomicrobiia bacterium | reverse complement strand
CAATGTCAGCTCGGCCTGCACCATCCATTCCCGGACCGCTTCCAGTGCTCTTCGCGCTTCCTCGGCGTCACGGCACAGGACGATCATGGTCTCCGAAGCGGGCAGGATGCCCGCGCTCGTGGTTTGCACTTATCGGGCATGCGCCTCTTCGCCCGCGCCCGCCCGCCTCCCGGAATCCCGCAATTCTCCTCAATAGCCATCCCGTCCGCTTCGTTCCTCGCTTACAAATAATGTCACGCCCGTGACATTCTTTGTGAGATACGAACGGGCGCGGGAGGGGCTGCCGGAATGGATTTTTTCCGGGCTTTTCTTTTGTCGGGCTTTTCTTTTTGCCGGAGCCGGTGGCAGAATCACCCGATGAGAAATTTCCATCCCGCAGACTTTTGTGAGCGCGAGGGGGCGTCCTGATGGGAGAGCGGGACGGGGCGCGAGCGGGCACGCCATGGATCCGCGGACTGGTGGAGGTGGGGGCCGTTTTTGCGGGGTTCGTTCTGGCTGCGGGCATGGCGTTTGTCGCCTCGTGGCAGAGCTGGCGGTTTGCGGACATTGCGGCTGCCGTTTTGTGGGGGCTTCTCGTGCTGGGAGTGTTGGTGCGCGGGATCCTCTGCCTGTGGCACCGCGCGTGGGTTGCGGGGATCCTGCACGTCCTGGCGGTGCCGGTTTGTTTTCTGGGCGGGCTTGCGGCGATCTTCGTGGCGGGCCTCGGCGGAGGAATGGCGACGGAATGGGATTTCCGCCCGCGTGTTTTGCCGGTGCAGAGAGACAGGATGGATGAGATCGTGGCCGCCGGGCAACGCATGGCAGCCGATCTGTCCCGCTTCCTGTCCGACAACGGGTCGCTTGCCCTGGGATCCATGAGCTTCACCGCAGCCCCACCCGGCGAGGCAAAAAATTTTTCCCTGCGTTTTTTCAAAGCGTCGCCGGGGTATTTTTCGATCGATCTCGATTTTGCGGAGGACGGGAACGCGTGGAAGCGCAGAGGTGAGAGTGCAAGCGGCGACACGGAGACGTTCGCGAAAATCCGCTCCGCGCTACAGTCGCATCTTCCGTCATCCCTTCCGGAGGCAGTGCGGTGGCCGGTGGACGGGCCGGCCTCCGCGCGCATTCTGGAAGGAGCGGAGACGGTTTGCGCATGGTTTGGCGCGCAGGGAGTTTTGCAAACCGCAGGCAAGGTCTGGCAGGTGGATGCTGTCCGCTATGTCCGGCACCTGCGGCAGAAGGGAGAGGATTCCGTGCGCATCGAACTCGCCTGCAAAGACGGCGGGCAGCGCGTCGCCTGGGCAGTGCTGGACTGGGCGTTTGACGGCAAAAGCCTGCGTTTTCTTGATGCGACCGGCGGTGTGAATTCTGGAACGGACGGAACTTCCAGCATGGAAAATTCCGCGGAAGTCCAAACGATCATCGAGGAATGGCTGACCACGGACCGGGGAATCTTCGGGCGACAGCAGGAGCACGGGAAACCATGGCGCACCTGCGAGGCGGAACTGCCGGGGGGAGTCCGCCTGATTTATTCGCAACAGAACGCGCATCCCTTTCTGACCGAATACCGGATGCGCGCCGCAATCCGTCTCCCCGACGGAAGCGCCCGCATTTTTTCCCTGCCGATGAATACGGGAGGACGCACGTCGGTTCTCGTTTACACAGGCGCCACGCCGGAGGGAACCCCCGCGCTCCGCATGGTCTCCGGGAAGCATTGCGACATGGCGTTTGATTTGAAAACCCTCCGCGTCATGCCGGCCGGAGAGGTCAGGGACGCCGATTATGCCGGGGCGTTTCTTGAAGTTTCCACCCCGCTCACCTGGTTTCCGGCCCGGCCCTGACCCGCGCCTTTTTTCAAGTCCGCGCGGACTTGAGCCCGATCATCAGCATGGTCATTCCGCTGAAAATGGATTGGATTCCATAGAGAAGACCAATGACCCACCCGTCGTCCATCGGCCAGTGCCTGTAGATCATGCCGCCGAGGACGAGCGCGACCACGCCGTTGAGAAGCAGCCAGATCCACGCCGGATTTTCACGCAATTGGAGCGACGTGATCAGGCACACGACGCCCTCCGAGAGAAACACCACGGCAAGAATCAGCGTCAGCGCCGCCATGCCCGCCACCGTGTAGAAGAACAGCGCCGAGCCCGCGGCGATGCGGATGATCGCGGAGATCGCCGAAAGGAACCGGTGCGGCCGCTGCTTTCCGAAGACCGCCTGAAACAGGGAAATCAAACCGCTGACAAGGCAGAACGCCCCGATCAACTGCGTGAGGATGTAGCCGAAAAGCACGGGGACACCGATGGCAAAAAACCCGACAAGGATCGAAAGAAGCCCGCCGAAAATCAGCCATCCCCGCCCGGGGGCTTGGGAAACAAGTGTGCCGGCTGTCATAAAATCAGTCCTCCAGGGTGAAGCCCACCTTCACGGTCACCTGCCAATGGGCGATGCGGCCGTCCTCGATCTGGCCGCGCGTCTCGACCACCTCAAACCAGCGGAGGTTGCGCAACGACTGGGACGCCTTGGCGACCGCGTTCTGTACCGCCTCCTCGATGCTGTTGGGAGAAGACCCGACCAGTTCAATTTTTTTGTAGATGTGATTGCTCATGTCCTCCAGTTATCAAATGTTCGGGTGTTCTGGAAGCAAAATCCCGCGCGCGAAAAAAAGAGAAGTTTCCCCTTGTTTTCTGTGTGCCTCCCCGCGGATGTTTAGTGCAGATATGAGCACGACCCCAAACGGTCAAGGATATGCGATGCCCGCCGAGTGGGAACCGCACGAAGCCACCTGGCTTTCATGGCCGCAGCCAGGATGCAACAGCTTTCCCGGCTCCCACGACCGCGTGCTCCCGACCTTTGTGGAAATGGTCCGCGCGCTGGCCGCGTCCGAAATCGTGCGCATCAACGTCCGCGACGCGGCGCAGGAAAACTCCGTCCGGAAGCTGCTGGCGGGCGCGCCTCCCGAGCGCGTCGAGTATTTCCACATCCCGACAAACGAGCCCTGGTGCCGCGATCACGGCCCGATCTTCGTGCGCCGAAAAAACGCCCCGCAGCTCGCCGTGCTGGATTTTGAGTTCAATGCCTGGGGATGGAAGCTCTCCCCGTTTGAGGACGACGACGACGTGCCCAAAAAAATCGCCGCGCAACTCGGTCTGCCGGTGTTCGATTGCAACGGGTTCGTGCTCGAAGGCGGGTCCATTGACGTGAATGGCGCGGGCACCGTGCTGACCACAGAAAGCTGCCTGCTCAACCCGAACCGCAACGCGAAACTCAACCGCCACCAGATCGAAAAAAAGCTCCGCGACTCCCTGGGCATCCACCATGTCCTCTGGCTGGGAGACGGGATCGAGGGGGACGACACCGACGGCCATGTGGACGACCTCGCGCGCTTCATCGCCCGCTCGGTCGTCCTGACGGTGACCGAGGAGGATGAGAGCGATCCGAATTTCGAGCCGCTGCGCACGAACCTTGACCGGCTTCACGAGATGCGGCTGCCCGACGGCGAGCCGCTCCATGTCCTCACCCTGCCGATGCCCGCGCGCATCGTCCGCGAGGGGATCCGGCTGCCGGCCAGCTACGCGA
>JBAXTX010000188.1:0-3618 GCA_037129975.1 Verrucomicrobiia bacterium | reverse complement strand
AATCGTGTGTGTAGGGGAGCTGGGCGAGGCTCAGCCCGGCAAAAAACGCCCCGAGTTCGACCGAGAGGTTGCCGAATCGCGCAGCCGCCACCACCAGAAAGCACCAGCCCAGGCTCCAGATGAAAAGCGTCGCCTGCGAGCCGGACGCCCAGGCGAAGGGCCGCGGCAGCGCATACCGCGAGGCCGCAAGAACGCCACCGAGCAGCACCGCCATCCCGCCAAGCGCTTTCAAAAGGTTGACGGCCACCGCTCCCGCGTCCAGCCCCTGCCCGGGTGAGAGGCCGGAAAGAAATGTCAGCACAACGATGACGACGAGATCCTGGATGAGAAAAATTCCGATCGCAATCCGGCCGTGGAGCGAGTCGAGCTCGTCCTTGTCGGTGAGCACCTTCACCACGACGACCGTGCTGCTGATGGTCAGGGCAAACGCGAGGAAGAGCGATTCGACCGCCCCGAATCCCATCCCATGGCAGATCGCATAGCCGCCCGCGCCGGTGAGAACGACCTGTGCGAGCCCGCCTGCCACGGCCACTTTCCCGACGTCCCGGATCTTGGCGATGCTCAGCTCCAGCCCCACCAGGAAAAGCAGGAGCACAATCCCCATGTCGGAGATCTCATCGATGGCAGGCGTCAAAATAATCACGCCGGTCACCGGACCGAGCAGCAGGCCCGCCACCAAATAGCCCACAATCGAAGGCAGCCGGATCATTCGCGCCAGCACCCCGAGGACCGCCGCCCCCAGGATCATCCACCCCAAATTCCAAATCAGACCGGATCCCTGCATACGCCCGATCTTAACCCGGAAAAATCACAAGAAAACAGCCCATCTTGCGAATCTTTCGCGGTCCTCAGGCCCCGGATCGTCCGCGCCGTGTCGGGCCTGCCGTTGACGGGACGGGAGGGACCGGATAGATTGACTCGCTCGCGGCCGGGTTCCTCCCGGCCCGGAATCAAATCATCCATGCAAGCCGACTGGGAAATCAAATCGCGGGCACATGTCTGCGCGAGGACGGGACGAGAGTTCGTACCCGGCGAAAACTTTTACACTCTTCTGGTCCGCGAGGCGGACGGTTTCTTTCGGGAAGATCTCTGCGAAGAGGCGTGGGAGTCGAGAAACGAAAACATCCAGCCGTTTTCGTTCTGGCGCTCGAAATACGAGCCGCCCGCCCCGCGTCCGCCGGAGCCGCTGCCGCGCGATGACGCCGAGGGACTTCTCCGCAGGCTGGTGGCGGAAAATCATCCGGCTTACAACAATGTCCGCTACATCCTGGCCCTGATGCTCGAACGCAAACGGATGCTGCGTCCGGTCGAGAGCAGCGACGACGACATCCTGGTTTACGAACACGTTGGCACCGGCGAAACCATCGTGCTCGCCAACCCGCATCTGAGCTTCGACCAGATCCCGGACATCCAGCGCGAGGTCGGCGCGCTTCTGGCCCCGGATTCCAACGTCATCTGAAAGTTCCCACGCACACCAGACCCCTGCTTTTTCTCGCGCCAATGGCGGGGGTGACAAACACGGTGTTCCGGAGGCTGTGCAAAGGATTCGGGGCGGATGTGCTCACCACCGAGTTCGTCTCGGCCGAGGGGATCCTCCACCGGAACGAGCGAACCCGACGGTATCTGGAGTTTCATCCCGACGAGCGTCCGCTCGGGGTCCAGCTTTTCGGAGCCGATCCCGAACGCCTTGCGGAAGCCGCCCGCGCGGTTATTGACTGGGTCGCGCCGGATTTCATTGATCTGAATTTCGGGTGTCCCGTGAACAAGGTCGTCTCCAAAAATGGCGGATCCTCGCTCCTGCGGGACGGTCCGCTTCTCGCCCGCATCGCGCGCGCGGTCGTCGCCGCGGCAGGTGAAATTCCGGTGACCGCAAAAATCCGCACCGGCTGGGACGCGCGCTCGGTCAACGCCGTGCAGACCGCCCGCATCCTGGAGAGTGAGGGGATTCGACGGATCGCCGTGCATGGTCGCACGAAGGATCAGGGATATTCCGGCCCGGCGGATTGGGGGGTGATCGCCGCCGTCGCGGAGGCGGTCGCCATCCCCGTCGTTGGCAATGGGGACATCACCGGCGCGGACGGGGCGCTCCGCTGCATCCGTGAAGCGCGTGTCGCGGGGCTGATGGTCGGACGCGCCGCCATGAACCACCCGTGGATATTTTCAGAAATCCGGCAGGTCCTCGACGGACTTCCCGCGCCGCCGCCGGTGGCACTTGCCAAACAATGGGAGTTCATCATCGAGCACTGCCGCAGGGAAATCGATTGGTGGGGAGGAAAAGAACTGCCGGCCATGAAAGCGATGCGTGCCCGCCTGATGGCCTACACGCGCGGCATGCCCGGCGGTCCCCGCCTCCGCGAAAGTCTTCAGCGCGTCACATCGCTCGCACAGGTGCGCGATGTCGCCGCCCGGCTGGATGTTTTTCAACAGGTTCGGATCCCCTGACCTGTGCGGGGCATGACCCATCGCTTTTTCCGCGAAGGGCATTGGCAACCGCCAGTGACGAGGGGAAAATCTTTTTCCCGTCCGGGCGTTTTGTGCTAGGTTCGCCCGTGCGAAAATCCCTTGTCCTTCCGGCCTTCTTCGCCCTTGCGGCCTTCGCACAGGATCCGTCCTCCCCGCCCGACGACTCGCCCTACGAAGAAATGCAGATCCTCGCCCACGCGATGCAGCTCATCCGGCAGGATTACGTGGACGAATCGAAGGTCGCCTACAAAGACCTCGCCTATGAGGCGATGCGCGGGATGCTTTCGGCGCTCGACCCGCACAGCCAGTTCATGGAACCGAAGGATTTTAAAAGCATGCAGGAGGACACGAAGAGCGAGTTCGGCGGGCTCGGCGTCGTGGTCTCGCAAAAAAAGGGTGTTCTCACCGTGATCAGCCCGATGGAGGACAGCCCGGGGTTCGACGCCGGAATTCTTCCCGGCGACCAGATTCTCAAAATCAACGGCGAAACGACAGAGGAACTCACCGTTCAGAAGGCGGTGGAAAAACTCCGCGGCGAGGTCGGCGGAAAAGTGACCCTCACGATCAGCCGTCCTGCCACGAAGGAGATCAGGGACTATGTGCTCACACGTGCCGTCATCAAGGTTCCGAGCGTCAAGGACGCGCAACTCCTCCCCGCGCGGGGAGGTGCCCGGATCGGCTACGTGCGGATCACGCAGTTCAACGAGCCGACCGCTGCCGAACTCTCGAAGGCGCTCGACAAGCTGGAGAAGCAGGGCATGGACGCACTCGTCCTCGACCTGCGTTACAATCCCGGAGGCCTCCTCAACAGCGCGGTGGATGTGGCCGGGGAATTCCTGCCCGCCAACACGTTGGTCGCCTTCACCCGCGGACGCACGCCGTCCCGCGAATACCGGACACAGCCGCGCAACGGCCCGCAGCGGAAATACCCGCTCGCCGTCCTGGTCAATTACGCGAGCGCAAGCGGATCGGAGATCGTCGCCGGCGCGCTGAAGGATCTCGACCGCGCGTTGCTCGTCGGCGAGACAACCTTCGGCAAGGGCTCCGTGCAAAGCGTCATCGCCCTCCCCGACGGATCCGCCGTCCGCCTTACCACCGCAAAATATTTCACGCCCGGAAAAAACCTCATCCACGGGCACGGCGTCAGCCCGCACA
>JBAXTX010000187.1:0-3666 GCA_037129975.1 Verrucomicrobiia bacterium | reverse complement strand
TCGGGTTGAAGCCCTTCACGATCTTCGCCCAGAGGACGCGCGCGGCGCGCATCTTCGCGACTTCCATGAAGAGGTTTTTCCCCTGCGCCCAGAAGAACGAGAGCCGGGGCGCGAAGGCGTCAATGTCGAGTCCGGCGGCGATGCCGGTGCGGAGATACTCGAGCCCGTTCGCAAGCGTGTAGGCCATTTCGAGATCGGCGGTCGCGCCGGCTTCCTGCATGTGGTAGCCGGAGATCGAAATCGAGTTCCACTTCGGCATCTTCTGCGACGTGAACTCGAAAATGTCGGCGATGATCCGCATCGAGGGTTCCGGCGGGTAGATGTAGGTGTTCCGCACCATGAACTCCTTCAGGACGTCGTTCTGGATTGTCCCGGCGAGCTGGTCGAGCGTGAGGCCCTGCTCCAGAGCGGTGACGATGTAGAACGCGAGGACGGGAAGCACCGCGCCGTTCATCGTCATCGAGACGCTGATCCGGTCGAGCGGGATGCCGCCGAAGAGGATCTTCATGTCGAGGATCGAGTCAATCGCGACGCCCGCCTTGCCGACATCGCCGACAACGCGCGGATGGTCGGAATCGTAGCCGCGATGGGTCGCGAGGTCGAAGGCGACCGAGAGTCCCGCCTGGCCGGCCGCGAGGTTGCGTTTGTAGAATGCGTTCGACTCCTCCGCCGTCGAGAACCCCGCGTATTGGCGGATCGTCCACGGGCGCTGGACATACATCGTCGCATACGGTCCGCGCAGGAACGGCGCGACGCCGGCCGTGTAGCCGAGGTGTTTGCAGTCCGCCAGGTCCGCCGGGCCGTAGGCCGGCTTGACCGCGATGTTTTCATTGGTCATCCATGTCGAGTCGGCGGCGGATTTGCCGGTTTCCGACTGGAACGCGTTCTGCCAATCGGCGGCGCTGGCGGCGGGGTCCGGGCTGAAGGCGATTTGTGTGAAGTCAGGGCATTTCATGGTGTCAGGAAAAATACGGTTGGTTGTTCAGAGGATCGACCGGCAGGATGCCGGTCTGATGCACGCTGGAAGCGTGCGCTCCGGGCGATCTCCGGGCGAACCGTCGTGGTCATTTGATGAGTCCGAGCTCCTTGTGGAGGTTGGTGAGGAAGGCCAGGCAATCGACTTTGAGGTGGATGAAGTCGTCCACGCCCGAAGCTTTGTGCGCCACGATCTGGTCGGCCGGGTATCCCGCGAGAATCACTTGGACCCCCGGCATTTTCGCTTTCAGCGCGGGGACAAACGCGGGGACAATTTCCGGATAGGTGTCGTCCGTCGAGCAGACGACGACGATTGGTGCTTTTGAGGCGACGGCCTGGCCGACGGCTTCCTCCACCGACTTTGCGCCCGCGGTCTGCTGGCGGACATCGTAGCCGCCCGGCGCAAAGAAACCCGAAGAGAAATCGGCCCGGGCTTTCGACTGCTTCGGCGCGCCGAATTTTGCGAGCCAAACCTGCGGCGGCCTGCCAAGTGCGGCGGCGCGGAGTTTTTCGTAACCTTCGGAGGCGCGGATGACCGATACGCGGGCGATCTCCGGCATGTTTGCGCCCTTGCGAGACAGGGCGTTGCCGATCTCTCCGATCGTTGCTCCCGACAGGAAGGCCTGGGCGACTTCGTCCACCGATGCCGAAGCAAGGCGCACGCCGCCTTTGCGGGCCGAAGCGATCCGCTTCGAGCGCTCGGCGAATTTTTTTTGCGAATCGTCCGGATTCCGCGGGAGCGGGATTTCGGTGGGATCGGGAAACAGATTGACCCCGAGGATGGACTCGCGGCGTTTCGAGACGGCGTCGAGGCGGGCCTTTGCGCTGACTGCGACGGCGGACTGCGGGAAGCCCTCGCGGAGCGCGACCGCCATGCCGCCGCGTTTTTCGACATCCTGGAACAGGCTCCAGGCTTTTTTCGCGAGCTCGATCGTGAGGGATTCCACATACCACGATCCCCCGGCCGCGTCGGCGACCTCGGAGAACCCGCATTCTTCGGCCAGGATGGTGTGGATATTGCGGGCGATGCGCGTGGAAAACTCATCCGGTGTGCGCGCGGGCTCGTCGAATGCCGCGAGGTGCATGCTGTCCACACCGCCGATGACCCCGGCAAATCCTTCCACCGTGGCGCGGAGCATATTCGTGTGGGGATCGAGCACGGATTTGTTGAAAATGCTGCTGCGTCCGTGGATGAAGAGCGGGGCGGGTTTGACGCCAAAGGCCTCAACGATCCTGTCCCAGAGCAAACGGGCCGCGCGAAGCTTCGCGATCTGCATGAAGAGGTTTGAGCCGAGGGAGAGCGCCATCACGAAACGCGGGGCGATCTCCTCCTCCGGAACCCCTGCCGCCGCGAGAGCGCGGAAGTAGGCGGCTCCGGTCGCGAGCCCGAAAGCCAGTTCCTCGACAGCCGTGCCGCCGGCATCCGCCCAGAGGTTTGCCTGGATGCCCGCCGTGCGGATTCCTTTGCCGGCCGCCCATTTCGAAACAACGGCGAGTTCCGCCAGGGCGTCGTCGAGCGAAAGGCCCAGCTTTCCGTCCCGCGCCCACTCGGTCAGCGGGTCGGCGAGAACGGCCCCGGAGAACCCCTTCTTCCCAGAGAATGCCTGGAGGAGTCCGGCCATGGGAAGCGCGCTGGCTCCGGCAAAAACGAGCACGGGAGCCGCGTGGAGATCCACGCCGCCAAAGGCACGCCTGGCATCGTCGAGGGTCGCCAGAGAAATCCCGCATTCCCCGACTTCGCCGCAAGCCGCCTCGTCGGGATCCTGCCCGTGCCGTGTCGCCACATCCGGCAGCACGACCACCGAGTTCTGCCCGCGCATGAGATCGCTTTTGAGAGCCGCGTGAAATTTGTCCGCGCACCCGCAGGGGAGTTCCTGCGCGATGAGCCACGGCTTGGATTGGAATCCCGATGCGGAGGAGCCGCGCACGAACGGCGGAAGTCCGGGCCAGGCTTCGGGAAGCGCGAGAGCTTCGAGGTTCTCTTTGCCGTAGATCGGTTGGAGATTGATCCCCTCGGGCGTGGAAGTGATCAGCTTTTTGTCAAAGGGAGCCCCTTTGAGGGACTCTTCGGCCGCCTGCCGCCACTCCTCGCAGGTGGCCGCAGGGAATTCATCGAGTGTCAGATTCATAAAAATAATGCGAAATGTGGAATGCGAAATGATTGGCGCGTCTGGCGCGCGGACGCTTAAAACTTGATTCTTATTACTTGATGCTTTTTTATCAGACTTCCTCGACGAAGGCCTCGCTCATCCTGCCGTTGACGGTGATGCGGAGCCGCTGTTGGTGCCCGGACGGGCGGGAAGCGGGAGGTGCCGCGGGAGCCGCGTCGGGCTTGGCGTCGGGCTTGGCGGCCGCCGGGTCGGTGATGGAGGCGGGAGCCTTGATCAGCTTCTCGTATTCCATCGGGAACATCGCGAAGAGGACGACCGCTTCGTCGGTGGTCGGCAGCTCTTTTTCGGCGAGTTGCTTGCGGAGGTTGTCCACGTTCGGCTTGAGGGAATCCGCCGGCCGCGCGTTCATCGGTCCCTTGCCGGTGTTCTTTTCGGCCAGCGCGAGGACCTCCTTGTCCACCGGTGCCGGCGTCTTGCCGTAGTTGCCCAGCACGATGTCCATCGCGGAGGGCGAGAAATTTTTCCATCGGCCGAATTTGACATTGAGCATCGCCTGGGTGCCGACGATCTGGGAGATCGG
>JBAXTX010000186.1:0-3683 GCA_037129975.1 Verrucomicrobiia bacterium | reverse complement strand
GAAGAGTCGTGGAAGACCACCACGTTGATAGGTCGCGGGTATAAGCGCAGTAATGCGTTCAGCTTAGCGATACTAATGCTCGTTCGGCTTTTTTCTCCATCTTACAGCTTTGTCGCTGTGTTTGTTGGAATTTTTCCCCTGGTATGCGAATGTCAGCGAATCGAATCGCTGGGGATTTCGGAACGCGGAATGCGGAACGAGGCCCGAGGCAAAAGTTCTTTGAAAATATATTGGCAGTCATCAGATCCACGGAGGGCACTCTGCGGGAAGCGGGTTTAATCGATCCGCATTCGCGATCGGCATTCCGAAATCTGGTGATCCCGCGCAGTGGACCCACCCGTTCCCATTTCGAACACGGAAGTGAAACGCTGCAGAGCCGATGGTAGTGCATCTATAGGTTGTGCGAGAGTAGGTCGTTGCCAGTATTTTGCCCGGCACTTTGGAAACAAGGTGCCGGGCTTTTCATTTTTGTTGAGGATCGTTGATTGGGGTTGCGAGCCCCGGGGGCCTGTGGCAAAATCACATTTTCTTATTCCACGAAGACATGGACAAAACCCCGCCGCCCTTCACTTATCAGAAACCGTTTCCTCTCGGCGAGGACACGACGAAATACACGAACCTGACCTGCGAATTTGTTTCGGTTGCCGCGTTTGAGGGCAAGCCGGTGCTGAAAATCGAGCCCGAGGGGCTGACCTGTTTGGCACGGGCGGCGATGCGGGACGTCTCGTTTCTTCTCCGCCCGGCCCACCTTGCGCAGGTGGGGGCGATCCTTGACGACCCGGGGGCGAGCGACAACGACCGGACAGTGGCCCTTGCGCTCCTGCGCAACGCGGAGGTCGCCGCGCAAGGGGTTCTTCCGTTCTGTCAGGACACGGGCACGGCGACCGTTGTTGGGAAAAAGGGGCAGCAGGTCTGGACCGGCGGGCACGACGAGGAGGCGATCGCGCACGGAATTTACAACACCTACACCGGAGAAAACCTCCGCTACTCGCAGACGGCGCCCGTCACGATGTATGACGAGGTCAACACCGGAACGAACCTCCCCGCGCAGATCGACCTCTATGCTGCCGGCGGCATGTCGTATGATTTTCTTTTCGTCGCCAAAGGCGGGGGCTCCGCCAACAAAACATATCTCTTTCAAGAGACCAAGGCGCTCCTGAACCCGGCGAGCCTGGAGAAATATTTGATCGAAAAGATGCTGTCGCTCGGGACGGCCGCCTGTCCGCCGTATCACATCGCTTTTGTAATCGGCGGCACCTCGGCCGAGGCGTGCCTGAAGACGGTCAAGCTCGCGAGCGCGAAATTCCTCGACTCGCTGCCGACCGAAGGCAACGAGCTCGGGCAGGCATTCCGCGATGTCGCGCTCGAGGAAAAAATCCTGAGGGCCGCGCAGGCATGCGGGATCGGCGCGCAATTTGGCGGCAAGTATTTCGCGCTCGACGTGCGGATCATCCGCCTCCCGCGCCACGGTGCCTCGTGCCCGGTTGGGATGGGGGTTTCCTGCTCCGCCGACCGGAATATCAAGGCCCGCATTGACAAGGAAGGACTCTGGATCGAGGAGCTCGAGACGAATCCCGGACGGTTCATTCCCGACCGCTACCGGCAGGCCTCTGCGAAACACAGCGTCAAAATTGATCTCAACCGCCCGATGTCCGAGATCCTCAACGAGCTTTCGAAGCATCCGGTGACAACCCAGCTCGAACTCACGGGCACGATTGTCGTCGCGCGCGACATCGCCCACGCCAAGCTCAAAGAGCGCCTCGACCGCGGCGAGGGCCTCCCACAGTATTTCAAGGTCCACCCGGTCTATTACGCCGGCCCCGCCAAGACGCCGAAGGGACTGCCCTCCGGTTCCTTCGGTCCCACCACCGCCGGACGCATGGACAGCTACGTGGACCTCTTCCAGTCGAACGGCGGATCGCTCGTCATGATCGCCAAGGGCAACCGCAGCCGGCAGGTCACCGACGCCTGCAAAAAGCACGGCGGTTTTTACCTCGGCTCGATCGGCGGCCCGGCCGCCCTCCTCGCGAAGGAAAACATCCGGAAAGTCGAGATGCTCGAATACCCGGAGCTCGGCATGGAGGCGGTTTGGAAAATTGACGTGGTGGATTTCCCGGCGTTCATTCTCGTGGACGACAAGGGGAACGATTTTTTCCAGCAGATCAAGCCCTGCGAGAGCTGCGCGGCCGGAGCCCGTTGAGCCGCGGCATGCCGTCGGTGACGGCGAACTTGCGGTTCTTCTTCACCGCGCAAAAAATTCCCGCCAGAAAAAGACGGCCGAGAGCGAGATGCCGATGAGGCCGACGAGGCCCCGGACGTGTTGCTGCGGGATTTTTTGCGAGCAGTGCGAGCCGAGGAAGTAGCCGATCGTGGCCCCGGCCATCATGACGAGCGCCTGCGGCCAGACGATAAGGCCCGCGAAAACAAACCAGGCGGCCGCGACGACATTGATCAGGGCGCCGAGGATTGTCTTGATGGCATTCATCTCGTGGATGTGGTGCAGCCCGACAAGCCCCATCGTTGCGAGCATGAGGATCCCGATGCCCGCGCCGAAATACCCGCCGTAAACCGCCACGCCCAGCTGCAGCAGGACAGCCATCACTGTGACGGCGGGAGAGCCGCCCGACGGCTTGATTCCGGCCAGACGACGGACCACGTTGTTCAGCAAAAAAAGAACGGTCGCGAAGAGGATCAGGAACGGAACGAGATGGTCGAAGAATTTTTCGCTTGTGCGCGTGAGGAGCCAGGCGCCGAAAAGTCCGCCGGCGATGCTCACCGGCGCGAAGGCCTTGAGCCAGGGCCGCGCGGCGGGCAGGCGCGCGCGGTAGCCGTAGAGGCTGCCGGCGATTCCCACGAGCAGCGCGAGGGTACTGGTCGCATTCGCCTGGATGGACGGCATTCCGAACGCGATGAGCGCGGGGAAGGTGACGATCGTCCCGCCGCCCGCCACGGAATTGATCGCCCCCGCCAGGCAGGCCGCGGCAAAGAGAACGGAAAATTCCCAGGCCATCAGGGGTGCTCCGGCGGTTTGCCCTGCTCAAGGAACCGGACCCTGCGGTCCGCGCGCGGGAGCCGGATCGTCAGCGTGAGCCCGCGTCCGACGCTGCTCTCGAGGACGACCTCGCCGCCATGGGCGCGGACGATCCTCCGCACGATCAGGAGCCCGAGCCCGTTGCCCCCGGACTTCGTGGTGAAATACGGTTCGAAGATCCTGGGGATGTTCTCCGGCGAAATGCCGCCCCCGGTGTCCGCGAACGAAACATTGGCGTGGGTCTCGTCGGCAAACGTCCGGATGCGCAGGATGCCGCCCGACTTCATCGCTTGGAACGCATTCCGGCTCACGTTGTAGAACGCCTGCTTGATCTGGTCGCTGTCGAGGCCGATCTGCGGAAGGTTTTTGTCGAGCTCGCTCTCGACCAGGATGTCGCGGTTCTGAATCTCGGCGGAAAGGAACGCCAGCGTTTCCTCCACGATTTCGTTGATGTTCGCGGGGTGGAGTTCGAGCGGTTGCGGACGGATCGCGCGGAGGAACTGGGTGATGATGTGATCGAGGCGGGCGACCTCGCCGCGTGCCACCGAGACCGATTCCTCCAGCGCGGGCCGGGATTTTTCCGGCAGCTTGCGGAGTTGCCGCTGCATGAGCTGGAGATGGATGTCGAGCGAGTTGAGCGGGTTGCCGACCT
>JBAXTX010000185.1:0-3683 GCA_037129975.1 Verrucomicrobiia bacterium | reverse complement strand
GCAGGAGAGGGTTTTTGCGAAGGCGGGAGTGATGCCGGCGTTCTGAAGCCTGGCGGGGGAGGCATCGGTGAGAAGGAGATCCACATCCTCCCATTTTTTGAGAAGAAAGGGGGCTGTCGAGCCGATTTTCGAGGAGTCCAGGCAATAGACCACGCGTGTCGAGCGGCGAACGGCAACGAGCTGCTGCTGAACGATGCTCTCCTGGGAATTCCAGATTCCCTGTTGGTTGGCGGCTTCGGCGGAGAGGAAGGCGATGTCGAAATTCCAGAATTTCAGGCTGCGCTGCGCGGTTTCTCCAAGAAGCACGGACTGGCGTCCGAGGAGCTGGCCGGCGGTGAGGAAAACACTCAGGCCCGGCACCGAGGAGAGAAGTTCGCCGACAGGAAGGTTCGAGGTGACAATCGTCGCGGGAAAAACCGCCAGATCGCGGAAAACCTCCGCCAAGGCGAAAATCGTTGTCCCGGAGTCCAGGAAATAGGTCCCCTCGGGTTGAAGGAGCCGGGCCGCGGCCCTGCCGATCTTCGCCTTGCCGTGCGCCCCGCCGGACTGCCTTTCGCGAAATGAAGGGAATCGCTCATTAAATTCCGCGAGAGCCCCCCCGTGGGTGCGTTTGACTTTGTTCCGGCTGGCAAGCATGGCAAGATCCCTGCGGGCGGTGGCCTCCGAGACGCCCAGGTGACGGCAGAGCTCGTGTACCGGCAGATAGCGGTGGCGTTCGAGCAAGGCCTCGAGTTTTTCGCGCCGCGCCTCGACGACATGGATGGGCACTCTCATGGAAGAAATCGGATCATGCGCGGGTTTTTTCGCAAAATCAATCATTAACGAATTGACAGAGGCAGCGATTGGAAAACGATGTGCTCATGATGGGGAGAGACATTTTTCCAGAACTCCTCGATTCGCTTGATCCCAAAGATCCGGAAGCGATTCGAAGCCGCGGGGATCTCAGGCGGCTGGACGATTTTCTTGGCGGCTCGCGGTGGATTGTGCGTTCCGTGCGGAGTCATGTGGAGGCCGCCCGGGCAGGCATTGTGGAATTGGGCGCGGGGGAGGGGATCCTGTGCGAGCGGCTTGCGCGGCGATTCCCCGGTTGTTCGGTGACCGGGCTGGACCGCGTTCCTGCCCCTGTTGTCATGAGCCCGTGTGTCCGTTGGGTATGCGGAGACTTTCTTGGGGCACAGGGCGTGACACGGGGCGGAATGGCCGTCGGGAGCCTGATCCTCCACCATTTTTCGAGGGAGGAGCTGGGAGTGCTGGGGACGATGCTCCGGGAGTTCCGGGCGCTCCTTTTTTCCGAGCCTTGGCGAAGCCGCCTGCCGCTCGCGCTTTCGTTTTTCTGCCGGCCCTTTTTCGGGCGGGTGACGAAGCATGACATGACCGCGAGCATCCGGGCCGGGTTCTGCCGTGGCGAGTTGGCCGGTCTTCTCGGGCTCTCCGCAACGGAGTGGCATGTCAAGGAATCGCTTTGTCCGCAGGGCACGCTAAGGTTTCACGCATGGCGGGATTGATGAAGCCGGTGATGATCGCGGGAGGAGGGCTGGCCGGGCTTTCGCTCGGTGTCGCGCTCCTGCGGCGCGGTGTGGAGGTGGCTCTTCATGAGGCCGGAAGCTATCCGCGCCACCGCGTCTGCGGGGAATATGTGAGCGGCGTGACCGGGGAAACGCTGGAGAGGCTGGGTATTGCACGGCACTTCCGCGGTGCCGTTCCCCTGACCTCGGCACGCTGGTTTGACGCGGCAGGGCCTGTTGCAACCATGCGCGTTGACGCGATGGGAATTTCGCGGTGGGTCCTTGACGACCTCCTTCAGCGCGACTTCCAGGCGTCGGGAGGAAGCCTGCATGTGAACTCGCGCACGGAACCGGGCGAGGGAATCGTGTGGGCGGCCGGACGTGCAAAAGCCCGTGGAAACTGGATCGGGTTGAAATGCCATGCGCGCGGGCTCGATCTCGACAAAGACTTGGAAATGCATCTCGGACGGAATGGATACGTCGGGCTCGCACGGATCGGCGGCGGCCTGGTGAATGTTTGCGGACTGTTTCGAAAACAGCAGGGCATCGGGGGGAAGGGGGCGCTCCTGCAATGCCTGCGCTCCGGGGGGCTGGATCGCCTTGCGGATCGGATCGGGGCCGCGCAGTCGGACTCGTTCTGTGCCGTGGCGGGATTCCGCTTCGGCCGCCAGCAGGGTCCGGAGTTTTCCATTGGCGACGCCGCGCGGATGATTCCCCCGTTTACCGGAAATGGCATGACGATGGCGATCGAGTCCGCGGCCTGTGCGCTGGATCCGTTGCTGGAATACGCGGCGGGAAAACTGTCCTGGCGCGAGGCGGCCGAAGCCGCGACCCGCGCGCAGCAGAGGCGATTCCGCCGTCGCATGGGGGCGGCCATTTTGATGCAGGCGCTTCTTTCTTCCGTTCCGGGCCTTGTCTGCGCGCTCGCACGGCAGGGTTGTATCCCGGCTCCATTCCTTCTACGACTCGTCCGCTGATGTATCTCCAATCGATCTCCAGCGCTTTTCCCGGGAACGTCCTGAGCCAGCGCGATTGCTGGGAGCTCTTCCAATCGTCCGGTCGTCTCGACCGTCTGAAAACCAGATCCCGCGACCTCCTGGAGAGGATCCTTCTCGGGGACTCCGGGATCGCGACAAGGCGGTTCGCATGCGGGGATCCCACGTCGGTCTTTGATCTCGATGCCGGCGGTCTGCACCGTGCGTTCGCCGAGGCCGCGCCTGTGCTCGCGGCCAACGCGGTGCGGAATGCCTGCGGGCGGGCCGGCATTGTCCCGCGCGATCTCGACGCCCTGCTGGTTTGCACCTGCACCGGCTACCTCTGTCCCGGAGTTTCGAGCTATGTCGCCGAGACGCTGGAACTTCGCGAAGACGCCTTCCTGCAGGATCTCCTTGGCCTCGGCTGCGGCGCGGCCATTCCGATGTTCGAGGCGGCGAGGGGGGTTGTCGCCCTGCGGCCGGGTGCGATCGTCGCCACGGTGGCCGTCGAGATCTGCTCCGCCGCGTTTTATCTGGACGACGACCCGGGCGTGCTGATCAGCCTGTGCCTTTTCGGCGACGGTGCCGCCGCCGCGATCTGGCGCGGAGAAGATGCCGGCGGGCAGTTGCGAATGGGAAATTTCCGCACCGTCCACCTTCCGGAACACCGGGAGAAAATCCGCTTTGTCAACTCCGGGGGAAAGTTGAAAAACCAGCTCCACCGGTCGGTGCCGACACTGGCGGCCGCGGCGGTCTCCGGGCTTTTCCGGCAACGTTCGTTTGAGCCCGACCGGATGATCTCGCACACCGGCGGACGTGATGTCATCGAGGAAATCGAGCGGGCGATCCCCGGATTTCCGCTCGCCGAGACACGGGGCGTGCTCCGGGATTTTGGGAATATCAGCAGTCCGTGCGTGCTCGTCGCCCTGGAGCGGGCTCTGGCCGGCCGGGAAGCGGACAGGTTGTGGCTCACGGCCTTCGGTGCCGGCTTCGCCGCGCATTCCTGCGAACTGCGCGGGAACGCCAACGCGACCCTCCATCGGCACACGGGCAGAAGCGCTTGAGAGCTTGATCCGGGCGGCCCATCGTTCATGCTTGCGCCATGGCTTCCACTGATCTTGTTTCTGAAATCCTCGAGCTCAAGCGCGGGAGGAACGCGGTGATCCTTGCGCACAACTACCAGACCGCCGACATCCAGGAGCTG
>JBAXTX010000184.1:0-3704 GCA_037129975.1 Verrucomicrobiia bacterium | reverse complement strand
CATCGGGGTCGCCCCGCGTTTCGTCAGGGCGACATTCAAAATCGAGGCGGCCGTCCGGGCGTCCTCGCCGAACATCTCGTAAAAATCCCCCAGCCGGAACAGCAGCAGCGTGCCCGGCGGCAGATCGCGCCGCACGGCGTGATACTGGTGCATCATCGGGGTGAGGGTGGACATCGGAAAAATCAGAGAGTTTCGAGAAACGCCGAGAGCGGGCTGGTGGCCGACGCGTGGTTGAGCCGCATCGCGAGCCCGGCCTCGACCGCTTCTCTCGCGGCTTCGACGGTCATCCTGAAAGCGTGCGCCATGCGGACGGGATCCTCCGCGGCCGCGATGGCGGTGTTCACGAGCACGGCATCGGCCCCGAGCTCGATCGCTTCCGCGGCATGGCTGGGCGCGCCGATGCCCGCGTCCACGACAACCGGCACGGTCGCCTGCCTGATGATGATTTCGATCTGCGCGCGGGATTCGATGCCGCGGCCGCTTCCGATCGGCGACCCGAGCGGCATCACGGTCGCGGCGCCCACGTCCTGCAGACGGCGCGCCAGAACCGGATCGGCATTGATATACGGCAGCACCGTGAATCCTTCTTTGACGAGGATCTCCGCGGCCGCGAGCGTCTCCACCGGATCCGGCAGCAGGTATTGCGGGTCGGGATGGATCTCGAGCTTCACCCACATGGGAAGGCCCGCCGCGGCCGCCAGGCGGGCCAGGCGCACCGCCTCTTCCGCGTTCATGGCCCCGCTCGTGTTCGAAAGCAGCAGGTATTTTTTCGGGTCCACGAAATCCAGGATGTTGGCAAACGGATCGTGCTTTCCGCTCAGGTCGGCGCGGCGGAGCGCGACCGTCACGATCTGCGTGCCGCTCGCCTCCAGCGCGTCGCGCATCGTCTCGTTCGAGGAAAACTTCCCCGTCCCCAAAAGGAGGCGCGAGGAAAATTTGCGGCCGGCAATAATCAATGGTCCGTTCACAGGCCGCCATCATGATCCGCGACCCCGCCGGGGGGCAACAAAGAAGGCGCGCCGATTTTTTCGGGCAGGACACCCGTTTTCCGTTTGATCGGGGCGGCATTCTGGCACACAAATCTTCTGCGGCTGCGGCGGACATGCCGCGCGCCGGGTTCGAGGGTCCTTGGCCCATCGAAAACCGAGCTCCGCTTTGACTTGCGAAGTGGCTGTCCGAATCCTGTTTCGTTTTCGTGGAACGAATCACCGTCGGCGGGAAAGTGACAGATTTCCGGGTGGTCTTATTGGCAGTCATCGGTGACCGCCTGCAATGCGTGACCCGCTACGACACCGCGCACGGATTCGCGCACCGCGACATTCTCCGCTTCGACGGCTCCCTGCTCAGGAAAGAGCCCATGCAGGAAAACGACTTCGACCTTGCTTTTGATGCCGCATACGCCGACATTACTTCCAACCATGAACGCCACCTTGCCGCATTCCTCGCGACCCGCGCGGAATAATTCCGCCCCGGTTAAGCTGGACGCGCACCGCCCGCCCGTTCACGACTTCGACGCCAAGCTGGTCAAACTTGGCTTCCGCCCGGCAACTCCGGAGCAATCCCGCATCGTCCGCGAGGCCATCGCCCGCACCGACGCCAAGATTGCCGTTTGAGAAAACCGGAATAGTCAGGGGGAGGAACCGGTGGACAGTCGGTCAGAGGGAATTCCGTCGGAACCACGAAAAGCACGAAAGGCACGAACATTCGGCGGCCTGTGCCGGGGAACGCTTCATCCTGTCGTCGATTCCCCCCTTCGCGCCTCAGCGCCTTTGCGGGAAATCCCTGAGTTTGAAAAATCCGCGCCCCGGGCGCGCATTGTAGCCGATCGTCCGCAGTCGTTCGGGGGAGCATGCGCGCCCTCGCGTGTGGTTTCCGGCGCCCCCGCCGGAATACTCTGTATCGCTTTTCCCCGCCCACCATGCCCGCCAAGGATCGGACCCTCAAAACTTTCGGACTCAACGTCACCCGCCTCCGCGCCGCCAAGGGGATCTCCCAACAAAAACTCGACAGGGGATTTTTTGCCTTTGATCGCGGCGGTATTCCGGCATACAAGATGACAAACGTATGACGACAGCAACATTATCACCGAAATTTCAAATCGTGATTCCAAAGGGGATTCGGAACCTGCTCCACTTGAAAGCGGGCCAGAAATTGCAGGTCTCGGCAAAAGGAGCCCATATCGAGGTCCGTCCGATCCTCAGCCCGGATGACCTGATCGGGATGCTCAAGAGCGACAAGCCGCTTGAGTTCGAGCGCGATGCGGACCGGGCCCTGTCCCCCGGACAATGAGCGCGCACGTCCTCGACAGCTCGGGCTGGATCGAGTGCCTCGACGGCGGGCCGAACACCCCGCATTTTGCTCCCGTCCTGCGCAGGCTCCCCGACCTCATCATCCCGGCCATCGTCCTCACCGAGGTGCGCAAGGTGGTCCTCAAGCATCGCACGAGGGAGCAGGCGGATGACATCGCACGAACCATGCGGACCGGGGAGATTGTTTCCATCGACGAGGACATCGCCCTCGCGGCCGCCGACTTCTTTATCCAGTTCAAGCTCCCGCTCGCAGACTCCCTCATCTACGCCGTCAGCCGCGCCCGCCATGCCACCCTCTGGACCCAGGACGAACACTTCAAGGATCTCCCCCACGTGAAATTTTTCCCGAAAAGAAAAGCGCCCGGAAAATAACCGTCCCGCAGCAGGAACCCCTGGTTTGTAAATATCCGCGCCCCGGGCGCGCATTGTAGCCGATCGTCCGCAGACGTTCGGGGGAGCATGCGCGCCCTCGCGTGTGGTTTCCGGCGCCCCCGCCGGAAAGAATCGAATACCCGTGTGGAATGGGCATCCTGCCCATGTCTCGCTCGATTTCCGACCCAGGCCGGTGTTACCCTCCTCGTCCAGAAAGTTTTTCCCAGACTTCTGCTTTCCAGGACCGTGTCAAATGGGTATGAGAAAACGAGCCATTCGCTTACGCGAGGCAAGCCATCGAACACGGTTGGTCGCGCAACGTTCTCAACATCCACATCGAAACCCAGCGTCTGGAGCGGGAAGGGCAAGTTGTCACCAACTTCGATCTCCGCCTGCCACAGCCTCAATCCGACCTCGCCCGCGAGTCCCTCAAAGATCCCTGCCGCCTCGATTTTCTCGGACTCGGAAAAGTAACTTTCTTATGACAAAGGCAAACAAAGCGCACGAGCCGGCGCGAAAAATTGGGATGGCTGGCCGCTCGAAGTCCAGAAAGCCCGATATCCTGAGCGTTCGGGCCGAGCGGCGCATCCTCCTTGTGCGTGGGCAGAAAGTTCTGCTCGATTACGATCTGGCGGAGCTTTACGGGGTCGAGACTCGTGCGCTCAAGCAGGCGGTGCGCCGGAACCGCGACCGGTTCCCATGCGATTTCCTGTTCGAGTTGAGCGATGAAGAGATCGGCGACATGGTGTCACAAAATGTGATACCCGGTCGCGGCAAGCTGGGAGGAGCCTCGCCAATGGCATTTACCGAACAGGGAGTCGCCATGCTCTCCAGCGTTTTGCGCAGCCCCCGCGCCCTCCAGGTCAATATCGGCATCATGCGCGCATTCGTCCGCCTGCGCGAGCTCCTGCTCTCAAACGCCGGCCTCGCCGACAAGCTCAACGCCATGGAGAAACAATACGACGCCCAGTTTCGCGTCGTGTTCGACGCCATCCGGATGCTCATGGCCCCGCCTCCACCGCC
>JBAXTX010000183.1:0-3724 GCA_037129975.1 Verrucomicrobiia bacterium | reverse complement strand
CTCCTCGAGGGTGATCTGCATGTCGTACCGCAGGTCGGACCCGTGCTGGCGTCCAGATTCTCCGCCCCCGCCGCCGCCGAAGAAGTGGTCGAAAATTCCGCCCGATCCCCCGCCGGCGCCGAACACCTCGCGGAACAAGTCGAAGGGATCATGGAACCCGCCGGCGGCCCCCATGCCACCCTGCTGGAAGGCCGCATGGCCGTAACGGTCGTAGGCGGCCCGTTTCTGCGGGTCCATGAGCACGTCATACGCCTCGCCCAGCTCTTTGAACCGGCCCTCCGCCTCGTGGTCGCCGGGGTTTTTGTCCGGATGGTATTTGACGGCGAGCTTGCGGTAGGATCGCTTGAGCACGTCCTCCGTCACCGAACGGTCCACTTCGAGGATCTCGTAATAATCGCGCTTTTGTCGGCTCATGCGGCGGCACCTTTGGACACGGTGACACTCGATGCGCGCAGCAGACGGTCTTTCATCTTGTAGCCCTTGCGGATCTGGCGGACCACCTGGCCTTCCGGCACATCGGCGCTGTGTTCCTGGGCCACTCCTTCGTGGTGCGCGGGATCAAATGCCACGCCCTCCGCCGGGATGTGTTCGACCCCGTGGCTCTTGAGAAATTCCTCAAGCTGCTTCTGCACCATCGCCATCCCCTCGATGATGGACGCGGTATCGGGAGCGGTGCGGGCGGCGGCAAGGCCGAGTTCGAAACTGTCAAGAATCGGGAGGAGCTTCCCGAGGAGCGAGGCATTGGCGTAGCGGATGGACTCGTCTTTTTCCCTCACCGCGCGCTTGCGGTAATTGTCGAGGTCCGCCTGCGCGCGCAGCGCGAGGTCTTTGAAACGCGCCGCCTCGGCCTGGTAATCCGGAGCCGTCTCTTCGACGGCCGCCGTGTCCGGGGCGGCGGCGGGAACCATCGGTTCTTTTTCGGCCGCGGATTTTTTTTGATCGGATTTGTTCATGTCTTTGCGATGGCGAGCAGCGTGATGTCGTCGTGCTGGGGGAAGTTGCCGACGAAGGATTTGACATCCTCGGCGACGTACTTCACCACGCTGGCCGCGCCGTGTGGCGCGCTGGCCTGGAGGCTTTGAACCAGTCTCGGGAGCCCGTATTCCCTCCCCTCCTGGTCGAGCGCCTCGGTGGCGCCGTCGGTGTAGAGCAGAATACAATCCCCCTTTTCCAGCCCGAAACTGTAATCGGCGCACACTCTATTGAAGACTTCCCCGCTGTCAATCCCCAGGGCCATGCCTTTCGGATTGAGTTTTTCCACCTCTCCGGTCGCGGCACGAAAGAGAAGCGGGGCATCGTGGCCGGCACGGGCGAGCGTGACCTGCCGCCCGTCGGCGTCGAGGATCAGATACGCCATGCTGATGAACATGTCCTCTTTGATGTCCGGGTAAAGCTGGCGATTGACCCGGCGGAGCACCTCCGAGGCGGAGGTTTTGTTGACCGCCTCGCTGCGGATGACGCTCCGGCACATCGCCATGATGAGCGAAGCGGGAATCCCCTTGCCGGACACATCGGCAATCGTCACCCCGAGGCGCGTCGGATCCATCCGGATGTAATCGAAATAGTCGCCGCTGACCTGGCGGGCGGGGATGTTCAGCCCGCTGAGTTCGTAGCCCGGCACCGACGGCGGGCACGAGGGTAGAAGGATGCTCTGGATGTCGCGCGCGATCTCGAGATCGTGGTCGAGACGTTTCTTTTCTCCCGCCTCAAAATAAACCACCTCGTTATACAGGGCGAACGCGCCCTGCTCGGTGAGCGCCTTGAATACCTTCAGGTCCGCTGTCCCGAACGGAGTGCTCGCCGGTCCGTTGGCGAGGCCGAGGACGCCGAGGATTTTGCGCCGATAAATCAACGGGCCGACCAACGCGGACCGCGCGCCACAGATCTGGGCCTCCGAACCGTGCAAGACCGAGGCCATGCCGCTTTCCCAGCATTGCCCGATGATGCCGTCGCCGCGTCGCACCGGGTGCAGCCGCAGAAAGCTTTCGAGGGCTATGGGTGCCGTTGCCGCCTGATCGAGCACATGGCGGGGAACCTCCACCATCGGCGGGCATCCTTTGGAAATGAAAGCCGGCGCAAGAGAGTCGTCGTTCTTTCCCGCCAGATAAAGCGCCCCCCCCTGGGCATCAAGGATCCGGACCGCGCTCTCGACGATCAGCCGGTGCAGCTCCGAACTCCGAACCCCCTCGGAAAACGCCTCGCCGAGCCCGTGCAGAAAATCAAAAACCCGCTCCTCCTCGACTTCGATCTCCGCTCTCCGACGCTCGAGTTCGCTGACCTTCTTCGTGAAGGCGTTCAGAACAAACAGCAATGCCGCAAACGTTCCCAAGAACAGAACAAAATAAAAATAGGTCCACATGAGGCCGCAAAAGAGGCAATATCCGAAACTGCGACCCCGGGATCAAGAACGATCAGTCGTCCGCCGGGTTTTCCTGCCCCAGTTCCTGCCGCAGATATTCGACGACATCCTTGAATTTCGCGGTGTTCTGCACGTCGGCCGCGATCAGCGCCTCATGCGCGGCAAGGATCGTTCCCTTGGCATCCTCCTCACTTCCCGGCCCCGCCTTGCGGAGGTTCTCGGGAGCATCGGGCACCGTTCCGGCCTCGACAGAAAAAAGATGATCGAGCCCGAGGCTTTCCAACAGCGAGGCGTTCCGGATGTTGACATTGACCGTCTTGAGCCCGCCCTGTCCGATCTCGCGGAGGCGGAGCGCCACACCCGCCAGCGTTCCCATGAACGTCGAATCCATCAACTCGCACCCTCCGAGGTCCACGACGAAATCCCGGTGCCCCCGCTGGATCATCTTCTTCACAAATTCCTTGATTCCCGGACTGTTCAGAAATGTGCCGCGCCCGTCCACCTTGACCCAAACAGTGCGGCCGATGTTTCCGACAAGAATCAAAGAAGGAGTGCTCACAAATTAACCGAGTATCACTAGCCCCGGCAGGACGGTGATGTCAAATGCGGGCTACTTCCACAAGTAGGACTGGCGCAGCCCGACGATGCGCCCATCCACAATCAACAGCGCGCGCCAGGATGTCACGCGCCCGTTTTCCAAGTAATCATCCCCGGCGACCCGGAACGAGCTTTTCCGAGATCCCCGGGCTCCCGGATAATACCTTTCCTGCGCCATCACATAGTTCGCAAGACCGGCCTGACGGTATTCCAATCGCACCGTGACATCGGCCGTGCTTTGCGAGCGCCAGAAAAAGTTGTAATAATTTCCGTTGCGGGCGGTGACCTCGTATCCGCCAATCGCACCCCAGATGGCGCGGTTGCGCTCGAAGATCGCCGCCTCGCTCGTCGTGGTGGGAGCCGCTCTCGTGTTGTCCACCGTTGCCTGCTGGATCTTGCGGAACTGGAAGGAATCGTCGAGCGCCAGCGGCAGAACGTTGGCTTTTTCCAGTTTGTTGGCGGGCCCCTCGGGAGCGGCGCAGCCGGCGATCGCGAGCGCCACGCACAGGAGGACTGGAATTCGAATCATGCTGCGGATGCAAGCGCGTTTCCGGGCCGATGTCAATAATGGCCGTCGGACAAGTTTGATCGCGCCGCGACATAATGGCCGTCGGACGCCCAAGCAAATGGACGGGGGCGCCCCGCTGCCGGAGCGCCCCCGCTTTCAGATGGCTGTAAGCCGGATTCTGTCCGGCCCCCGGCTTGCGCCGGGAGCCTGTACGGCCATTTGTCTTGCCCCGCGCCTTGCGGGCGGGGCAGTCCTTGCGG
>JBAXTX010000182.1:0-3736 GCA_037129975.1 Verrucomicrobiia bacterium | reverse complement strand
CGCGGGCAATCGTATCCTTGCATTTTTCGTAAACCGCGCGCCCCTGGCCGATCGGGTCCGGCACGTCCGGGCTCTCCGGTTCGTCTTCCAGAAGAAGCGACGCCTTTTCGGCGGCTTCGGGAAAAAACAGGTCGAGGATCCGCAGGTGGTCGCGGGTCATCACGACGACGTGCGTCGCGCGATCCAGCAATTCTCCGGTGACCGGCTGGCTGCGCAGCTTCGAAATATCAATGCCGTCGGCCGCGAGGACGCGCACCGCGTCCGTGCTGGGCGGCTGTCCGTTTGCCGCGCTGAGCCCGGCGGATTCGATGCGGATCCCCTTGACCCCCTCGGTCAGCTTGCGAAAAATCCCCTCCGCCATCGGGCTCCGGCAGATATTTCCGGTGCAGACAAAAAGAATATGTCGGCGTGCAGCGCTCATGAGGGCATCACAGTAAAGACCGCGCGCCCCAAGTCAACCGCCTGCTCGGATCACCGGTTTTTTCATGATCCTTCTTCCTAGACAATGCGGAACTGTTCTTCCGGGGGGGATCGTAATGAGCCGGCCACGTTCCGCCGCCCGCCCCCGTGCAAAAGCCCGATCAGCGCTCGACGCAGGCGCTGGCGATGGCGGCGATGCCCTCGCCGCGTCCGAGGAAGCCGAGGCTTTCATTTGTCGTGGCCTTGATTCCGACACGTCCGGGAGGGAGTCCGAGCGCCGCGCCGACCTTCTCTTTCATGGCGGCGAGGTGTGGGGAGACACGGGGTTCCTCCGCGATGACCGTGGCGTCCACGTTGTTGATCGTGACCGAAAGCTCCGCGAGCCTCGCGCGGACCCGGCGCAGGATTTCCAGGCTGCTCATGCCGCGGATCGAGGGGTCGGTGTTTGGAAACATGTGCCCGATATCCGGCTCCCCCGCCGCTCCCAGGAGGGCGTCCGCAATCGCATGACAGAGCACGTCGGCATCCGAATGCCCTTCGAGTCCGAGCGGGTGTTCGATGGTCACGCCGCCGAGAACAAGAGGCCGGTCCATCACGAGCCGGTGGACGTCGTAGCCGATGCCGGTGGCGATCATGCCGGGAATTCGATCTTTCCGCTCGTGGCGACGATGGAGAATTTATCCGGCTGCGCGGCGTGGGGGGTGAGCTTCACCGAGCCGCCCGCCGCCTCGACGAGGAGAATGCCCGCCGCCACGTCCCAGAGGCTGATCGCCCCTTCGATGTAGGCGTCCAGGCGGCCACATGCGACATACGCGATGTCCAGCGAGGCGCTCCCCATCATCCGGCACTTTTTGGCGCGGCGGACCATGGTTTCAAAAAGGGGAAGGCTGCTGTTGATCGAGGCGATGGATTTCGCCACGCCGATCGAAACGATCGCCTCCGCGAGATCCGTGCGCCCGCTGACTTCGATCGGCCGACCATTGAGGGTGGGCAGGCCGCCGCGGACGACCGACCACATTTCGTCCCGCATCGGATCGTAAATCACGCCGACGATGATCTCGCCCGCCCGGCGCAGCGCGATGCTGATCGCGAAGTGCGGGACCGAGTAGAAAAAATTCACCGTGCCGTCAATCGGGTCAAGCACCCACTGAAACTCGCTGTCCTGGTCGCCCCGGATCCCTTCCTCCCCGTAAATCGCATGGTCCGGGAACCGGGAGAGGATCAGCGACTCGATGAGCGACTGGCTCCGCTTGTCGAGATCGAGCTTGATGTCGTGCGCGTGGTTCTCATCCACCTTGAGCGGACGTCCGAAATGCGATCGCAGGAGCCCCCCCGCCGCACGGGCCGACTCCTCGGCCGTCTCGAGAAAGGAATGGATCATGGAACCGATCACCGCCGGTTCAGATTGGCGAGGAGGCGAAGCACCTCGACGTAGAGCCAGACGAGCGTGACCAGCACACCCAGACCCGCCAGCCACTCGTAGTATTTCGGCACGTTCGCTTCGGCGCCTTTTTCGATGTTGTCGAAATCCACCAGAAAATTCAGCGCCGCAATGACGATGATCCCGAGGCTGATCGCTATCCCAAGCGGGCTGCCGCCGCCCATGAACGGCATTTTGACGCCGAAGAGCATCAGGCCGAGATTGACCAGATACACGAGCGCAATCCCCGCCGTGGCGGCAAAAATGACCGAGCGGAATTTCTCGGTCACCCG
The DNA here is from genome assembly GCA_037129975.1 of Verrucomicrobiia bacterium. GTDB lineage: Bacteria > Verrucomicrobiota > Verrucomicrobiia > Chthoniobacterales > Terrimicrobiaceae > QYQL01. The sequence continues at coordinate 1,603 of JBAXTX010000182.1, read as the reverse complement.
GATCAAGCGGAACTGGAACAGCGCGAGCATCGCGAAAAGGATGCCGAATGTGATGAGGACGGCCTGCGCAACGATCCCTCCGCTCTGCTGGTTGTACATGGCGGAGATCACGCCCAAAGCCGCGCCTTCGCACACCGCGTAAACCGGCGCGAGCACAGGCGCGAGGGTCGGTTTCCATGAAGCCGCAAAAACGGAAATCAGACCGAGAATGGAGCCGCCGATCAACGCCGGGAAGGCGAAGGAGGTTCCCGCCAGTGACCAGGCCAGCGTCGCGGTCGCGGCCGTGACAGCCGCCAGCAGGGTCGTTTTGTGGATTGTCCCGGAGACCGTCATCGTGTCGCCGGAGGTGGATTCGATCGCATGGATCCGTTTCTCGTTGAATAGCGGGTTGTTCATGCACAGGAAAATGGCAGGTTTCTCCCGGCCGTTCAAATAGAATGAATGGAGGCAGAAAAAAGCACTTCAAGGAAAAAACGGGAGGGAGATCTCAAAAGCCTATCCGTGGTGGTAAAAAAAGACCCCCGCCCTCAGAGAGTCATGAACGTTTGCGGGGCAAACGTGTAGATCTTCCCATTGCCGCCGAGGTATTGCCCGTTGAATTCCGAGGAGCTTGCCATCAAGGCGGAAAAAACGGAATGATATTCAACGCTCTCGCCGCGGCAGCTCCGGCCTCCAACCCTCTTCATTTCCAATTTCCAATTTCTTTAAAATGTCCCTTTCTCTTGCCCTCCGCGCCCTGCGCACAGTTGATTTGCGGCTTCTCTTCAAGTTCGGTTGGAACTTCGGACTGAAAAACCTCGTCGCCGTGGAAAAGTTCAAACGCCGTATCAAGCGCGGCGAATATTTCCCGCCGTTCCTGCAGATTTCGATATTGAATTCGTGCAACCTCCGTTGCCAGGGGTGCTGGGTGGATGTGGACGGTCCGCCGCACCGGCTTGATCTCGCCGCGATGAACCGGCTCATCAACGATGCCAAGCGCCACGGGAACTCGTTTTTCGGCATCCTCGGCGGGGAACCGTTCCTGCATCCCGAACTCTACGACATCCTCGGCGCGCACCCCGACTGCTATTTTCAAGTCTTCACAAACGGCCAGGCGATCACCCGGGAAGCGGCCCAAAAACTGCGCGGGCTCGGGAACGTCACCCCGCTCGTCAGCATCGAGGGGAGCAGCATCGTCAGCGATGAACGGCGCGGCAGCCGGGGCGTTTTCGACAAGTCCATGCAGGGCCTGGAAAACTGCCTGCGCGAGCGCCTCATCACCGGCGTGGCGACGAGCGTCTGCCGGACGAACATTGATGATCTGCTGAGCGAAAAATGGCTGCGCGAGCTGATCAGGCTGGGCGCGCACTATGTCTGGTATTACACCTACCGGCCCGTGGGCGGACGCAGCAATCCGCAGCTCGCACTCGATCAGGACCAGCTCGTGCGCGTCCGCAAGTTCCTCATAGAGATGCGCGCCAGGCTCCCCATTGGCATCGTGGATTGCTACTACGACCACGACGGCGTGGCGCTCTGCCCGATGACCACCGGCGCGAGCCATCACATCAACCCGCGCGGGGACATCGAGCCCTGCCCGCTCATCCAGTTTGCCGTCGAGAACATC
>JBAXTX010000181.1:0-3751 GCA_037129975.1 Verrucomicrobiia bacterium | reverse complement strand
AATGACGCGGCGCTCAGAGATCCTTGACGAAGGATTCCAGATCCGCGCACCGGATGGCCGTGCGGAGAAGGACATGCAGGCGTGCGGAGTCAGAAATGTGTAAAATTTCCTCGCGAAGGCCATCAGGAACCCGATCAAAGCGGATTTCCAGAGCCTCGACGACCGCCTGCTGCTGGGCAAGAATCTGCCCTCTTTCCTCGCCTTCCTGTCGGCCTTCCTGCCGACCTTCCTGTCTCAAAATGTCTGCGGTGCTCATAAATTTCTCCTTTTGTGCTGCTGGAATTGTTGAGCCCACTATCTCGCAGACCTCGCGGCTTTGCAACTCGGAATGATGCAGCAGATACCGCCAGAGGTGGTTGGCGATTTTGAGCGCTTCCCCGCGTTGGGGTTCCGCGAAGATTTCTGCAACGATCCGCTGGACCTCCTGGAATTTCATCCCGCCAACGCGCTCGCCCTGCAACGCGCCCATCACCGCCCTCGCCAGCCGTCCGTCGGCCAACTTCTCCAATGGCAGACCCGCCAATTCCACGAGAAGAAACCCGCAGTCCGGGACGAAGGTTGCTGCCCAGCCGGAGATTTCCGCAGGAATCTCGATCAGATCACGGAGGCGGCGCACCGCACTCCACTTTCCCGGCCCCGGATAAATCACCACCGGAATCACCAGCGGCAGCTTGCCCCCGGATTCGATCTTTCCCCGATGGTCCTGCCAGATCAGGCCGATATATTCGAGCACGCGCAGGGGCATGATCCTCACGGGGCGGCTCTGATGCTCGAAAAGGATGTAGAAGCAAACCGGTTTCCCAGCCACCTCGATCCGGTAAAGAAGATCCTCGCGGCGTTCCGCAAGCGCCTCGCTGATGCCGGAAATCTTCTCGACGCGAAGAGTGGACCATTCGACCAGAGCCAGAAATTCCTTGGGCATCCACGTTTCGAGGAACTGCCGGGCGACCAGTGGCAGGGACATCGCATGCCGGAAAATCCGGTCGTGGGAATGGTGGGTTTTCTCCTCGGACATGGGTTGAACAATGGAGTCGGCCAGCGCCGCAAAACAAGCTCAATCGCCAGGAGGCTTTCCGTTCTGAAAAACTCCGCTTTGAGGGACTTCCCCTGAATCCGCCACGGCAAATAGTTTGGGACGTTTTTGGTCTTTGCTGGCGAATTGAATAACTCCACTTATAACGACGCAACCCATTTTTCCTGTTTTGCGCCGGCCGCTTATCGTCTGTTTATTTCCAAGAGATGGGATGAGCGGTCCTGCGTCGCCTGACACTTATCCTCGCAACCACCGCTTCAACCGGCATCGGCACGAACGCTGTCCGCGGCCTTATCGGTTGGCGTGGGCCCTGGCCGCGGATGGCTTTTGTCGAACCACTCGAGGAATTTTTCGAGGGCGGCCTCCGAGCTCAGGACCGGGAATCCGCCGGCTTCCTCGACCGCGCGGGCGTCCCCGGCATCGAAGATCCTCGCAACCACCGGAACCTCCCCGGCGAAGCGCGCGATTTTCACCACGTCGGCCGGACGCGGAAGCGTGGCCACGATCAGCCGGGCTTCCTTCGCGCCGGCGCGCCGGAGGATTCTGGGATCGCTCCCGTCGCCGCGCAGGCAGGGGATCCGGTTGCGCTCGCAGCCGGCGATGACGCTGGCATCGTCGTCAATCACGAGCACATGATGGCCGGCGTCCCTGAGTTCCTTCACGATCCACATGCCGGAGCTTCCGAGCCCGATGAGCACCGTGTGATTCTCGAAGCCGAAGAACCCGTCGCTTGTCTGGCGGCCCGGATGCCAGTGCAGGAGCTTCCATGTCACCCGGTCGGTGGCGAGAAAGGGAGTGAGGATCATGGTGGTCGCGCAGGTCAGGGCGATGACAGAAAAATTCTCCGGCCCGAGGTGTCCGCCGGCCACGCCGACGAGCCCGAGCACGAGGGAAAGTTCGCTGGTCTGCGCGAGCAGGAGCCCGCTCTCGATCGCGTTGCGGGAGGAAAGCCCCTGCCACTCGGCCAGGACGGTCACCACCGGCGGGGTGATCAACAGCACGAGCAGCGAAAAGCCCAGCGCCTGGACGACAATCCACGGCGAGGAGAAGACCACAAGCGCGCCCAGCGCCGCAAAGAAGATCGCCTGAAAAAACTCCGCCAGGGATCCCAGCAGTCCGCGCACAAGGCCGTTGATCGGGAATACCGAGAGCACGAAGCCCGCGAGAAACGCCCCGGCGATCAGCGGGATCCCGAGCGCATCCGAGACAGCAAGGAAGGAGAACAACAGCGCCAGCGAGATCATCAGCAGGGTCTCCTCGTCCGGGCGGAGCGTCCGCTCGATCCACGGGAACACCCGCCAGTGGAGGAAGACGGCCGTCCCGGCCAGCGCGAGAAGGCTCGCGGATGCCTGGAGCACCGCCGCGGGCCCCTCGCCCAGGTGCCCGAGCACCACGATCGCCAGGATGAGGAGAAGATCCTGAACAAGCAGCACTCCGGTTACCAGCCGTCCGAATGGCTCGAACATCTGCTGGCGGGATTTCAGCTGCCGCACCACGACAAGGGTCGAGCTCGCCGATGTGGCAAATGCCATGTAAAGGCCCGGAACCGTCCCGAATCCCATCCACCGCGCCACCGCGAACGCCGCCAGCCCGACGAGCGCGAACTGCCCGATGGCGACCCAAAGAACCGGTCGCGTCTGGTGCAGGAACCGCCGGGGATTCAGCTCGACGCCCGCCGTGAAAACAAGAAACGCGAGCCCGAAGTCGAGGATGAACCGCGACGCCTCGCGCCCCGGCGCAAGCCCGGTCAGCGACATCACGAAACCGAGCGCGAGCAAAAGAGGAATCACCGGCAGCCGGAACCGCTGCGCCAGCCCGTATCCGGCCGCCGCGGTCCCCAAAAGCACGGCAAGCCCGATCATGGCGGGCTCCCCCCGAGGAGGCCCCGCGCGCGCAGGAGGGCGGACTGGTATTTGACCGCATCCACTTTCGGCAGCAGGAAGTAGGCGACGTCCTGATCGAGCAGGTTCTCCATGACCGAGAGGTCGGCGGCATGGATGCAGCACGGCACGCGGGATTCTTTGCAGCGGTAGGCGAGCAGGTCGTTCGTGTCCTCGATCTGCATGGCGCTCACCACGAGCTTCGCGTTGGCGAGCCCCTGTTCCTCAAGCACTGCCCGATACTCGATGTTCCCGTGCAGCGTCCGGCACGGCAGGCCGCGCAGCTTGTGCGGATCGCTGTCAATCGCCAGGACGATCTCGCCGCGCCGGTGGAGGGACTCCGCGATCCGCCGCCCGAGCGTGTTCATTCCGATGACGATGACATGGTCCTGGAGCGCCTTCTCCGGCTCATCGGCCTCTTTTTGCGAAGCCCCGAAAATCCGGAGCAGGCCGAGGCGGTGGCAGAGCCGGTAGAGATGCGCGCTGTGGAGGATCATGTGGGACGAGACCGCGATCGTGATGATCCCGACCAGTGCGGTGACCGCGACGACCCGCCCGCCGACGAGGCCGGACGCCGCGCCGACACCGACAAGGATGAAAGAAAACTCGCTGATCTGCGCGATCGTGACACTCGCCTGGAACCCGGTCCGCTCGCCGTATCCAAACCGCGAAATGATCGTCAGAAAAATCACCGCCTTGCCGATCAGCACAAAGGCCGAGAGAACGAGGGCCATTCCGATGACGGGGCCGATTTCCCCCGGGGCCATTTGCACGCCCAGCGAAACAAAAAAAACGGCGACGAAGAGGCTCATGAGCGGTTTGATCCGGTGCTGCAAAT
>JBAXTX010000180.1:0-3908 GCA_037129975.1 Verrucomicrobiia bacterium | reverse complement strand
TCGTCACCTTCCTGGCGATGCTCGAGCTCATCCGGCTCAAGCAGCTCCGCGTGCGGCAGGAGGCCCAGTGCGGCGAGATCTGGATTGACCGGGCGGACACGCTGCCCCTTTTCTCATGGGCATGAACGAAGAACTCCACCGCATCGTCGAGGCGATCCTCTTCGCCTCGCAAAAACCGGTTTCCGTCAAAGAGCTGTCCGCCATCTTCAGGGGCGCCGCCGAGGGAGCGAAGGGAAACCCGTTTGTCGCCTGCCACGCCAGGCCGAAACACGAGGATTTCCAGGAAGCGATCCGAAAGCTCGACGAGGAATACCGCGGGACCGGCCGCGCGTTTGAAGTCCGCGAGAGCGCCGCCGGGTGGCAGCTCGTCACGCGCGGGGATTTTTCCCCGTGGCTCCGGCAGCTCTTTCCCGAGAACCGCTCGGCGAAGCTCAGCGCGCCCGCGCTGGAGACCCTCGCCATCATCGCCTACCGCCAGCCGATCACACGCGCGGACATCGAGGCGGTGCGCGGGGTGGCGGTGGATGGCGTGATGCAGACGCTCCTCGACCGCGGGCTTGTCCGCATCGCGGGCCGCTCGGAAGTTCCCGGACGTCCGCTCCTCTACGAGACGACTCAATTTTTCATGGAGCATTTCGGGCTCAAGGATCTCGACGATCTTCCGAACGCGGACGAGCTGCGCCGGGTCGCGCTCCCGAAGGCGACCCCGCCCGCCCCGGAGCCGCCGCCGGAGCTCCCGTTCGAGGCCGCCGCGGCCGCCGATCAGGCAGATCCGTTGGATCCGGCGGATCAGCCTCCGGAAAACGAGGGGGCCCGGTGAGCGATCTGGTGAAGCTGAGGCAGAGGATCGACGCCATTGACGGCGAGCTTCTGAAGCTCCTCAACGAGCGCACGACGATCGCCCGCGCGATCGGGGTCATCAAAAGCCGCGAGAGCCTCCCGATTTATTCGCCCGACCGGGAAATCAAACTTCTGCGGAGCCTCATCGAGCGCAGCGAGGGTCCGCTCCGGCCGGAGGCCATCCGGGCGATCTACCGCGAGATCATGTCCGCCGCCCTCGCCGTGGAAAAAGACGTCGCGATCGCCTGCGTCGGCCCGCTCGGCAGCCCGTCCTACCAGGCGGCCCACGGAAAATTCGGTTCGAGTGTGCGCTATGTTTTCTCCGCCGAGATTGCCGGAGTTTTCGAGGAGGTCGCATCCGACCGCGCGGACTGCGGGGTCGTCCCTCTGGAAGATCCCGCCCACGGGATCGTGAACCAGACGCTCGACGCGCTGGGGGCAACCGATCTTTCGATCTGCGCGGAGGTCGTCCCGGACTCGACCGCCGAAGATTCGCGGTCCGCCGCCCGCTACTTCGTCCTCGGGCGGCAGGCGAACGCCCCGTCCGGACACGACCGGACGATGCTCATGCTGCGCATCGAGGACAAGCCGGGCATGCTCGTCTCCGCGCTCGAGCCGTTCAAGGAACTCGCCATCAACCTCCACCACTTCGCCAACCGCCCCGCCTCGAAAGGCAGCGACGACATCTTTTTCTTCGTCGAGGCCGACGGACACACCCGCGACCTCCAACAGAAAGACCTCTTCCGCGAGCTCTCGAAAAACTGCCGCGCGGTCAAAGTCCTCGGCAGCTATCCGAAGCGCGATGCGCCGGACGCCGGGGAATAGGGGATCATGCCTCACCTCTCATGGAACGAAGTCCGTGACCGGGCGATCAAGTTTTCGCGGCGGTGGAAAGAGACCGGCTCCGAGCGTTCGGAGAAACAGACGTTCTGGAATGAGTTCTTCGATGTGTTCGGCATCCGCCGGGCATCCATCGCCTCGTTCGAGGAAAACGTGCGGAATCTTCGCGGGAACACGTCTGCCATTGATCTCCTCTGGCGCGGCAGGCTGCTGGTCGAGCACAAGAGCCGGGGCGCGGATCTCTCGGTGGCCGCCACGCAGGCGTTCACCTACATCGAGGATCTCACACGGGAAAACCGCTGGGATGAGGTTCCGCGCTTCGTCCTCGTCTCGGATTTCGCGAACTTCGTCCTTTACGATCTGGAGCCCGAGGAACAACTCGACCTTCCGCTTTTTGCCGGACGCCCGATCGCGCCGCATCACTTCGCCCTTGCGGACTTCCCGCGCCACATCCGCGCGTTTGCCTTCATGCTCGGGCAGTCGCGGGTGCGGCTTGATCCGGAAGATCCCGCGAATGAAAAAGCCTACGCCCGCATGTGCGGGCTTCACGATTCGCTGGTCGCCGGAGGGTTTTCCGGGCACGAACTCGAACGCCTCCTGTGCCGCGTCCTCTTCTGCCTCTTTGCGGAGGACAACCTGATTTTCCAGCCGGAGGCCTTCACCCAATTCGTCCGCACACAGACGCGTCCCGATGGTTCGGATCTCGCCGCGAAGCTCAACGAACTCTTCGACTGGCTGAACAACCCGCTTGCAAGCAGTTCGGTTTCCGACACCGACTGGCGCTATGGATTCCGCTATGTGAATGGCGGCCTCTTCGCCGAGCGCCTCGGGTTCCCGATCTTCACGAAGGCGATGCGCGAGGCGTTGAGCTTCTGCTGCGATTTTCAGTGGGGAAAAATCTCGCCCGCCGTCTTCGGATCGCTTTTCCAAGGCGTCCTCGAAGACCGCGCCCGCCGCCAGCAGGGCGCGCACTACACGAGCGAACGCGACATCATCTGGGGCGACCTAAAGGCAGCGGGGATTCTTGATTACGTTACGTGCTGGTATCGGAAAGCCGCCGACTACATTCAAGGAACAAATCTTCAAGTCGCTTTTGTCTCCACAAACTCCATATCGCAGGGCGAACAGGTCGGCTTGCTTTGGGAGTTTCTTTTCAGCCATTACACTCTGAAGATTCAATTCGCCCACAGAACATTTAGTTGGGAAAGCGAGGCACGGGGAAAGGCGCATGTTCACGTCGTCATCATTGGTTTCGGGACTTCAAACAGGTTGCCAAAATTTATTTATGATTACGTTGCGGACACCGACAAGGCGACGTTCGTGGAAGCAGAAAACATCAGCCCTTACCTTGCCGCCGGCGGCAACCTGACTCTTCGTAACCGTTCCAAGCCAATAAGCGATGTGCCTGAAGCTCAGTTCGGTTGCATGCCCAACGATGACGGCAATTTGCTTTTTAATGATGTCGAAAAATCGGCCTTTCTGGCTGTCGAACCGCAGGCCGCGCCTTTGTTCCGCCCATTTTTGAGCGCACACGAATACTTTCATGGCGAAAGCCGATGGTGCCTTTGGCTGGCAGACGCGGAACCTGCATTGATCCGCCGCTGCCCCAAGGTCATCGAACGCATTGAAGCGGTTCGCTCTTATCGCCTGTCAAGCACTCGCGAGGCGACCCGCAAACTTGCAGCTTTTCCGGGTCTTTTTGGAGAAATCCGGGCTCCGAGTTCTCAGTTTGTTCTCCTCCCTCGCCACAGCTCGGAAAATCGTGCCTTCATACCATTTAGCTATTTCGAGCCAAGTGCCATACCTGCCGACAGTTGCCTCTTTTTGGAAGATGCAGAAATCTATCACTTCGGCGTTCTTTCTTCTGTCATGCACATGGCATGGGTGAAGCAAGTCTGCGGCCGATTGAAGTCCGATTACCGCTACTCCGCCGGCCTCGTTTACAACAACTACCCCTGGCCGAGCCCGACGCCTGAGCAGCGCGCCAAAGTCGAAGCGTGCGCCGCCGCCGTGCTTGCCGCGCGCGAGCCGCACCTGCCGCCGCGCGGGATGAGCACGCTCGCCGACCTCTACGACCCGCTGACGATGCCCGTCGCATTGTCGAAAGCCCATGCCGACCTCGACCGGGCGGTGGAGAAATGCTACCGCCCCGAGCCGTTCCGATCCGACCGCGAGCGCGTCGAGCACCTCTTCCGCCTCTACGAACAACTCACCGCTCCGCTCCTCCC
>JBAXTX010000018.1:0-27792 GCA_037129975.1 Verrucomicrobiia bacterium | reverse complement strand
TTACAGGTCCACGCCGTTTGTCCTGCTGGCAAACATCGCGCCCGACCTCCAGCACCATGTGCTCGATCAGGTCGCGAAGCCGCGCTTTGTCATCGCCGACACGATGGACCTCTGGATCAACATCGCGAAGGGCTCGCTGATCCGGCTCCTCGGCCGCGTGGACATGCTCATCCTCAACGACAGCGAGGCCCGGCAGCTCACGAACGAGACAAACCTCGTCAAGGCGGCGAAGGCGATCCTCGCGCTCGGCCCGAAGTATGTCGCCATCAAAAAAGGCGAGCACGGGTGCCTTCTCTTCGGTGCCCAGGGCGAGTTCTTCAGTTGTCCGGCCTATCCGCTCGAGGACATCCATGACCCGACCGGTGCGGGCGACACGTTCGCCGGCGGCCTGGCGGGAGTGCTCGCCCGCGAGAGCGATGACGGGCCGGTGGGCTTCGAGGCGCTCCGCCGCGCGGTCGTCTTCGGGACCGTCCTGGCCAGCTACAATGTCGAGGCATTCAGTCTCGAACGCCTGAAAACCGTGGATGCCGCCCAGATCGGGGACCGCATCCGCCTTCTCCAGCGCATGAGCCGGTTCGAGGCGGTCTGAACATCACCATGCGCTCCGCCAAACCAGGGGGTACGGGCGTCCCGCCCGTGGATAGCGAGACCTCCCCAAGTGAAGCCAGGAGCGCACGCTTCCAGCGTGCTGAAGCCGGCATCCTGCCGGCGAATCCCAGAGGCGCTCCGCAGGATGCGGAACGCGGCACGCCAGATGCGTGCGCTCCCGCCGAAAACCCTCATCGCATCCGATGCGAATAGCCCGCTACTTCATCTACGGGCTCCCGGTCCTCATCCTGGCCCTGATCGCGGCCGGCTTCCTCAACTCCGCGTTTCTCGCGACTTCAAAAAAGAACGAGATGTCGCTCGGGATGCGCGGCGAGCCCTCGACGCTGAATCCCATCCAGCAGGCCGACAGCGCGGCTTCGCAGGTCTTTTCGACCATGTTCAACGGGCTTCTCAAGTATGATGAGAACCTCGAGATTGTCGGCGACCTCGCGAAATCGTGGATGCTGAGCCAGACGACAACCATCGTTTTCAAAGACTCCGCTTCTTCGGCCGCGGCCCTGCGACTCGTCCAATCGTGGCGCGCGGAGTGGGAGGGGTGGAAGCTCGAAGCCGCGCGGCTCGACGGGAACTTCCTCCTCCTCCTTTTCACCGAACCCGGGCTCGCCACATCGCGGGAAATTTTCGGGCGGCTTCCGAACGACTCCCTCCAGCCGATTGTCACGCTGCGGGTGCGGGTGAAAGAAAATGCCCGTGCGGTTCTCGGAGAATTTCGCCGGGCGCATCCCGCCGCGAGGATCCTCCGGGACTGGGTGGAATCCAGCGGCACTTTCGAGCTGACCGCCGCCCCGGATGTGAAGCCGCTTGTCGAGGCGTGGCTGGCCGCGAATGGAGGCGGCGAGGTCGCCGAGGCGGGCGGGGTCGCGTTCCTCGCCGAGCCGCTTGTGGTCTTCAGCCTCCGCGACCGCGTGCGCTGGCACGACGGGGCTCCGTTCACCTCGCGGGACGTCGAGTTCACCTACCGCGCGATCATGGACGATGCCTTTGCCTCTCCGCGCAAGCCGGACTTCGACCTCATCCAGAAAATCGAGACTCCGGGGCTCCGGACTGTCCGGGTGACTTACCGCAAACCGTTTTCCCCGGCACTGAACAGCTGGATGATCCCGATCCTCCCCGCCCATATTCTTGATGGCAAACCGCCCGCGTGGTGGGCGGAGAATTTCAATACCAGACCTGTCGGCACGGGACCGTTCAAGTTCGGCCAGTGGAAGACGAACGAATTCATCCGGGTGGTGCGGAACCCGGATTATTTCCAGGCGCCCGGTCCCTGGCTCGACGGGATCGTATTCCGTTTGCTTCCCGACGAGCTTTCCCTGAGGCTCGCATTCGAAACCCGGCAGGTGGATTTCTGGGAGGCGGACCCCTGGGCGGTTGCCACCTTCGAGAAGGATCGTCGCTTCGATGTGTTTTCTTCCCCGGCCAGCCTCTACCATTACATCGGCTGGAATCTCAAACGCCCGCTTTTCCAGGATGAGAGAGTCCGCCGTGCGCTGGCCCACGCGGTGGATATCCCCGCCATGGTGAAATACATCCTCTACGGACATGGCATCCAGAGCACCGGGATCTTCACCCCCCAGATGTGGTTTTTCAACCCGAAGGTCACCCCGTTCACCTATGATCCCGACAAGGCGCGCGCACTTCTGGATGAGGCCGGATGGAGGCCGGGGCCGGATGGGATACGGGTCAGGGATGGGCGGAGATTTTCCTTCACCCTCATGACCAACAATGGCAGGGAAATCCGCCGCGATATCGCCACCCTCGCGCAGGATGATTTCAAAAAGGTCGGCATCGAAGTGAAGGTCGAGCTCTACGAATGGGCGGTCTTTTTGAAGAACCACGTCAACAAGGGAGACTTCGACGCGATCGTGCTCGGTTGGTCGCTCGGCGCGGATTACGACCAGTTCCAGATCTGGCATTCCTCGCAGACAAACCCGGAGCAGCTGAACGTCGTCGGCTACAAAAATCCCGAGGTGGACCAGCTCCTCGAATCGCTCCGGCAGGAATACAACCGCGAGAAAATCATCGGCATGGCCGGCCGGATGCAAAGCATCATCTACCGCGACCAGCCGTATCTCTTCCTCTTCGTCCCACAGGACACTTCCGTGATGTGGAAAAATTCCTACCGGATCTGCCGGCCGGACGGCAAAGGCGGCTGGATCGAATCGCCGGTCGTGATGACGAAAGCCGGCTGGAGCTATTGGTCGGACTGGTTCTATCGCCCGGAATTCCAAGGCCGCCTGCCGGGAAAAATCAAATAACCGGCACCCTGCGGCGCTCCGGGAGAGCCGGAATTCTATGGAGAAGCCGGCTGAGTTCGGACTCGCTTCCCGGAAGCTTCCCTGATAATGAATGCCACAAGATGCCTGATCCTCTCCTCGGTGAATTGATGCGATATTCCGTCCCATCGTGAAATCGTTATAGGCCATGTCCCGGCAGCGTAGAAACACAGCGCCAGTGGATCCGGACCAACTCGGCCTCAACCTGCGCGGGGAAGGTTTTGAAGGCCGCCTGGAAGCGCGTGGCGTTTTCTCCACGGCATATCTTGCGCGCCACCTCCGCAATGCACCTGATTTTGCCAGCGAGAACGACGTCGCAACGGCTTTTCGGGAGATCGCTGAAATCTGGCGGTTGCGGTTGACGGCGTTGGGGCGGCAGAACGAGGCATTCAATTGCTCTTCATTCCTCGAACCCATATTGGATCGCCTCGGCTGGATTCGTATCCCGCAGCAGTCGATGCCGAACGATTTCGCCACCCGCAAGCGCCCGGACTATTGCCTTTTTACATCGGAGTCGGATTTTACCGCAGCATCGGAGGCGGGCGCCAACACGCTTTTCCGGCTTGGCGCGACTGTGGTTGAGGCGAAGAAATACGGGCACCCTCTCGACCAGCTTTCAAACAACGAGACGCCGGGGTGGTTTCCGAGTCAACAGATTCAGGATTACCTGAACCACGCGAAGGACGCGAACGGGCGACGCTTTTTCAATTGGGCAATCCTCACCAACGGCTCGGAATGGCGGATCTACACGGATCGTTCGACTGTCGGCGCATACTTTTCGTTCCACCTCGTGCGGAGTGCTCAGTTCTGCTCCCTGGAGGAGTTTCGCGTTTTCTTCACGCTCTTTCGTGCCCGTGCGTTCGAGCGCGGCGCCGACGGCCTGTGCTTTCTTGATAGCGTCCGGGAACAATCGCTTCGCCTGCAAGCCGACCTCGAAGACAAACTGCGAAAGCGGATTTTCGGCGTGCTCGAAGACGTCGGCACCGCATTCGTGAATTGCGAGGAAAACCATCTCACAGAGACAGACTTCCCCGAGGTCTATAACAACGCGCTCATCTTTCTCTACAGGCTCCTGTTCGTCCTTTACGCCGAGAGTCGCGGCCTGCTGCCGGTGAAGTCCTATGGCCCGGGCTCGAATCGCCGCTACCTCAATGAGTTCTCGCTCGCGCGTCTCGTCGAGCGGCTGCGCGACCGCACGCTCTACGCGGACGACGCATTCACCGCTCTCTCGGAGGAATTGTCGCGGCTGTTTCATCTCATCAACGGCACGCACGCCCGACAGAACGAAGCTCTCGGCGTCACCCGATATAACGGCGGCCTGTTCCATCCCGAACTGCATCCGAGGTTGGAACAATGGCGCATCGGTGACCGCGCTCTGGCGGACGTGTTGCGGCAGTTGATTTATGCGCAGCCGCCGACGCGACCCGGACAAAGACAGGGCCAGCTCAGCACCGACGAGGCGATTGATTACAGCACGCTTGAAGTCCGCCAGCTCGGCGACATCTACGAAGGCTTGCTCGGCGCACACTTCGAGCGGGAGGGTGCGCGGCTCGAACTCCGCAACCAGAACGGTGAAAATCATCGGCACGGTATTTTCTATACGCCGGACTGGGTGGTTCAGTTCCTCATCCGCGAAGCAGTCACCCCACAACTCGACCGGGTCGAACACTCGGATGATGTCCGGCGCGCACTCTCCGCACGCTCGGAGGAACGGCGGCGCGACAATTCCTTCGCGCTCGGCGTGCTGCGGCTGAACCTTGTCGATCCCGCGATGGGCAGCGGACACTTTCTCGTCCGCGCCACCGAATGGCTGGCCAACAAGATCATGCAGCATCCGACGACACGCCCGATGACGGAGCAGGTCGTCGCTCAGGGACAGCGCCGGGTAACGAGGGAGGACATTATCGCCAACAGGAGAGTGCCGGTCCCGCCAGGCGTCTCGCAGGAACAATCTGAAATCGCCTATTGGCGCCGCCGGGTTGTCGAAGCGTGCATCTACGGCGTGGATATCAACCCGATGGCAGTCGAGCTGGCAAAGCTCTCGCTTTGGCTGACGTGTATCGCGGCAGAGGAGCCGCTGAACTTCCTCGACCATCACCTGCGCCAAGGCAACGCCCTGCTCTCGGTCGCTCCAGATTCCTTGCGGCGTGCGCCAGCGGCGTCACCGGAGGGCGGTGCGCACACGTTTGAGATCGGCGACAACCTCAACTCCGTTCTGGCCGATGTCATCCGGGAGACCCTGAATATCGAGGGCGAAGCCAGCACCGAGATGGACGTGGTGAAGCGCAAAGAAAGGCAATGGCGCGCCGCACGTCTCCAATTGCAACCGTTCCTCGGCCTCGCCGACCTTTGGGCTGCGGCAAGCGATGGGCTGCCGGTGGACGAAATCAACTACCTTCTCGCCGCACGCTACAAGATTACGCCCGATGAACTCGATACGAATGAACGGCGCGACGCCCGCCGTTTCATGCAATCCATCGGGGACGGCCTTGCGGCAAAGACGCGCTCGCTCACGCCGTTTCACTGGCACCTTGAATTTCCCGATGTCTTTTACGGCGAGGATGGACGGGGGCTTGCGGAAGCCGGCTTCCATGCGGTCTTGGGAAACCCGCCCTACATTTCGCGCCACACGATGGCCGGTGAGCCGTGGCTGAATGCCGTGCGGTGCATGAACGGTGACGCCGAAGATACTTACGAATGGTTCACCCGGCTCGGCTTCCGGGTGCTCCGCCCGAATGGCGCGATCGGATTCGTCACCGCCGACACGTTCTTCACGCTCGAAAGTTTCAGCGGGATGCGGGAGTTGCTCCAATCCCGCGCGCTCGACTGGATCGGTCAGTGTGTTCCATTTGACGCCACGGTTGATGCCGCGGTCTTCGTGGCGCGAAACGTGGACGCCCGTGAGGAAGATTGTGTCACCTTTGTTCAGGCTCGACCGCTTCGAAAGGCCGGCGGCACGAAAACGGTGCCCGAGAAGAAACTCCATTTGCTTCCGGCTGCGGACGGCATCGTGTGGAACGAACCACCCACCGGCTGCGTTCGGCACGCGACGGCCGAAGAACTCCGCGTTCACAGTGTCCCTCGCGGGCTTTACGTGGACGCCCACAAGCGCGCCTTCTTCGAGCCCCGCCCCGGAACGCTCGCGCTCTTCGACCGATTCAACGCACCGGTGAAGCAACTCGTCTCCGAATGGTGGACGCGGATCGAGGACTCTCGCGCGTTCGCCGGGAATCTCGGCGAGATCAGACGCTATCACCGCACGTTGAGGCCGGGGCACGTCACGCTGGTGGGACTCATTGCCGAAGGCGGACAGGGAATGCGCACCGCGAACAACGCCCGTTTCCTCGCCTATCTCGAAGGCACCCCGCAGGCGGGAGAACTGGACAAGAAAGCCGCTGAATGGAGCGCCACATGGCTGGGCAAAGCGTCCATCGCGCCGACGTTTCGCCAGTTTCTCACGGAAGCGGGCGGTAACCCGGGCAACCCTGTGCGCAACCGCGCAGCCTGGGAGGCGGCGGTCCATCGCCTTCGCGAACAATTCACCCCGCAGCAACTCGGCTTCGGGCGCACCGCGCTCTTCCGCATCGCGCCGCGGAATCTCATCGCGACCGATGCCGACTATCAATTCACATGGGAGCAACGAAAAGCCGAGCTCCTCGGTCTCTGGAATTCCTCCGCGGAACTCGCGGGATTTTGGGAGCATCGCGGCTTGTTTGAAGAGAAGGCGGCGTCCCGACTGCGTGAACAATCCGATTTGACGGATGAAGAGTTTTGCCGCCTGCTCGCGGGCTTGCGCCTCTGGATTCACGAGGAGAACGCACGCCGGGCAGCCCGGCCAAACGGGCGCGGAAGCCTGCTCGCACCGGCCATTTCCGAAAGCGCACTCGGTCTGCGTTCGAGCGAGGATTACACCGATCCGGCAGATTGCCCGCGCATCGCGACGATTTACAACGGCCTGTCCGGCCGGGGGCAGTTCGTGGCATTCCGCAAAGGCGATCCCGAAGGCAGTCGGTGGGTGGACAATGAGCCTTTGTATTGTGAGTGGACCGCCGCTGCGGTGGATTGGCTGTCGTCGAGCCCGCTCGCACGCTGGCAGGGGCACAAGTTCTTCCTGACCGCAGGGGTAACGTGGACCGCAGTTGCGAACCACGTTGCCATGAAAGCGAGGTATCAGGAACCTTGCATCTTCGACGCGGACAGCATGCGGCTCACTCCAGTCCCAGGCACTATCAGCGCGAAAGTCTTTCTGACGCTTCTCAACAGCGATGTCCTGAGCTTCTTCAAGATGCGATTCATTCAGCACACCCAGAAGTGGGAGATTGGAAACCTGCGCCAACTTCCAATCGTCATGCCGACCCGCTCTCAGCACAGGCGGCTTGAGGAACTGGCCGATCTTTGCATCGAGGCGAAACGCGTCGAGTTCACCAACGCCGCGCCATCAAACGAGCTGGTGGCACGCACGCGCGGCATCGGCGAGGAATTGCGCGACAATGCCCCCGGCTATCTCCATCCCGGCGCACAAGACTTTCTGCTCGCCACCCCGCGCCATTGCCTCTCGGTGCTCGGCAACGCGGTGAATTGGGAGGCGGAAAAACTTTACGGCGTCGAAGGACTCGGCCCGTTCGATGAGTTTTGATACCATCTCTTCGAGTGGATTGGTTCCATGGCTGGAAGCCGATGCCATGTGCAAAGCCGGCTGCGCATCTTCCGCAAGCACGGTTCAAAAGAAGAGCGAGCCCGCGTAGGAATAGAGAAGGAAGATCGCCGTTGCGATGGAGACGCCGACCACGCGGGCGGTCTTTTCATTCAGCACCGCGTTGTTCCAGCGCGCGCAGGCGGTCGCGAGGCACACCCAGGCGATCGGCACGCAGAACAGCCACAGTCCTTGGTGCGCGAGCGTCAGGGCGAGCGGCGGAAATGTTCCCGCCACGTTGGGCGCGTAACCGCCCGCCTTCAGGAGCACGTTCAACGCGAGCATCCCGAGGGCGAGAAAAACAAATTGCGTGCTGGCGATCGAAAGGATCATGCGGCCTCCCCGAGCGCGCGGCGCATCACATCGAGCGGGGCCGGGCGGTTGAACCAGATTTCAAAGGAAAGCGCGCCCTGATGCAGGAGCATGCCGAGCCCGTTCGCGACTTTGGCGCCCGCTGCCGAGGCGTCCTCCAGCAGGCGTGTGCGCGCGGCATAGACCGTGTCGTAAACCATCAGGTTCGGCGTGAGGAGGGCGGCCGGGATCAGGGGCGGATCGGTCCGCCGCATCCCGACGGATGTCGCATTGATCACCAGATCCGCGTGGGCGAGCTGCTCGCGCAGCGCCGCCTCGTCGAAACCGATCGCCTGCACCCGCTCGACCGGCCCGACGAGCCGGTCGCTCCGGAAGGACGGCGCCAGCTCGGCCGCCAACGCCCGCGCTTTTTCCACCGTCCGGTTCACCAGCACAAGCCGCTCGCAGGATTCCATCGCGCACTGCACGGCAATCGCGCGTCCCGCCCCCCCGCCGGCCCCGAGCAGCACGACCCGCAGATCGCGCAGGTCCACAAAAAATTCCTCGCGGATCGCGCGCGCCAGGCCCGGGCCGTCGGTATTGAATCCCAACAACCTGTCGTCCTGCACGACAACCGTGTTCACGCTCCCGCAGCGCCTCGCGTAGCCGTCGGCCTCATCCACCGTCGCCAGCGCCGCCGCCTTGAGTGGGGTCGTCACATTCGCGCCGATGAAGCCGGCCGCGGGCAGCGCCCGGAACGCCGCCGCCGCCTTCTCCACGGGCACATGGATTTTCACATAGCACGCGTCAATCCCCGCCGCCTTCAGCGCCGCATTGTGAAAAACCGGAGACTTCGAGTGCACGACCGGATCCCCGAATACCCCCAGACGCGCGGGCGGCGACAGCCGCGAAAAAAAATCCCCGCCCGAGATCAGGTCGTCCGCCGAATAATTGGTGCTCATGGCTTGTTCCCAAGACAACCAGCCCCGCGGAGCACAGGCAAGTTTTCCATGACCTGTTCAGACAGTCACCCGCACAACGGGGGCATCGTCTTCCGCCGCGGCGCACTGGATTGTCACGTTCATGTGTCCCTTTTCCCGCAGGCGGGAACCCACCGCGGCGATGGCGAGATCCGGGGAATTGCAGTCCCGGCTCAGGTGGCCGAGCAGGACGTGGGTGAGAGATCCGGTGGCCACATCCGCGACGAGTGCGGCGGCCGCGGCATTCGACAGGTGTCCGTGGCGGGAGAGGATCCGTTGCTTCACCGGCCAGGGGCGCTTCGTATCCTGCTGGAGAAGGCCCTCGTCGTGATTCGTCTCGATGAGGAGGGCCTTCACTCCGCGCACGGATTCCACAACGTGTCGTGTGGCGTGGCCCAGATCGGTCAGCACGCCGAACGTGCTCCCGTTGGCACGCAGAAGAAATCCCACGGGATCCGCGGCATCGTGGGGGACGGAAAACGCGAGGATTTCGAAGGAGCCCAGCCGGAACGTGGCGCCGGAAGAAAACAGATTCCACTCCGCGCCGACCCCGGCCCGCTTCAGGTGGTCGGCCGTGAGCGGGTTGGCAAAGACGGGGATGCGGTGCCTGGCGAGGAGCACTTTGAGCCCGCGCGTGTGGTCGCCGTGCTCATGGGTGAGAAGGATGCCCGTGAGCGATTCCGGAGGGGCGCCGCAGGCGTCCAAACGCGAGGCGAGCCTGCGCGCGCTCAGCCCCGCATCCACGAGCACCGAACAGCCCCCGCTGCGCAGCAGCAGCGCATTCCCGGAGCTTCCGCTCGCCAGCACATTCACCTCCAACATGCCGGCGATTAAAACAGCGCACAGGCCGGGCATCCAGAAGGAAAAAAGGGGGGTGCGGGTCAACAGGAGATCAAATCAGCAAAAGATCGTGGCGTCGAAGAACGAGCGCTCCCGGTCCGGCATCTGCCTTCATGGCAAAAGAAAAAACATCCGGGCGCGCGCAGAAGTCCACATCGTCCGGAGCATGGAGCGGGCTGGCGGGGTCGAGGAATGTCGAGGCCGCGACCGAGTCGCGGACGCGTTGGAGATAAGGCGCAACGGGCGGCTGGCGGTCGCGGAGGAGTTCCGTCATCCATTCCGCGCAGGCGAGATCCTCGTCGGCGCTTCCGTAATGGACCGTGCCCGTGATGACAAAGGCCACGCGTTGGGCCCCGGCGGCTTCGATCGCGGCAACGGTTGCGGCGGCGACCAGAAAGCTCGCGGCCCAGAGCGAGGGAGCTTCCGCGCAGCAGACGAGCCCGCGGGTCCCGGCAGTCGTCCGCTGGACGGCCCGGCGGCCGCGGAACGGGAAGGCGGCCGCGGCGACAGGGGAATTTCCCAGGTCGAACCCCGGCACGGGATGGCAGTCGGTTTCTCCCATGAGGACGAGATCCGGCTCGCGCGCGCGGCGGGCGAAAGCCTCCGCGACATCCTGCACGGGGCAAATTTCCACCGCGCCGCCGTCGAGGGCAACCGCCGCCGTGCTGAACGCGCGCAGCACGTCAATCACGACCACGGCATCGGCATCCGGCGGGCCCGATAAATTTCTCAGATCCTCAATCGTTGTCTCAATCATTCGCCGACCCTCATGCCTGCCGTCTCAGCGGCGACGGCTTCCTTCCATCGGCGGCTTTCGGCCACGGCATCAAAGCCGCGCGGGGTCTGGCTCTTCTTCGTCTGCATAAATGATCTCCTCCTTCGGGCTGACAATACGGACGGACGGCCAGCCGTGCAAGATGTGCCAGGGTCGATGGCTGCCGCGCGGGATCTCATTTCGCTCTGGGTCGAGGAGATGAGGGCCGTGAGGAAAATCCGAAAACTCCCGGCGAGTCCATCCTTGCAACGCTTGAGGTGGCGTAATGCCCTACAAGGCAGGGATTGAGAGTCACGCAGTCGTCTTTGCGATCACATCCGGCCTTTGAATCGGCGCAATCCCCGGCTTGCCATGAACACGGCGGCGTGCATCATCCCCGGTGCCATGGGACGTTTGAAAATCGGGGTTTTGGGATCGGGGAAAGGGTCGAATTTCCGCGCGATCCTTTCGGAGATCCAAGCCGGGCGGCTGGACGCCGAGGCCGTGCTCGTTTTGTCCGACGTGGAAGGGGCCGGGATCCTCGATCTCGCCCGCGGGGCGGGCATTCCGGCGCATGTGATCCGCGAGCCGAAGTTCCGCACGAAGTTGTCCCCGGAAATTGAGGCGGATGTCGCGGACAGGCTTCAGGAAGCAGGCGTCGAGCTGGTCGTGCTGGCCGGCTACATGCGCATCGTGAAGGCGCCGCTGTTGGACGCGTTCCCGCGCCGGATCATCAACATCCATCCCTCTCTGCTGCCCGTATTTCCTGGGCTCGAGGCCTGGCGGCAGGCGCTGGAGGCCGGTGTTTCGAAGGCCGGCTGCACGGTCCATTTCGTGGATTCCGGCATGGACAGCGGTGAGATTATCGCACAGGCAGAGGTGCCGGTTCTGCCCGGCGACACGGCGGAATCCCTGCATGCGCGGATCCAGGTCGGGGAGCACGGGATTTATCCTGCGGTCGTCGCGCGGTTTGCGGCAGGGGATCTTCGATGAGCCGATTCCGGCTCTGGGATTTGAATCCCGAGCAGCAGCGCGCCGCCACGCACGAGACCGGGCCGCTCCTGATCCTCGCGGGCGCCGGCACCGGAAAAACCCGCACGATTGTGGCGCGGATCACCTGGCTCGTCTCCCAGGGCGTCCCTCCGTCGGGCATCCTGGCCGTCACGTTCACGAACAAGGCCGCGCGGGAGATGAAGGAACGGATCGCCGGAATGCTCGACCGGGAAAAAGCCTCGGAGATCACCGCGAGCACGTTCCATGCCCTCTGCGTCAGGATCCTGCGCGCGGACGCCGACAAGCTCGGCTACAAAAACAACTTCAGCATCTTCGACCAGGGCGACCAGCTCGGGCTCATCAAGAAGATCATCAACCGGGTGACCGCGCGCGACGAGAAGCTGGATCCCGGGCTCGCGCAAAGCATGATCAGCAAGGCGAAGAACAACGGCTGGGCCGCACCGCAGGACGAGGAAACGGTGATCGGCGCGGTCTATGCCCGCTACAACCGCGAGCTCCGTGCGCTCAACGCCATGGATTTCGACGACCTCCTCGTCCAGGCCGTGAAGCTGCTCACCGAGCACGCGGGTGTGCAGGAGAAGTGGCGGTCGAAATTCCGTCACATGCTGGTGGACGAGTTCCAGGACACGAACAACCTCCAGCTCCGACTCGTGAGCCTGCTGGCGTGCGGGGATCCTCCGAACATCTGCGTGGTCGGCGACGACGACCAGAGCATCTACGGATGGCGCGGAGCCGAGGTCTCGAACATCCTCGAGTTCGAAAAGCATTTCCGCAACCCGGAGATCATCCGCCTCGAGCAGAACTACCGCAGCACGAATGCCATCCTCGGCGCGGCGAACCGGCTGATCAAAAACAACCCGCGCCGCCGCGGGAAAAACCTCTGGAGCCCGCAGGAAGGCGGGGATCCTGTCCATGTGATCCGCGTCCCGGACGACAAGAAGGAAGCGGAGTTCGTGGTCAACGAGATCGGAAGCCTGCGGGCAACGGCCAATCTCCCGTGGGAACACTTCGCGATCGCCTACCGGATGAACGCCCAGTCGCGCGTGCTCGAAGAATGCTTCCGCCGGCTCCGGATCCCCTACCGGCTCGTCGGCGGAAAAAGTTTTTTCGACCGCCGGGAGGTGAAGGACGTGCTGGCCACGATGACCTGTCTGCTGAACCCATCCGACGACGTGGCGCTCCTGCGCATCATCAACACCCCGCCGCGCGGGATCGGCGCGACCACCGTGGAAATCGCTCTCGAACACAGCTCGAAAGCCGGTCAGAGCCTGTTTGAAACCCTCACAGCCCCGGAGTTTGCCGAGCAGGTTTCCCGCAAGGCCGCCGGGGCGATCAACCGGTTCGCGGAGGAACTCTCCGTCACACGCATCCGTCTCCTCACCCCCGGCGCCGACGCCTCGGGCCTCGTCTCCGTCTTCCTCACGGAATCCGGCTACTTCGACGATCTCAAACGCTCGTGCAAGACGCCGGAGGAGGAACTCAACCGCGAGAACGGCGCAAAGGAGATCCTACGATCCCTCGCCGAGCACCAGCAACGCTCGCGCTCCGGGCTCCAGGGATTCCTCGACGAAATGACCCTCGACCGCGAACGCGACGAGGAAAAAAAAGACGACTCGAAGGGGGTCACGCTGATCACCCTCCACGCGGCGAAAGGCCTCGAGTTTCCGCACGTCTTTCTCGTGGGCGCCGAAGACGGGCTGCTCCCACACGAACGCTCGAAATCCGAGGGCACGGTGGACGAGGAGCGACGGCTGTTTTACGTCGGGATCACCCGCGCGATGAAATCCCTCACCATCACCCACTGCCTCCACCGCACGAAATTCGGCAGCGCGATGTTTTGCCGCCCGAGCCCCTTCCTCAAGGAAATCGCCGGAGAGGGGGTTCTTGTCGAAACCTACGAGGACATCATGAACAGGCCCGTCGCCGACGAGGACCTCTCCGCGTCATTCGCCTCCCTGCGCGAAATGCTCGCGAGGGATTGACCCGCTCCCCAAAATGCTGTCAGACAAATGAGTCTCTTGGAAATAACCGGACTTCTGAAGCGCATGACTCGCGTGGGGCCGACATCTCTTCTTGGAGCCGCGTCCGTGTCGTTGTGGATCATCAGTCCGCCTGCGGCGCATGTCTTCCCGAAGCCCATGCGGATTCGAGTTCCGCGAGCCGTGTGAGCCAGTCCTGCTGGCGCTTGCGGTGTTCGGCGACGACGGCTGGCGGGGCGTTGTTGACGAACGACTCGCCCGAGAGCTTGCGGGCGACCTTTTCGATCTCGGCCCGGACTTTGGTGATCTCGCCCTCCAGCCGTTCGCGTTCGGCGGAAGCGTCCACGAGCCCTTCGAGCGGAAGGTAAATGATTCCGATGTCGGTCGGGCAGGCCGCGGACCCGTCGGGAGCACTTTCGCAAACCGTGAGGGATTCGGAGTGCAGGAAAAGCGCGAGGGTCGGGAGCTCTTCGAGCAGCCAATCTGCCGACGGGGTGATCCGCCAGGCGACCCGTTTGTTTGCCGGGACGTTGTGGGTCGCACGGAGATTGCGCGCGCTCGACACTGCGGCATAGAAGGTATCTGCGCAGGGCTCCGCAGCAAATCCGGATGTCTCCGGCCAGGGCGATTCCATCAGGCTCAGCGGGCCGAAGCCCAGCCCGCTCCACAGCTCCTCCGTGATGAACGGCGTGTAAGGATGCAGGAGCTTCAGGATCCGCTGAATCGTGAAGTCCATCGTGGCCAGGGTGCCCGCGCGGCGCGGCGAGTCCGCCTTGGCCGCCTCGATGAAACGGTCGCAGAAATCCCCCCACACAAAATCGTAGAGCGCCTGCGCGATGTCGCTGAACCGGAACGCCGCGTAGCCTTGGTTGACACGTGCGATGGTCGCGTCGAGCTTGGCAAGAAGGTCGCGCGCAAAAATCGAGAGCTCGTGTTTCGACGGATCGGCGGCGGGGTCCACCGGGCCGTGCATGAGCCGGAACCGGCAGGCATTCCAGAGCTTGTTGCAGAAGTTCCGGCCCTCGACGATCTGTTGTTCGTCGAACTTGATGTCCTGCCCCTGCGGAGCGATGCGGAGGAGCCCGAACCGGAGTCCGTCGGCGCCGTATTTCGCGATGAGGTCGAGCGGATCGGGCGAGTTGCCGAGGCTCTTCGACATCTTCCGCCCCTGCCGGTCGCGGATGATGCCCGTGAAATAAACGCTGCGGAACGGCACCTCCCCGGTGTATTCCAACCCGGCCATGATCATCCGGGCGACCCAGAAAAAAATGATGTCCGGCCCGGTGACCAGCGCGCTTGTGGGATAGAACTTCTTCAGCGTGTCGGCGTCCATCGTCCCGTGCGCCCACAGCCACGACGAGAACCATGTGTCCAGCACGTCGGGATCCTGCTCCCACCCCTCGCCCGGAGACTCGATCTGGCAGCGGAAGGTAGAGCAAGCATCCCGCTTGCTTTGGGAGGAAGAAAACAAGCGGGACGCTTGTTCTACTCTGTACCAAACCGGGATCCGGTGTCCCCACCAGAGCTGGCGCGAGATGCACCAGTCCTGGATGTTTTCCAGCCAGTGGTCATAGACTTTTTCCCAGCGGTCCGGGAAGAACCGGATCAGTCGGTCGCGGACGGCGGCGCGCGCCTCGGCGGTCTTCGGATATTTGAGGAACCACTGTTCCGAGAGGCGCGGCTCGACCGGGACGTCCGCGCGCTCGCTGAATCCGACATGGCTTTCGTGCGGCTCTTCTTTCACGAGGATCCCGAGTTCCCGGAGCTTGTCCACCGCCTCGACGCGCGCTTCGAACCGGTCGAGCCCGGCGAAGTCCTCGCCCGCCAGTTCGTTCAGCGTGCCGTCCGGGTTCATGATGTCCGTGACCGGCAGGTTGTGGCGCAGGCCGATTTCGTAGTCGGTCTTGTCGTGCGCGGGGGTGACCTTGAGGACGCCGGTGCCGAACTCGAATTCCACCGCCTCGTCGCCGATGATCGGCAGGATCGCCTGCTCCTCGGCCGGCAGGGGGCGGCGGACGTGCAGGCCGATGAGGTCCTTATAGCGGGCGTCCTTTGGGTTCACCGCGACGGCGGAGTCGCCCATGATCGTCTCCGGGCGGGTCGTGGCAATCTCGAGAAATGTTCCGGGACGCTCCACGATCTCGACTTGGAAATGGTAGAGGTATCCCTTCTGCGGCTTCGGGATGACTTCCTCGTCGCTCAACGCGGTGAGCGAGACCGGGCACCAGTTCACCATCCGCTTGCCCCGGTAGATCAGACCCTTGCCGTGCAGGTCCACGAAAACCTCCTGCACCTTGCGGGCATACGCCTCGTCCATCGTGAAACGCTCGCGCTCCCAGTCGCACGAACACCCGAGCTTCTTGAGCTGCCGGATGATGATTCCGCCGTGCTTCTCCTTCCACTCCCAGACCCGCTTGAGAAATTCCTTGCGGCCGAGGTCGTGGCGGGTCTTCTTTTCCTCCTTGCGAAGCTTCCGTTCGACGACCGTCTGGGTGGCGATCCCGGCGTGGTCGGTGCCGGGGAGCCACAGGACCTCGTGTCCGGCCTGCCGCGCGTGCCGGCACAGGATGTCCTGGATCGTGTTGTTCAAAACATGGCCGAGCGTGAGGACTCCGGTCACGTTCGGCGGCGGGATCACGATCGAGTAGCCGGGTTTCGGGGAGGCCGGGTCGGCATGGAACAGCCCGCGCTCCTGCCACCAGGCATACCACTTGTCTTCCACCAAACCGGGTTCGTAAGCTTTCGAGAGTTCGGACATCGGACCCGGCATTGTGGCGGAAACCGCGGCGGATTCAATCGGGTTTCGCGGGAAAATATGATCTCCCCAATCATTGCGATCTCAAACCGTGGAAGCGGCTTCTTGCCGCTTGGGGCTTTTCGGCAAGCGGCAAGATGCCGCTTCTACAAATTCCCCCGATCAGCCCCGTAGTCCGGGGGATCGTAATGATTGGGGTGATCCGCGTGGCGGAAGAAGTTTTTTCTGCCGCTGTTGGGGATTCACCATGCCGCCCAGCGAGCCGGCCATGATGTTGCCGAGCCGGAATTTCGGATAGACGAAGTGGCCGCAGGAAAACAAATCGCCGTCGATGCTCAGGGCGATCAGAAAATCATTCTCGCGGAAGAACCGGCACCACTTGTGATCGGGCGTCGTTCCGTTTTCTCGGCCGGAATGTCCGGAGCTTGATCCCGTGAAGCTTGGAGGATAGGATTCCCCCCATGAAACCGGTCACCATCTACGATACCACGCTGCGCGACGGCACGCAGGGGACGGGCATTTCTTTTTCGATGCTGGACAAGATCCGCGTTGCCGAGAAGCTCGACGCGTTCGGGGTGGATTTCATCGAGGGAGGATGGCCGGGATCGAACCCGCGGGACGTCGCGTTTTTCGAGGAGGCGGCGAAGCGGGAGTGGAAGCACGCGAAGATCGCGGCTTTTGGCAGCACCCGTCGCGGCGGGGCCGCGGTGGAGGACGACGCGCAAGTGCGCGTGCTCCTCGATGCGAAGACTCCGGTCGTGACGATCGTCGGGAAAACCTGGCTGCTGCACGTGACCGAAGTCCTCAACGTGACGCCCGGGGAAAACCTGGCGATGATCGCCGAGACCGTCGCCCATTTGAAGGCGAACGGGCGCGAGGTCTTCTACGATGCCGAGCATTTTTTCGACAGCTACAAGGACGACCCCGCGTATTCTTTGAAAACCGTCCGGGCCGCAAAAGAGGCCGGCGCGGATCTGGTCGTGCTCTGCGACACGAACGGAGGATCCCTCCCGGCGGAAGTCGGGAAAATCACCGGGGAAGTGATCGCGGCGCTGGGCTGTCCGGTCGGCATCCACACCCACAACGATTGCGGGCTCGGCGTCGCCAATGCCCTCGCCGCCGTCGCGGCCGGGGCCTGCCAGGTCCAGGGCACGATCAATGGCTATGGCGAGCGCGTCGGCAATTGCAACCTCACCACGCTCGTCCCGACACTCCAGGTGAAAATGGGGCTGCCGCTCGTTCCCGATCTCACACGCCTCCGCGAGCTTTCGCGCTTTGTGGACGAGCTCGCGAACGTGCCGCAGGACATCCGCGCGCCGTATGTCGGAACCACCGCCTTCACGCACAAGGGCGGGCTCCATGTCCATGCGGTGCAGAAGCTCGCCCGGAGCTACGAGCACATCGAGCCCGCGCTTGTCGGCAACGCCCAGACGATCCTCGTTTCCGACATGTCCGGCCAGAGCAACATCCTGGCCAAGGCGAAAGAGCTCGGTTTCGATTTTCAAAAAGGCGCGCCCGAGGTCGCGGTCATCCTCCGCCAGGTCAAGGAAAGCGAGGCGGCGGGATACGAATTCGAGGCGGCCGACGCGTCGTTCGACCTGCTTGTCCGCCGGACGCTCGGGCGGCACCTCCCGCTCTTCGATCTGCGCGAATACCATTGCTCGTTCCGGAGGTCCGCGCTCCACGGGTTCACCACCTGCGAGGCGACCGTCAAGCTCCAGGTGAACGGCGTGCCGGAATACACGGTCGAGGAGGGCGACGGCCCGGTGAACGCCCTCGACGCCGCTCTGCGCAAGGCGCTCCGTCCGTTCTATCCGTGGATTGATGACCTCCGGCTCGCCGACTACAAGGTCCGCATCGTGGACGGTTCGCGCGGCACCGCCGCCCGCACACGGGTCCTCATCGTTTCCACGAACGGCCACTCCTCCTGGGGCACGGTCGGGGTCTCGGACAACATCATCGAGGCCAGTTGGCTCGCCCTCGTGGACAGCATCGAGTTTTACAGCCTCAAGCGGCAGGACGCATAAGACATGCCTGCAAGGCGCTGGATTTAAAAGATATCGTCTCTAAAAAGCCATGAAACCAAAATCACATTTTCCCTTCGCTTGAGTCACAAAATGAAATTTCCGTCCCTCCTTGTTTCCTTGCTGCTGGCTCCACTCGGCCTGCTTCCTGCCGCAGAAAAATGAATTCCTGTGCGTGACTTGCGAGAAAGTCTGCTTCATAATCCTTATTCGAGTCTGCCCTGATCCGCTGCCGCGGGTGTCCGGAGGTTTCCACTGCCGGATGCGTTTGCGGCCGCGGGGTTGGGGCCGCCATCTGCCAGAACCATGAGATATCTGAAAGCCACCATTTTGATCGGCACGGTTGCGGCCGCTGTCGTTCTCGTCCTGTATGCCACCGGCTGGCTGACGAACACATTGGATCTTGTCCTGCTTCAGACCTACAAGCTCAAGAAGCCGATGGTGACCCAGCAGGGGATGTATGTGTTGTTGATCGCGGTTCTGGCGTTCGTCGCGGCGTGGACGACGGTGGACATCACCCGGCCGGTCCTGAAAACGATCGTGGCGCTGGGAGCGGTGCTCCTGCTGCTCACGGGCTCGATGGTGCTGGCTCTCTACAATGTTTTCTTTTCGCCGTTCCCCCCGGTTTTCGCCGTCCTCACGAGCTTTTTCATCGGGCTCGCCTACGGGCGGACGGGCAGCGGGTCCAGGAAGAAGCTCATGGAACGGCTCTTCGGCCAGCGGCTTTCGCGCGGAGCATTCAACGAGCTTGTCAACTCGGACGTCCCGCTGGATTTTCCCGGCGCGCTTCAGGAGGGGACGGTGCTGGTCGTGGCGGTCCACAACCATTCGGAGCTGATGGAGCTGCTCACGCCCGAGAACTACGCGGCGATGACAAACCTCTACCTGCGCACGGCCTCGGATTATCTCGTCGAGGTCGGCGGGTATCTGGACGAGTGCGGCGGGGAAAGCGTGCGCGTCGTTTTCGGGACGCCCCTGCCGGACGAAAAACACGCGGCCAAAGCCTGCCGGGCGGCCCTGGATCTGGCTTCGAGGCTGGATGATCTCAATAAAGAATGCGACGCCACCTGGCAGCGGCGCCTGGATTTCCGGATCGGGATCAATTCCGGCGAGATGATCGCGGCAGCCTACGGAGGAGCCCGGCTGGGAAGCTTCAGCGTGGCCGGCCCGGTCGTGGAATTCGCGCGCCGGCTCTGCTCGGCCTGCGGGACCTACGGGTGCCGGATCCTTATCGGACCCGAGACTTACGAGCCGGCGGCGGAAACGCTGGAAGTCCGCCCGATCGAAGTCATCAAGTCGGCCGGAGAACGCCGCAGGGTCGAGCTCTACGAGATCCTCGCGCCGAAGCACGGGCTCTCGCCGGAACGCGAGCGCAGCCGCAACCACTACTGGACCGGAGTCCTCCACTACCGCGAGCGCCAGTGGGACAAGGCGATCGGGGAATTTTCCAAGGCCCGCATCACCGGCATCCCCGACTCCGTTCTCGATTATTACATCCGCCGGGTCGAGCGCAGCCGCCGTGGAGAGGAAGAGGTCAACAAGGAACAAATGCTCCTTTTCCACGCGGCCTGAGTTCCGCCATGAGCGATGCCCCCGGGACGGCGCGCGACGAAGCGGCCATGCGGCTTTGCGCGGCTTGCGGAATGTGCTGCAGCGGGGTGATGTTTCACAGCGTGCGGCTCCAGCCGGGCGACTCCGCCAGGGAGCTCGCCGCGCTCGGTCTCAAGGTGAAACGCGGAACCCACATCCCGCAGCCCTGTCCCGCCCACCGGGGATCGTGCTGCGGCATCTACGGGCGGCGGCCCGCGCGGTGCCGGCTTTTCGTCTGCCGCCAGATCCGGGCGGTGGCGGCCGGGTCGGTCAGCGAGGCGGCGGCCCTCGAAAAAATCCGTGAGGCGATGCGGCGGGTTGAGCGTGTGCGGGATCTGTTCCGCCTGGCCGGAGACGCCCGCGAACACAAGGCGTTTGCCACGCGGCACGAAGCGATCTTCACCGGACCCCTCGATCCCTCGCCGCCCGCCGCCCGCCTCCGGGCCGACCTCGCCTCCGCGATGGCCGGCCTCGAGCGGATCCTCACGGAAAATTTCCGGATCGCCACCGTCCCTTAGATCAGTCCGGGCGCGTCTCTGATGGCATGTTTCTGTCCGATGCGCTTCCACTTTGGGGAAACGAGGTTTCGAGGGGGAGGCGGAAAGTGAACGTGCTGCCTTTGCCCGGAGCGGAGGCGACGGTGAGCGAACCTCCCATCGCCGTGGCGAGGCGATGCGAAATCACGAGCCCGAGACCCGTGCCCTGAAACGCGCGGTGACTCGTCGCGTCGGCCTGGGTGAACGGCTGGAACAGGCGGGAGAGCGTCTCGGAAGAAATTCCGATGCCCGTGTCTTCGACCAAGAAATCCAGGGCCGGGCGGCCATGATCGGAGGCGGGGGCCAGGCGGAGGACAACCGTTCCTTTTTCTGTGAACTTGACGGCGTTGGCGAGCAGGTTGATGAGGATCTGGCGGATCCGGCGCACGTCTCCGGCGATTTGCGCCGGCACGCCGGGGTCCGTCTCGCAGCGGAATTCAAGCTCTCTGTCGGCGGCGGATTTTCGAACAGGGATGCAGGTGGTTTCCACCAGGTCCGCAACTACGACCGGCGCGGTTTCTATCGGCATCCGGCCTTTTTCAAGGCTCGATAAATCGAGGATGTCGTTGACGATGGCGAGGAGGTGCTCGCCGCTGGAACTGATCGTCCGGACAAAGTCCTTTTGCTCGTCGTCGAGCGGGGAGTCGGAGAGGAGCTCGGCGAAACCCAGCACGCCGTTGAGCGGGGTGCGCAGCTCGTGGCTCATCATGGAGAGGAACTCGCTTTTCGTGCGGGCGGCGGTCTCGGCGCGGATGAGGGCTTCGTGCAGACTGGCTTCCAGGGCCTTCCGGTCCGAAATGTCTTCCTTGACCGCGATAAAATGGACAATTTCCCCGCTGTCGTTGAGGACCGGCGAGATGGTCGCCGACTCCCAATAGAGCGTGCCATCCTTGCGCTTGTTGTGAAACTCGCCGCGCCAGGTTTTTCCGGAGGCGATGGTTTTCCAGAGATCGGTGTAAAATTCCCCGGTCTGTTCTCCGGATTTGAGAACGCGGGGATTCCGTCCGAGCGCCTCGGCGGCCGTGTAACCCGAGATGTTTTCAAAGGCGGGATTCACATATCCGATGTTCCCCAGCGGGTCGGTGATGACGATCGTGTTCGCGCTTTGCTCGACAGCCTTCCGCAAATTTTTCAGCTCCTCCTCCTCCAGGCGATGCTCGGTGACGTCGCGGATAATGCCCACGGAATGCCATGCGTCCCCGATCCGGATTGCCGAAAGTGACAACTGGACGGAGATTTCCTTCCCGTCTTTTCGCAGGGCCTCCATATCGAGCGTCTTTCCCATGGAGGCGCCAAGCCCGGTTTTCAAAAATGCCGGGAAGGCGGCCTGCTGCGCGGCGTGATAGCGGGGGGGCACGATGAGCGCGTGCAGGTTTTGGCCGATGGCTTCGTCGCTGGTGTGGCCGAAAATGCGCTCGGCGGCCGGATTCCAATAAGAGATCAGACCTTCCGGATCCATCATCAAAATCGCATCCTGCGCGGAGTCGGTGATCGCACGCATGCGGAACTCGCTCGTTTTTCGCGCCGCGTTTTCCGTCCGCAAATCTTCCAGAAGGTTGAGCGCGGCGGCCTGGCTTTTTTGGAGTGCCAGCGTGCGTTCCGCCACGAGGCCGGCCAGCCGCGCGGCATCATCCCGCTGCATGACCGCGGCGGCCTTGACCTTGGCCATGACCCGGATCTGGACGGTCAGTTCGATCTCGTCGAACGGCTTGGAGAGAAACCCGTCCGCCCCCGCTTCCAAGGCCTTGATGTGGCTGTCCCGGTCGTTCTGGGCTGTCAGGAAGAGCACGGGGATCGTCTGCAGGCGGGCGTCCGCCTTCAGTTTCCGGCAGACCTCATACCCGTCCATGCCCGGCATGACGATGTCGAGCAGGATCACGTCCGGGTCTTCGGCCCGCGCCAGCTCAATCCCCTTCGGGCCGTCCGGGGCGGTGTGGAATCCGACCTCGGGAAGGCGTTCCAACGCGACCGCCCGCAACACCGTCAGGTTGTCCGGGTTGTCGTCGATCGCCAGGATTTTCATGGGCGCGGATCCTCGAAGAATTCCCGCAGCAGATTCCGCAGGGCGTCGTGATCGAGCGGCTTCGAGAGGTAGCCGTCGAAGCCGCGGGACAAAATTTCCTCGCGGTCGCCTTTCATGGCGCTGGCGGTGACGGCGACGACCGGAATTTCGCGCAGGGAGGCATCCTGTCGAAGCTCTTCGAGGGCCTGAATGCCGTCGAGTCCGGGCAGCGCGATATCGGTGAGGATGAGATCGGGCAGGTGCTTGCGCGCCTGTTCGACGCATGTCCGGCCGTCCTCCGCTTCGACGACGTGATAGCGGTCTTCGAGCAGGGCTTTGATCGTCCGCAGGTTGTCGGGGTTGTCTTCCACCACCAGAACGACGGGTTTGCCGGGGCGCGCGGGGCGGCGGCGACGAGGTGGGGCGGCCGGCTTCTCGGGCGACGGAGCGACCATCCGGGCCACCGCGGCCAGCAGTTCGTTTTTATTGATGTCTCCCTTCTGGATCAACTGGTGAACGTGGTTGCCTTTGAGGAAGCTCAGCTCCTGCTTGGTCACATGCTTCGCGGTCAGGATGAGGACTGGCAGCTCCGCCGTCCGCTCCGCTCCGCGGATCGCCTTGAGCACTTGAAATCCGTCCACATGCGGCATCATGAGGTCGAGGATCATCGCGTCGGGAAGGGACTGCCCGATGTGCGCCAGCCCCTCCTCTCCGTCGTGCGCCACATGGACCCGGTAGCCCTCGGCTTCGAGGAGGTACGTCAACTGGATGATCGCGGGCTCGTTGTCCTCGACGAGAAGGATGTCTTTGCCTTGTGGGATGCGGCTTTCGGAGGTCTGGCCAGGGGGCACGGGTGTCCCGCCCGTGTGCGGCACGTCCCTCCGCTGCGAGGCTTCATGCCCCAACGGGCGGGATGCCGGTTCTTCCTGCGGCAGAGCCCAAGGCAGCCGGAGGGTGAAGGTCGAGCCATGTCCGGGCGTGCTCTTCACGGTGATGGTGCCGCCGAGCAGGCCGGCGTATTTTTTCGCGATGGCGAGGCCCAGTCCGGTGCCGCCGTATTTGCGCGAGGTGCTGCTGTCGGCCTGGCGGAACTCGTCGAAGATATGCGCGATCTGGTCGGCGGCGATCCCGATGCCCGTGTCTTTTACGGAAATGCGGATTGCGGAGTTCTGTCCTCTGTCCTCTGATTTCTGTCCTCTGATTTCTGATTTCTGATTTTCGATTTCGGCCGTGATCGTGACCTTGCCCCGCTCGGTGAACTTGACCGCGTTGCCGACGAGGTTTTCGAGGATGTGCCGGCACTTGTCGGGATCCGAGGCGAGGAGCGGGAGATCTTCGGGAACCTCGTTGAGGAGATCGATCTTCTTTTCCCAGGCCTGCGGGGCGATCATGGCGACGATCCCGCCGGACAGCTCGCGGACGGAGAACCGGCTGACGTTGATGTCCTCGCGGCCCGCCTCGATGCGCGAGATGTCGAGAAGGTCGTTGATCAGGGAGAGGAGGGCTTTGCCGTTGCGTTCGATGACTTCGAGGTAGCCGTGTTCCACCTCGGGAATCGTCTTTGCCAGCCGGCGGTTCAGGACGCCCGAAAGCGCGATCACCGAATTCAGCGGGGTGCGCAGCTCGTGGCTCATGTTCGAAAGGAAGGCGCTCTTCAGCCGGTTGGCCTCGTCCAGCTCCCACTTCTGCATTTCCAGCTCGGCGTTCTGCCGGGTCAGCTCGTCGGTCTGTATGGACAGCTCCTCCTTCTGCGTGTCCAGCTCATGGTTCTGGAGGTTGAGCCGCTCCGCGAGGTTCTGGATTTTCTGGAACGCCAGCACGCCGTTCACGCGGGCGGTCAGCACGCTCCAGATGTCGTTGACCAGGCGGACGGACGGCGCATCGTAGGCGCGGATGCTGGCGAGCGAGATCACCGCCGCCACCGTGTGGTCGGAGAGCACCGGGATGGTCAGGATTTCCCTGGGGTGGAACTCCCCGCTCACCGCCGCGAAGGTGAAGCGCGAATCCGCGGGGATGTCGGTGATCCGCTGGATCTGGCGCGCGGCCAGGGCTCCGCCCAGCTCTCCCTCGCGCTCCGTGGCGGAGAAGGCGGCGCGTCCGCCGACCCCGAGGCCGATGGACTCGAAGTGCTCGTAGGCGGTCTTGTCTTCGTTCAGGAAATAGACCGCCCCCACCTGCGAGCCGGTATGCAGGAGCAACGCCTTGAGCATCTCGTGGCAGAACGCATGCACCTCGTCCTCCCGAAGCATGATGTGTGCGAGCTCGGCCGCGTTCTGCTCGATCAACATTTCTTTCTGAATCGCATCGGCCATCGCGTTGAACGAGGCCGAGAGCGCCCCGAACTCGTTGGCGGAAAAAAACCGGCTGCGGACGTCCATCTTCCCCTGGCGCAACTGCGACGCGGTTGCCGTGAGATGACGGAGCGGGCCGTTGATCGTATTCAGCAGGACCCAGACGATGAAGAGGGACAGCAGCAGAATGCTGGCGACGATGACGGCCAACTGAATGGAGAGGGAGTCGTGTTGCGCGGCGGCCTTGCGGTAAATCTCATCGGCCTTGCTCTGGGCGAAATCGTCTATCTTCGCGATGGACCCCATCAAGGCCTTCCGGACTTTCCCGATATCTCCGGCATCGCGGACGCGATCCATCGCTCCGGCAACCTTCCCCGCCCGCACCAAATCAAAACTCTCTTTTCGCACGGCCAACCACCGGACGAAATGGTCGCGGGTGGTTTCGACGTCCGCACGCGGTCCCAGGTAATTATCAAAAATAATTTGGAACTGCCGGACGGCGTCGGCCTCCCGGACGTCACACTCGGCGGCCGCGGACTTTCTCTCCTCCTCGTCAGCGGCCAGGACCATGTTCCTGAACTCCAGGCGCATGGTCTGGATGTCGGCTTCGAGATCGTCTATGGCCATGCGGACCCGATAGGGATGCTCGTAGATCGTCTCGGTCTGGCGCCAGAGTTCATTTCCCTGCCTCCACGCCACGGCACCGAGGAACACGACGAGCAGCAGGATCACTCCCAGACCGAGCCGCAGTTGCGTGCTGATTTTCAGGTCGTTCAGTTTCATCTGTTGGGGAAGGGTGACTTTTGAAAAACCGGCGCCGGGCGGGCCACCACCCGAAGGCTTTTCTGATCCGAAACGATAGCCCGTTCCGCCTCGCCGGTCACGAAATAACCTCCGGGAACCAGGGCGCGACAGACCTTGTCCAGGATCAGTTGCTGCATGTCCGGGCGGTAATAGAACAACAGATTGCAACAGAGAATCAGGTCGAAGCCGCCGTAAATGCTCGGCACCGGACTCGCGGAGGATCCCTCCCGCAGATCGCCGGCCGAAAAATCCACCATCGCCCGCAGCCGGGGGACGATCGAAAACAAATCCCCCTGCCTGGAAAAATATTTGTTCAGATGCCGCGCGCGGATATTCCCCACGGCTTCGGTGCTGTAACCACCGGCCCTCGCCTGGGCGAGGTCGTCCAGGTCGGTGGCAAAGATGCGATAGGAAGGATCCCTGCCCCCGGTGGCTTCCTCGAGAAGAATCGCGAGGGACCATGGTTCCTGACCGGCCGCGCAGTCCGCCGACCAGACCCGGATCTCGCCCGCGCCGGAATTCTTTTTCTCTTCCACGAGAGCGGGCAGGATCAGTTGTTCGAGCACGGCAAAGGTGAGCGGGTTGCGGAAAAAATCACTGTGAGTATTCCGCAGCGAGCGAAAAAAGGCCTCCGCTTCCCCGCGGTTTGCGGCCAGGTGCCCGGCATAGGCGGCGGCGGATTCGATCCCGCACACCGCCAGCCGCTTGAGGGTCGCCTTCCGGAGAAACTCCTCGTCGTATCGGGAGATGTCCACCCCGTGCGCTTCCGCCATCACCCGGATGATCGCTTCAGCAGCAGAAGAATCTTTATTGGACATGGGTCTCCGGGCTACTCCTCCACGATCCGATACTTTTCCGGTTGCCCGGCGGCTTTGAGCAGGGCGTTGATCTCCTGCTTGAGCTCGATCATGCGCACTTCCCGGCCTACCGTCATCTGGTTGAACCGCTCCAGTTCCAGAATCTTCTGCCGCACTTCCTCCTCCTGCTTGCGCTCGGCCAGAACGAGAGCGAGGAAGAGCCCGGCCTGCTGTTTCCGATACAGGTAAGCGACGACGGACGTGGCCAGCAGGAGGAACAACCCGACGAGGAGAGTGACGACGCCCGCCCGATAACGCGCGTCGGCGAGGATTTCTTCGCGGTTCACCTTGCTCACGAGGGACCATGACGACCCGGGAATCGGGCGCAGATCGGCCATCACGGGCACGCCGTGATAATCCCTGCCCTCAAACTCGCCCTGTTTGCCGAGCGCCGCCTGAACGGCGGGAAGAGAGGTGAGGGACATCGGAAAACGCTGTTCCGTGGGAGCATGGATATCCGCGCGTGTCGCGTTCACGAAAACCACTTCTTCTCCCTCCCGTTGGGCGAGAACGGTTTCTGTGCTGGGACTCTCGGTGGGCCAGAACATGAGCAGCGAAAACAAATGGTCGATCGCGTGGGTGCGCAGCACCAGCACCGCCAGCGGACGGCCTTCCCCATCCCTCACCGCCATCGCGACGTCAATATGAACACTGCCGCTGGCCGAGCGGAAAAAATCGGACAGGACGGCCTCCCGGACTGCCAGAGCGGCACGGATGGCTTGTTTCGTGGTCGCGGGCATGAGCTGGGGAGTGTTTTCAGCATTGAACAGGATGTTCCCATCGGAATCGGACAGAAGGACATTGGCATACTCCGTCACCTCCCCCTTCAGGGTCTCGCGCAATTCCGCATGGGAACCCGGGTCGCCGGGAGCACTCAGGAATTTTTTGACGGCCCCGTTCGTCAGCAAATCTTCCCCCGCTCTCTGCGTCTCGGCCAGCCGCTCCTTCCGCCATTGCCCGATCTGCTTGGCCTTGAGTTCGCCGATGGCGGCAAGGGTCCGGTATTTTTCCCGTGAGATTTCCCCGCGCTCCGAAAAATAATACCAGCCGCCCACGAGCGCCAGCGCCAGGGAGGCGGCCACAGCCGCCCCGATTGCGCGGGCACGTCGGCCTGGCGGCAAATGGGGAGAGTTCATGCTGACCGATACTTTTGAACCCGCGGAGACAGTTTGGCAAGGACAGTCGGAGAGCGCCGTTCCCACGCGCATCACCTACTACAAAGAGGGCCTCCGGTGCCGGGAGAGGTTTCGCACGGAGGGGGCGGCGCGGACGCGGGCGCAGGAAGTCAGGAAGGAGTTGGAAAAAGGAACCATCCACATCGGCACTTTCACGGCGAAGGATCACCACGTTCTTGTCGAGGCGTTGAAAATTCCGGACAAGCGGGATTCCGGGTTGCTTGAGGCGGTCCGGCACGTTGCGGAGGCGAAAAGGCTGCTGGATGGCAAGGGCACCCTGATGGAAGCGGTCCGGCTGTTTTTGTCCGAGGCGGCGCGGGAAAAA
>JBAXTX010000179.1:0-4064 GCA_037129975.1 Verrucomicrobiia bacterium | reverse complement strand
GGCGGGCATCGCGGGCAAAGTCGGCCGGCGGGGAAGAAAACGGGCGCCCGCAAAAATCCTCCAGCACAGGCGTGGCCGGGGGTGGGAGGTCGAAAGATGCGGGAAGCGGGGCGGTCCGGACGCGCTGTTCCAGCGCGATTCCCGCGGCCGCCGCGAGCACAAGCGCCGGAATCAGAAAGCGTGGCCTCATGGATTGGTTTTATTCCGCCGCGGACCGTCCGGCCATCAGGCGTTCGATCGTCCCGGTGGTCGAGCGTCCCCCGCCCATCTTCGCAAGGACGACGCGTCCCCCGTGCGCCTCGACGGCTTCGCGCCCGCTCACATAGTGCGCCCAGTCGTTGCCCTTCACAAGCACCTGCGGAAGAATTTTTGCGATGAGGTGCTTCGGTTCGTCCTCGTCGAAGATCACGACGAAATCCACGGCGCGGAGGGATCCCACGACAAACGCGCGGTCTTCCTGGCAGTTGACCGGACGGGTCGGCCCCTTGTTCCGTCGGACCGACGAATCGCTGTTGAGGCCGATGCAGAGAGCGTCTCCCTGCGCCCGGGCAAACGCCAGGTATTCGGCGTGCCCGCGGTGCAGGATGTCGAAGCAGCCGTTCGTGAAGACGAGCTCGCGACCGGCGGCCACCAGCCGGTCGCGCTCGGCGCGCGCCCCATCCGCGGTGAGAATCCGGGGCGTCATTGTGCGGCGCGCTCGAGTTTTTCGAGGTTGGCCTTCAGCGAATCCAGCTCCGGCGCGTCGGGCTTTTTGAACGCAAGATACGTCTTCATCGCCGCGTTGTAATACGCCCGGGCTTTTTTGAAATTCGAGCTCGCGTGGTAAACGACCGCCAGGTTGGCGAGCGACTGGGCGACCTCCGGGTGCATCGCGCCGAAGAGCTGCTCGCGGATGCCCAGCGCGCGCATGTGTTGGTTTTCCGCGTTCACCCAATCCCCGGACTCGGTGTAGGCGACCCCCAGGTTGTTGCAGACCAGAGCCACCTCCGGGTGGACTTCCCCGTGGAGTTGCAGGGCGGTTTCCATGGCCTGCTTGTAGTGGCGTTCGCAGGCGGGGAAATTCCCCGTCCTCTTTTCGAGGCCGGCGAGATTGTTGGCCAGCAGGAAATCCTGGGAATGGTCGTGGGCCGCATCGTAAAGCTCAAGCGCCTGGACGTAGTGCCGGATCGCCTCCGCATCCTGTTCCATGTGGTCGAGGAGGAGCGCCAGTTTGGCCGCCACCCGCGCGGCGGCCGCGATATTTCCGGCCTTCAAATTGCGGGTCATGGAATCCTTGAAATCCTCAATCGCGTTGTCAAGAAACCCCGAGGCCTGGCAGACATCGCCCGCGATTTCGAGGGCGTCGCAAAGCCGCGGGCTGCTGTCGCGGAAGACCTGTATGGCGGCCTCTTTGAATTTCTGAGCCGCGACGCGGTGCTGCTCCTTGGAAGGCTGGCTCGTTTGGGATTCCAGATCCCGGCAGAGAACCTCCCAGAAATTTTCCGTCGTCTGCATGACAACCGGATTCCTACCCCGAACATGCGGGGCAGACGAGAGGAAAAATTTATTTTTGGAGGAGCCTGAGCGCCGCCGCGCGGGAGGGGGGGATCCGGCCGCAGTAGGACTCGAGGGAGGCGAGGGAGTGGGGGATCCCGAGCGCCCGCCCGAGCTCGGATTCGAAGTGTTCGAGTGCGCGCGGGTTCGCCGGACTCTTCCTCAAAAACGCGATCGCCCGATCCAGAAGGTCGAAGACCTGCGGCACAGGGTCGCCCGGCTGGGTGATCATATCAACCAGCTCGGCAAAGTAGCCGGCAAGAAAAACGTTCGCGCAGGACGTCGCGTCAAACGGCTCGACGACGCGCACCTCGCGGAGCGCGTGGAGCGAGGATTTGCGGGAGAGCACGAACGCGATGTCGGCGGTGTAAAAGAGGTCGAGCTTCCCGGCATGCGGGCTGGACGGGCGTCGCGCCCCGCGCGCCATTGTGGAGATTTTTCCGTGGTCCCGGGTCAGCCAGGTTACGATCCAACTCGTATCGCTCCACGGCTGCCTGCGGATCAGGAGGGCAAGAGATTCCTCCATGGTATCCGGGATCAGGCCTTGAGCGGGTAGTGGTGCCACTCGTGGCCGCTCTTTTCCAGGAGCTGGTCGGAGGCGGCCGGCCCCCAGGAGCCGGATTGGTAATTCGGAAAATCGCGGGCGGGGAGCGCCTGCCAGACATCGAGGATCGGATTCGCGATCCGCCACGAGGCATCCACGCTGTCGTAGCGGTGGAAGAGCGTTGTGTCTCCGATCATGCAATCGTAGAGCAGCGTCTCATAGCCGGTGGCGGCCGTGCCCTCGCCGAAATCGCTGTAGGAGAAGTTGAGCGGGACATTCACGAGGTTGATGCTCGGCCCCGGGCGTTTGGCACGGATATCGAGCGTGATCCCTTCGTCGGGCTGCATGTGGAGGACCAGGCGGTTGGGCTTGTTGAGGCATTGCACCTCCTCGCCGAAGAGGAGAAGGGGTGCGCGCCGGAAGCCGATAACCACCTGCGTCGTGTGGGCGGCAAGGCGCTTGCCCGAACGGATGAAAAACGGCACCTCCGCCCAGCGCCAGTTCTCGACAAAAAGTTTCATGGCGACAAACGTCTCGGTGTTCGAATGCGGGTTGACATCGGGCTCCGACCGGTAGGACTGGACCTCCTTGCCGTCGATCATCCCCGTGCCGTATTGCCCGCGAACGGTATTCGAGATCACCTCCTCCGGCAGCATCGGGCGGATGGACTCGAGCACCTTGACCTTTTCATTGCGGACGCTGTCGCCGGTGATCGAGCTCGGCGGCTCCATGGCGATCAGCGAAAGCACCGAGAGGATGTGGTTCTGCACCATGTCGCGCAGCACGCCCGAGTGGTCGTAGTATCCGCCGCGCAGCTCGACCCCGAGCTCCTCGGCCACCGTGATCTGCACGTAGTCAATATACCGCCGGTTCCAGATCGGCTCGAAAATCGAATTGCCGAACCGGAAGACCATGATGTTCTGAACCGTCTCTTTGCCGAGATAGTGGTCAATCCGGTAAATCTGCGACTCGTCGAGATTCCTGCAGAGATTCGCGTTGAGCTCGCGGGCGGTGGCGAGATCGTGCCCGAACGGCTTTTCGATGATGATCCTGCGCCAGGCGCCCGGAGCCTGGGCGGTGAGCCCGACCGCGCCGAGCTGGTCAACGACCTTGGCAAAAAATGTCGGCGACACGGCGAGGTAGAACAGGACGTTGCTCGGGAGGTTCCACGCCTTCTGCGCCTCCCGGATCTTTCCATCAAGAGTCTTGAACGTCTCGATGTTGTTGAAATCTCCCTGGAGGTAATACATCCGCTTCTGGAAGTCGTCCCACTCGGCGTCTTCCACCTGTCGCGTGGCGAACTCTTGGATGTCCGCCGTGGACTTCGCCCGGTAGGAGGCATCGTCCCCGTCGGTGACCGCAACTCCGATCACCGAAAAATTCTGCGGCAGAAGGCGGAGAACCTTCAGGTTGTAAAGCGCGGGCAGAAGTTTCCGCTTCGTGAGATCCCCCGAGGCGCCGAAAATGACTATCGTGCAGGGGTCCCCCGGACAGTTGTGTCCGGTGAGTGGATGGTCGGTCATAGTGCGCCGAAGCTACCGCAAAGTCCGACAGCACGCAAGAGCACGGAAAAACCACATGACCATGCGATTCGCCTTCCCCCCTCTGTGTAATCCTGCCGTTCTTTTGCGTTCCTTGTGATCCTTCGTCGCATGTTGAAAGTTCCATTTGGTGGCGTCTTCATCAAGGGGTGGAGGCCGGGGCTTCGCGCCTCCGCGTGAAACCTTCTATGCGGCGCGGGCGTTGAGGATCTCGATGAGTTCTTTGGCGGAGGCGGGGATTTTGGTGCCCGGGCCGAAGATGGCGACGGCTCCGGCTTGGCGGAGGAAGTCGTAGTCTTGGGCGGGGATGACTCCGCCGACGACGACGAGGATGTCCGGGCGTCCGAGG
The DNA here is from genome assembly GCA_037129975.1 of Verrucomicrobiia bacterium. GTDB lineage: Bacteria > Verrucomicrobiota > Verrucomicrobiia > Chthoniobacterales > Terrimicrobiaceae > QYQL01. The sequence goes on along the minus strand of JBAXTX010000179.1, from coordinate 97 downwards.
CGCTTGAGCTCGGCCATAAGGGCCGGCAAAAGCGTCTTGTGTCCGGCGGCGAGGCTGGACATGGCGACGATGTGGACGTCGTTTTCGACCGCCTGCT
>JBAXTX010000178.1:0-4168 GCA_037129975.1 Verrucomicrobiia bacterium | reverse complement strand
GGAAGGAACCGGTCGCTGATGTAGCGGTGGCTGAGGATCGCGGCCGCCACAAGCGCGGCATCCTGGATCCGCACGCGATGGTGGACTTCGTAGCGTTCCTTGAGCCCGCGCAAGATCGCGATCGTGTCCTCGACGCTCGGCTCGTTCACCATCACCGGCTGGAACCGGCGTTCGAGGGCCGCGTCCTTCTCGATATACTTCCGGTATTCGTCGAGGGTCGTCGCCCCGATCGTGCGGAGTTCGCCGCGCGCAAGCTGGGGTTTGAGGAGGTTCGAGGCATCCATCGAGCCTTCGGCCGCGCCCGCCCCGACGATCGTGTGGAGCTCGTCAATGAAGAGAATGACCTCTCCCTCGCTCGAGGTGACCTCTTTCAAAAACGCCTTGAGCCGGTCCTCGAACTCGCCGCGGAATTTCGCGCCGGCGACCATCGCGCCGATGTCCATCGCGACGACCCGCTTGTTTTTCAACGACTCCGGGACATCGCCGCTGACGATCCGTCGCGCGAGCCCCTCGACGATCGCGGTCTTCCCCACCCCGGGCTCGCCGATGAGGACCGGGTTGTTTTTTGTGCGGCGCGAAAGGACCTGCATCGTGCGGCGGATCTCGTCGTCGCGGCCGATCACCGGGTCAATCTTCCCCTTGCGGGCGAGCTCGGTGAGGTCGCGTCCGTATTTCTCGAGCGTCTGGTATTTCCCCTCGGGATCCTGGTCGGTCACGCGCTGGTTGCCGCGGATCTCCACCAACGCCTTCATCAGCCGGTCGCGCGTCACCCCGCTGTCTTTCAAAAGTTTGGCGGCGGACGTTCCGGACCCGATCAGCGCGATCAGGAAATGCTCGGCGCTCAGGAACTCGTCCTTGAGCTTCGCCATCTCGCCCTCCGCCGCGTCGAGCGTCTTGCGGAGCTCGGAAGAAATCTGCGGCTGGGCACCGCCACGGGTCGTGGAAAACCCGGCGATCCCATCGCGCAGGCGGGCTTCCAGCGTCGCGGGGGAGACCCCGAGCTTTTCAAACAGCGGACGGGTCAGGCCGTCTGCCTGCCCGACGAGGGCGAGCAGAAAGTGCTCGTTTGTGATTTCCGGATTGTCGTTCTTGGAGGCGAGATCAAGCGCTGCGTTCAGCGCCTCCTGCATCTTGGCGGTGAATTTGTCGGGTCTCATCGGAGGGCGTCAATGCTACCACCGGGATCCGGGAATTGCAACCGGCAGCCCGACACGCGCCGGAGAAACGAAAAGATTTCGGGGACGCATGTGTTTTTGCGCTCGCATTCGAGGAACATTCCTGCCATTTTTTTGTCTTTCCTTAATCCAATGACAAAATCGAAACGCTCCATCCTCTTCCCGGCTGCCCTCCTTGCGGCGGCCTTGTTCCCCTCCTGCAAACCCGCCCCGTCGGCAAGCGCTCCTCCTCCGGCTCCCACCGTGGCTCCCGCGACTCCGGCTCCCACTGTGGCTCCCACTGTGGCTCCCACCGCGGCTCCCACAACTCCCGCCCAGGCCACGAATGCGGTTTCCGCTCCGGCGGAACCGGCTCCGGTCGTTTCGTTGGATATCAAAGATCCCGTTGCCACAGTCAACGGCGAACCGATTCCCAAGGCCCGGCTCGACGAGGCGTTCAAAGCCGCCGTCGAGGCGTCCGGTGTCAAGGCCAACGATCTTTCCGCCGAGCAGAAGCTCAACGGATACCGCCAGATCCTTGACGAGCTGATCATGGACAAGCTCGTGGCGAATGCCGCCGCAGGAGAAACGGTTTCCGACGAGGAGCTCAACGCGGAAATCGCCAAGCTCAAAAAGCAGTTCCCTTCCGAGGAGGCATTTCAAGCCCAGCTCAAAGAGGCCGGCCAGACACCCGAGAAGCTCACCACCTCGCTCCGCACCATGCTCCAACAGCAGCGCTGGATGCAAAACCAGGTCAAGGACAACGCACCGGTCGGCGAGGCCGATGCCAAAAAATTCTACGACTCGAACACCGAGGAGTTTAAAAATCCCGAGCAGGTCAAGGCCAGCCACATTCTCTTCCTTGTCAACAAAGACGATTCCGCGGAGGTCGGGAAACAAAAAGAGGCCGCAGCCAAGAAGGCCGTCGCCCTCGCCAAGAAAAAGGGCGCGGACTTCAGCAAGCTCGCCAAGGAACTCTCCGAGGAACCCGGCGCGAAGGAGTCCGGCGGATCGCTCGGGTTTTTCTCCAAGGACAAGATGGTTCCGGAATTCGCCGAGGCGGCTTTCAGCCAGAAGCCCGGAGAAATCGGCGGCCCTGTCCGCACGCAATTCGGCTGGCATGTCATCCTCGTCGAGGAAAAAAAGCCGGCCGGCACCGTGCCGTTTGAAGAAGTCAAGGATCAGATCGCCGCTTACCTCAAGAACACGAAGCAGCGCGAGGCGGTCCAGGGGGTTTTGAAAAGCCTCAAAGACTCCGCGAAAATCGAGTCCACCCTTCCTCCCGGGAAATAAATTGGCGCATGGGACGCCAGACCAAACCTTCCGTCGGAGTCATCGGGCTCGGCACCATCGGCGGCAGAGTGGTATCCGCTCTCCGGAGGAACGGGTATCAGGTCTGGCTCCATAACCGCTCGCCCCGGCCGGAGCCGAATTTCCTGTGCTCTCCCGCGGAGGTCGCGGAGGCGGCCAGGCACATCCAGATCTTTGTCTCCGACGGATCCGCTCTGCTCGCTGTCGTGCGGGCGCTCGCCCCGGCATTGACACCGGAACACATCGTCATGAACCACGCCACCGTCTCGCCGCACGAGACGCGCGAGGCGGCGGATGTCGTGGCTTCCCGCCACGCGAAATTCCTCGACGCGCCGTTCACCGGCAGCCGTGATGCCGCGGAACGCGGCGAGCTGGTTTATTACATCGGCGGCGATCCGGAGGTTCTCGCCAGCGTGCGTCCGATTCTCGAGGCCTCGTCCCAATCCATTGTCGAAATCGGGGACATCGGCCAGGCCTCGGTCGTGAAAATCGCCACGAACCTCCTCTCCGCCACGGCGGTCGAAGCCCTCGCCGAAGCCCACGCCCTCCTGGATAAAAACGGAATCGAACTCCACAAGCTCTCCCTCGCGCTCCAGTCGAATGTCTCCCGCTCCCCGCTCGCCGACATGAAAATCCCGGCCATGCTCGCGGGCGACTTCGAGCCGAGGTTTTCCCTGAAGCACATGTTCAAGGATATCCAGCTCGCGCTCGGGCTGGCCGCCGAGAAAGAGATCGAACTGCCGGCCGCCTCGGCGTTCGCCGGCGCCGCCATGGCCGGAATTCAGCACGGTTGGGGTGATTCGGATTTTTCCGTGATCGCCAGGTTCTACGGATTTCCCGGGCAGGGCCATTCCATCCCCGCGACGGCACCCGACTCCCCCGAACCGCACAGCCCCGCCCCTCCGGAGGCCAAGGGACGAGGGTGGAACCCGTTCCGCGGACGCAAGTGATCGCCTCATGACCGGAGAGACTCAAAACACCCGACCCGAATGAAATTTCCCCTTGCCCTCACGCTCGCCGCTGCCGCCTGCCTTCTCCCCTGCGCGGCGGCCCCGCTCGGCCCGGACATCGCGGTTCTCGAAATCCGCTTCGGCAGGGAAAAACAATCCCGGCGCGTGGTCATCGGGCTTTGCGACGAATCCGCCCCCCTCACCGTCGCGAATTTCAAGGAACTCATCCGGAAAAAGTTTTACGACGGCATGCGTTTCCACCGGGTATTTCCCGGCTCGTTCGTCCAGACCGGCGACCCCGCCAGCCGCCACGGGCAGGCCGAGCGCACCGGCACCGGCGGCCCCGGCTACACGCTTGCCGCGGAAATCAAACTCCGTCACGAAAAGGCTTCGGTCGCCATGTCCCGGCTCCCCGATGCCGTCAACCCCGCAAAAAATTCCAACGGCAGCCAGTTCTACGTCTGCCTGACCCCCCTTCCGAAACTCGACGGAAAATACACCGTCTTCGGACAGGTCCTCGAAGGACTCGACGTCCTGGAAAACATCAGCAATCTTCCGACCAACAGCAACGATTTTCCATTGCAAAAGGTCGTGATAAAATCCATTACTCTGCAACCGCGCGTTGCCCCACCGGCAAACCAGTGATCCACTGGCCCCGCGCAGAGAATCTCACGGGTAGGTACCGAAGTGGCCAAACGGGGCGGACTGTAAATCCGCTGGCTTACGCCTTCAATGGTTCGAATCCATTCCTGC
>JBAXTX010000177.1:0-4246 GCA_037129975.1 Verrucomicrobiia bacterium | reverse complement strand
GATGTCGTGAGCTGCCGGGTCTATCTCGCGAACCTGACGCCCGAGACGTTCCAGGAAATGAACGGCGTCTATGCGCGGTATTTCGGCGGGTCGCCGCCCGCGCGGGCGACGGTCGGCGTGCAGCTCCCGGGGTTCGACGTCGAAATCGAATGCGTCGCCGTGCTCCCACCCAACCAACAACCATGAAAATCGCACAGGAATTCCGGGAATTTATTTCCCGCGGAAACGTGGTGGACCTCGCGGTCGGCGTCATCATCGGCGCGGCGTTCGGAAGAATCGTCAACAGCCTCGTGAACGACATGATCATGCCTCCTGTAGGGGCTCTGATGAAGGGGATCAACTTCAACGACCTCTTCATCTGCCTCAATGGACAAACCTACGCATCGCTTGCGGACGCGAAGAAAGCCGGCGCGCCGGTCATCGGCTACGGGGCGTTTCTCAACACGACGATCGAGTTTCTCATCATCGCGGCCTGCGTGTTCGCGCTGGTCAAGGTGGTGAACCGGATCAAGCGCAACGAGGCTCCTGCCAAACCGCCGGAGCCGCCGAAAATGGAAGTCCTCCTCACGGAGATCCGTGATCTGCTGAAGAAGTGAAGCTCTCCTTTTTCAGGGCGGCCATGCTGTCGGGCGCGTTCCTCTGCGCGTGCTCGACGCCTCCTCTTCCCGAGGAGAGCGTGCCGATTGTCGCGCTCATGGGCGAACGTCTCTCCCTGGCGCGTGACGCCGCCTGGGCGAAATGGGCGGGCGGTTTGCCGGTGCGTGATCCGGCCCGCGAGAACGAGGTGATCGGGAGGCTGGTCCGGCAGGGCGTGGCGGCCGATCTGGAAGAGGATCTGGTCTGGCGGTTTGCGCGGGCGCAGATCGACGCCTCCTGTTTGGAGCAGGAAGCCTGGATGAAACGATGGCGGCAGGGAGCGCCGCTCCCCGCAGGCGATCCGCCCGACCTCGAGGTCTTGCGATCGCGCCTCGACCGGATGTCCTCGTTCCTGCTGGCCGAGTATGCGGCCGCATGGAACACCCCGTCCGTCGCGGCACGCGAGCACTTGAAAAAATCGGTGATCGACCCGCGTTCGGCCGCCGTCGCCGCCTCCGCATTCATCGCAAAATAAATCCTTTGGTTTGCAACTTTCGGAGATACGCCCCGTTCCCGGGTGGGATTCGAAAAATCTGCTTCCCGCCGCACTGTCGAAGCTTAGAGTGCGGGCGTTATGGACACGACCTTGATTCTTTTGAAGCCCGACTGCATTGCCGGGCGTGTGGCCGGCGAGGTTCTGAAGCGGTTTGAGGAAGCCGGGTTTCAAATCCGCGGCTGCAAGATGTTCCGCGCGAATCCCGCCCTCCTGCGCGAGCATTATGCCCACATCGCCGCCGAGCCGTTTTTCCCGAAAGTCGAGGCGTTCATGCGGTCCACCCCCTTGATCGCCCTCGCCCTTGCCGGCGACAACGCCGTCGCGCGGGTGCGCGACCTCATCGGCCCCACGGATTCCAAGAAGGCCGCGAAAGGAACCATCCGGGGAGATTTCGGCATGAACGTGACGGTCAACATCGTGCATGCCTCGGACAGCAATGAAAACGCCGCGATCGAGCTCCGTCGGTTCTTCCAGCCCGGCGAGCTTTTCGACTACGAGATGCGCTATGCGGCGGAGGTCTGACCCGGGCTTTACTCGTAGCGCAGGGCCGCGATCGGATTGAGCCTCGATGCCCGCAGCGCGGGATAAATCCCCGAGAGAAGCCCGGCCAGCACCGCGAATCCGACGCTGAAAACAATCCCTCCGAACGTCATGACCGGCGTATTTTCGTTCGGGTCGATGAGCTTGAGGATTTCGATGAGTCCGAACGCGGCAACAACTCCCAGCACGCCGCCGATCAGCGCGATGCTGATGCTCTCGACCATGATCTGGATGAAGATATCGCGTCCGCGCGCCCCGACGGCGAGGCGGATTCCAATCTCGCGGACCCTCTCGGAAATGCTGGCCAGCATGATGTTCATGATCCCGATGCCCCCGACCACGAGGCTGATCGTCGCGATGAGCCCGCCGCTCAGCCGCGTGGCCCGCATGCTCGATTCCATGCGGTCGAACCACTCCTCGCGCGTTTCGAGGTCGAAATCATCCACCCCGCGGTGCGTGACGGAGAGCGCCGAGCGCACCTGGTCGAGGGCCGCGCGGAAATGCGTGAGATCCCCCACCCTCAAGGTCAGCGAATCCAGCCGGACCGACTCCATCGAATCCAACGGAAACAACCCGGCCCGAAAATCGAAAAACATCGTCGAGTAGGGGATCAGGATGGATTCGTTTTTTTTGTGGAATGGATCCCATTTCTGCGCAAAGCGGCTGACCTTGCCGCCGCTGCTGATCCTGCGGCGCTTGTCCTCCTCGCGCTCATACTTCTGCAGCACGCCGACGACTTCAAACGGGCGGCTGTTGATGAGGAGGGTTTTCCCCACGACCGCGGAGGGATTCAAGTCCGGCCAAAAGAGGCCGGCAATCGCGTCCCCGACGACCGCGCTGTGAAGTCCTCTTTCGACGTCGAGATCCGTGAGGAACCGGCCGACGGCGAGCTCATGACGGGCAACCACAAAGTAGTCCGGAAAAACGCCCTGGACCTCCTTGCGTTCCGATTTCGCACCCGAGGAAACGGCGGCCGCCAATGTCAGCGAGGGCGAGATGTGGGAAATGAGCGGGGCGGATTCGGAAATCGCCCGGGCATCGCGAAGGGTCCTGCCGGGGGAGAAGTTCCAGAAATCGAACATCTGGGTCGAGATCTCCTTGTTGACGACGCTCACATATTCCAGGCCGCCGACCTGCTGCATGAACGCCCGCGTGCCGCGCTCGATCCCGGCCGTCAGGGCGAGCGTGGAAATCAGGCTGCTCACACCGAGGACGATGCCGAGCATCGAAAGGAAGCTGCGGAACTTGTGCGACGCGATCTCGCGCAGCCCGATCTGCAGGGCGACAAGCAGGTTCACGGAAAATATTCCCTCCGGATTTTTCCGTCATGGATTTCGATCACCCGGCGCGAGACGGCCGCGATGTCGGAATCGTGGGTGACGAGGACGATCGTTTTCCCCGAGGCGTTCAGGTCTTTGAACATCTGGAGGATCATGCGGCCGGTGGAGGAGTCGAGATTGCCGGTCGGCTCGTCCGCGAAGATGATGCTCGGGTTGTTGACGAGGGCGCGCCCGATCGCCACGCGCTGGCATTGGCCGCCGCTCAGTTGAATCGGGCGGTTTGCCGCGCGGTCGGCGAGCCCGACATCCCGCGCGACCTGCTCGGCCCGCCGTCGGCGCTCGGCCGCAGGCAGTCCGGAATACACGAGCGGCAGCTCGATATTCTGGATGACATCCAATTTCTGCAGGAGGTTGAACGACTGGAACACAAAGCCGATCTCGCGGTTCCTGACATCCGCCAGCCGGTTCTGCGAGGCGCTGCTCAGATCGTTCCCGCAGATCCGCATCCGTCCCGACGTCGGGGAGTCGAGGCAGCCCAGCAGGTGCATGAGCGTGGATTTTCCGCTGCCGCTCGGCCCGATGATCGAGACAAATTCGCCCGCCCCGATCTGCAAATCCACCGAGTCGAGCGCCCGGATCTCCTGGTCGCCGACACGGTAGATTTTACTGACCCCTTCGAGATGGACGAGCGGCACGGCGGGTTGATCCGGGTTAGGATTTCTTGGAGGGGAGCAGGGAGGGCTCGACGAGAAAAATTTCCTCCCCCTCCTCGAGGCCGGATTTGATTTCGGCACGGGACATGTCGGTCAGCCCGACGCCCACTTTGCGGCGCTCGATCTCCCCGCCTTTGCGCACATAGACGACTTTCTCGTCCTTCTCCTTGAAAACCGCCGAGACCGGAACCGTGACGACATGATCCGCGTGCCCGACCGGGACGTCCATGCTGACCGACATCCCGGGCTTCAGCCTTCCCGCGTTTTCTCCGATGAGCGCCTGGACCTCGAATCCCTTGATGTTATTTTTGATTGTGGCCACGGGCGCGATGAATTCGATGCGGGCGTTGAATCCCTGCGCTTCCTCGTCGGCAAACCGGATCTTCATCTCCTGCCCGACCGAAAGGCGTCCGGCATCGAGCTGGTTGACATGGGCATTGATCAGAAGGCGGGAGAGGTCCGCAAAGAGCAGAATCATGGTCCCGGAGTTGACGCTTGCGGCACCGACGACAACCTGGCCCTCGTTGACATTGATGTCGAGGATCGTGCCGTCGCCCGGCGCGGGCACGCGGGTCTTGCTG
>JBAXTX010000176.1:0-4280 GCA_037129975.1 Verrucomicrobiia bacterium | reverse complement strand
GCCATCGCTTTTTACAGCTTAACTGCTGGTCCGAATTCCGGGGTCCACCTCACTCCGGAGAAAAAAACAGAAAAGCCACCCCGTGCAAAAACGGCCGGGGTGGCTTTTTGAAGAACCGGTTGTCTCTTTCGGGTTACCGCGAGTAGAGCTCGACGACGAGTTGTTCGTTGACGATCGGCTTGATTTCTTCGCGGCTCGGGATGCGCACGACGCTGCCCGTGAGATTGTCTTTGTCCACCAGGAGCCACTCGGGAGTCGTGGCGATCTGGGTGAGCTCGACCCCGCGTGTGCCAAGGCGTTTGGATTTCTCCGCGGTTTTGACCGCGACAACATCGCCGGGCTTGAGGTTCATCGAGGAGGCGTCGCTCTTGCGTCCGTTGACCGTGATGTGGCCGTGGGCGACCATCTGGCGCGCTCCGCGCAGGGTCTTCGAAAAGCCCATCTTCTGGACGATATTGTCGAGGCGGGTTTCGAGAAGCTGGAGCAGGATCTCGCCGGTGACACCGCGGCGGGTGCTCGCGATCTGGAAGTAACGCCGGAACTGCTTTTCCAGAACGCCGTATTGGTGGCGGAGCTTCTGCTTCTCGGCCAGCGCGATCGAGTAGTCGCTCTGCTTGCGGCGGGATCCCTTCGGGCCGTGCTGGCCGGGAGGATAGTTCTTGTTCTCAAATGCTTTCGCTGAGCCGCTGATGAGAACTCCGTAGCGGCGGCTGACTTTTGTTTTGGGACCGGTGTAACGAGCCATGGAAGTATTAAGTTTTAAGTATTAAGGCTTAAGTTTTAAGTGGATTTTTGCGGGAGTTCGGAGTTTCAAGGTTGGGTTTTGCCGCGAGGCTTAATACTTAATACTTAAAACTTAAAACTCGTTTTTAGACGCGGCGGGGTTTCGGCGGGCGGCATCCGTTGTGCGGCACCGGGGTGACGTCGCGGATAACGGTGACATCGAGCCCGACCGCCTGCATGGCGCGGACGGCGGATTCGCGTCCGGCACCCGGGCCTTTGACGCGGACTTCGACTTCCTTGAGCCCGTGTCCCATCGCCTGCCGGCAGGCGTCCTGCGCGACCATCTGTGCGGCGTAGGCCGTGCTCTTGCGGGAGCCTTTGAATCCGCACTTGCCCGCGCTCGACCATCCGATCACTCCTCCGCGGAGGTCGGTGATGCTGATGATCGTGTTGTTGAAGCTGGCCTGCACGTGGGCGATCCCCTGCGAGATATTTTTGCTGCCCTTGGCCTTGACGATTTTGACCGGCTCGATCGCGTCGTCGAGCGAGATGCTCACCGGGGCCGAGGCGGCTGCGGGAGCCGCCTCCTTCGCCTTCTTGGGTGCCTTGGACTTGGTTGCTTTTGGCTTCGCTTCGGCAACTGCTGGCGGCGCGGCTGGCGCGGCTTCGGCTGCCGGGGCTTCCGGAGCAGCCTCCGCGACCGGGGGCTGAGTGGCGTCCGTTGCGGGAGCTGCCTCGGGTGAGGGAGCTGCCTTGGGCGCTTTTTTCTTGGGAGCCGCCTTGGGTTTCTTCTCTTCGGAGGCGGGCGTTTCGGTGGATGGATTCTCTTCGGCCATGATCAGTTTTTAATTAGACTTTTCCGGTTTTGGCATCCTTGTTGCGTTGGACGCCGACGGTTTTGCGCGGCCCCTTGCGGGTGCGTGCATTGGTGGAGGTGCGCTGCCCGCGCACCGGGAGGCTGCGGCGGTGGCGGATGCCACGGTAGCAGTTGATGGCCTGCAGGCGCTTGAGGTTTCCCTGCACTTCGCGGCGCAGGTCGCCCTCGATCGGGATTTTGTTCGCGTTGATCGCGTGGATGATCGCGTTCAGCTGCTCCGGCGAAAGATCCTTCGCCCGGGCGTTCGGGTCAATGTTCGCCTGTTCGAGAACCTTCTTCGTGTTGCTCGGGCCCATGCCGTAAATATACGGCAGCGAGGCTTCGATGCGTTTGTCTCCGGGAATGTCAACTCCTAGTAAGCGTGGCATATTTTTATAAAATTGAGGTTTTAGCGGACGGGCAATCAGCCCTGTTTTTGTTTGTGGCGCGGGTTTTTGCAAACCACGCGGACCACGTTTTTGCGGCGCACGACTTTGCAGGCTTCGCACATTCTTTTCACGGAGGCTCGGACTTTCATTATCTTCTTCTATAGTTGTTTGGTGACGAGGATTCGTTTTTATGCCGGTAGGTGATCCGGCCTTTGGTGAGGTCGTATGGGGACATCTCCAACATGACCCTGTCTCCGGGGAGGATGCGGATGAAGTGCAGCCGCATCTTACCGGAGATGTGAGCTAGGATGCGGTGTCCGTTCGCCAGTTCGATTCGGAACATGGTGTTCGGGAGCAACTCGACAACTTTGCCTTCTACTTCAATAGCGTCTTTCTTGGCCATGTCAATACTTCCGGCAGATTGTCGGTGACCAGCACCGTGTGCTCGAAATGGGCGGAGGGGAGACCGTCGTCGGTGACGGCGGTCCATTTATCGGAGAGGATGCGCACTTTCGATTTGCCCATGTTGATCATGGGTTCGATGGCGAGGGTCATGCCGGGCTTGAGTTTCGGCCCGGAGTTGCGCTTTCCGAAATTGGGAACCTGGGGATCTTCGTGGAGGTGGCGTCCGACCCCGTGGCCGACAAACTCGCGGACAACGCCGTAGCCGTTGGCTGCTGCATGGGATTCGACGTAGTGGGAGATGTCGCCGACCCTGTTGCCCGGCCGGGCGAGTTCCACCGCGCCGTGAAGGATTTCCTCGGTGACCGTCAGGAGCCGCTCGGTCTCCGGGTCCACGATGCCGACGGGAACCGACGTCGCCGTGTCGCCGATCCATCCGTCGCGGATGATTCCGACGTCCATTTTGACAATGTCGCCGTAGGCGATCCTTCGGGGGCCGCCGATGCCGTGGACGACCTCTTCATTGATGCTGATACAAATGTGGCCGGGAAATTTTTTGTAGCCGAGGAATGCGCTGCGGACGCCTGCCTCGGACATGAGCTGCGAGGCGGCGTGGTCGATTTCTCCGGTCGTGACGCCGGGGGCGACGAGTGTGGCCAGTTCGTTGAGGATCTCGGCGGCCGCCTCGCCGGCACGGCGCATCTTGTCGATTTCGTGAGGACGTTTGATGGCGATCATGCGTCCGTCCTCAGGTCATTGTAGAGAAGTTGAAAAACCGCATCGCGGCCGAACCGGACATCCACCTTTTTCAAAAGTCCCGCCGCTTCGTAGTAGTCGGTGATCGGTTTGGTGAACTCGTGGTATTGGGCGAGGCGCAGATCAAGGGCTTCCAGGGTATCATCCCGCCTGTGGGCAAGCACACCATCGCATTTGGGGCAGGGTGCCTCCACGGAAATCCTGTGAAACGTCTCGTTAAATACCGCGCCGCAATCGGAGCAGGTGAGTCGTCCCAACATGCGGACGCGGATCTCCTCGTCGGGGAGTTCGAGAAGATAGACGGTTTGAAGGGAGAGGGATTTTGATTCGAGAAGCAGAGTGAGGGCGGTTGCCTGTCCGAGGGTGCGGGGAAATCCGTCGAAGACAAACCGCGAGTGGGTTCCGAGCCATTGCCCGACAAACCGGAGCGCCAGTTCGTCAGGAAAAAGAAGTCCCCGGCTCGCGTAGGAATCGGCCTCGACGCCGATGGCGGTCCCCTTCGCGCGCTCTTTGCGCACGATCTCACCCGTGGAGACGTGCGGGATGCCAAAGACCGTGCCGAGAAGGGCGGCTTGGGTGCCTTTGCCGGAAGCGGGCGGGCCGAGCAGAACGATACGGTTCTTCAATGTTCGGATGCGCGCACTATTTGTGCGGCGTGAAATTGTGCGTTGCGAGATAGATCGTCACGCCGGCGATGACCAGGATGCCCAGCGCGGCATAAATCAGGACGAGGGTCTGGTCGTTGAGCAAATTGCCGGATCCCATGCGCGGCCGCTGGTCGCGAGCCCCGCGGATCCTGCCCTTGCGAAGGAACCCGTCGTAATGACGCTGCAAAAGGTGGGTTTCCACCTGCCGCATCGTGTCGAGCACGACGCCGACGATGATCAGGAGACCGGTTCCGCCGAAGAACTGCGCCGTCATGTAGGGGACTTTGAGCCACTGGGTCAGCATCTGCGGAAGAACGGCGATGATCGTGAGAAAGGCGGCCCCCGCGAAAGTCAGGCGCGTCATCGTGTAATCCAGATAATCCGCCGTCGGCTTGCCGGGGCGCACCCCCGGGATGAAGCCGCCGTATTTTTTCAGGTCGTCCGCGATCTGGACCGGCTGGAACTGGGTGGCGACCCAGAAGTAGCTGAAAAAGAAAATCATGACCG
>JBAXTX010000175.1:0-4307 GCA_037129975.1 Verrucomicrobiia bacterium | reverse complement strand
CGCGGGCCATCGTGCCGGACATGGCGTTCGTGAGCGGAAGCTCCTCCGCGAACGACCGGTCGAGCAGCTTCACGAGCATTTCGAGCCGCTGGTCGTCGCAGGAAAGCTCCTCGCGGGTCATCGAGCCGGAGATCAAAAAATGCAGGTGATTTTCGTTCACGAGGCGCGGGGTCTTTTCGTTTCCCCAATCCTCCGCATTGAAGTGCAGGCAGAGGACGACATCCGGCCGGATCGCCTCGTTGACGAGACGGGCGCGGCGGCGGATCTCGCTGGTGCGGTAAAACAGCCGCTCGCTTTCCTTCGTGACGGCGGCCTTCGTGGCCGCGTCGCCTTTTTGTTTCAGGGATTCCACGGCGGCCCCGCGGAGTTGCGACGGACGTGCCCCGGTGACCGGCGCGGATTTCGAGCGGGTGAGAAACACCTCGGCCCCGAGCGCCTGCAACCTGGGAACGAGCAGCTTCGCGACCCGGAGCGTCATGTCGCCTTCGGTCACGGGGGCGGAGCTTCCCACCCGGAACCACCGTTCCTCCATTTTCGCCCAGTTGCCGCCGATATGGCCGGGGTCAAGCGCGATCTTCAGCCCGGCGAGCGGCTTTCCCGGACCTGGAGCAGGGATCGCGGCGCGAGGCCTCCAGTAAACCGGAGGGCGCTTGGAGGAGGCGGCATCGGGAGCAAATTTCAAATGATACGGATTCCGCCCCGGCGATCTCCGGATCGTCGCGCCACCGCCATCCAGCGAAATAAAATCCGTCCATGCCCCGCCCGGTGCATAGACCCTGTTCAAGAGTGCCCGGAAATCCTCTTTCGTCATCGTCTCCTGAAAGGCATCCAACCGCGACCAATCGGGCGCCGGAGCCAGCGGACTCAGGCGGGCGTGGGCACTCGCACACAGAGCGATCAACGCCATCATGGAAGAAAGAATTCTCAAGATTGTTCTTTTTTAAATGCGTTCGGGCGTTCTTGCGATAAAAAGGATGGATGATACGAATTCTTTTTTTGGGTGATATCGTTGGAGAACCCGGCCGCCATGCGGTCACCCAGGCGGTTCCTGTGTTCCTCAAGGAACGGGATGTGGATTTTGTGATTGTTAACGGGGAGAATGCGGCCGGGGGACGGGGGATCACGGGAAAAATCGCGATCGATCTCCTGCGCTCCGGAGTTGCGGTCATCACGACCGGCGATCATGTTTGGGATCAAAAAGAGACGGCTGGCTACATCGCGACCGAGCCGCGGCTCCTGCGCCCGATCAATTACCCGTCCACCGCTCCCGGTCAGGGGAGCATCGTCCTCGACACGTCGAAGGGGAAAATCGCTGTCCTGAACGTCCAGTGCCGGACGTTCATGCAGCCTCCCCTCGACAATCCGTTCCACGCGGTCGCCGCCGAGGTTGAAAGGCTCCGGCAGGAAACCCCGGTCATCTTTGTGGACGTCCATGGAGAAACCACCAGCGAGAAGATCGCCATCGGAAGATTTCTCGATGGAAAAGTCTCCGCCGTCGTCGGCACCCACACGCATGTGCAGACCGCCGACGAGCGGATCCTGCCCGGCGGGACCGCGTTCCTGTGCGATGCCGGCATGTGCGGGCCGTCGGACTCCATCCTCGGACGCGAGATCGGCCCGATCCTCCAGCGGTTCACGGAATGCCTGCCGGTTGCCTTCCCGATCGCCAGGGGCCCGGTCCACCTCTGCGGCGCCCTCATAGAAATTGACCAGGCCGATGGCAAAGCAAAATCCATCCAGCGGTTGCGCGAGCCGGCCGCGCGAAGTTGCGGGTCTTAATCTCATGGAATTTACTCCCCGCAAGCCGTCTTCTCAACCGGAGTTTTTTCCGATGATTTCCGGCATCCCGGCCAGACCTTCGGCCTGTCTCGGAATAATGATCCTGTTTTTTTGCGCGTGCTTCCCCAGGGCTTTGTCGAATCTCTTGGCGGTGTTGGCGTAATCCGGATACCGCTCCGCGTTGCTGTCGGAGGGCTTGAATCGCCAGTGTTTGTAAGACCAAAGCCAGCACTCCGGCGCTTCGCGGATCCCCCGCTCCAGCACGTCCCAGCATTGTTGCGCGATCTCCGCCGGCGTGGCGTCCGGCGGATACTCGAGCGCGGGGTGGTAGATCATCCGGTAGGTCCCGTCAGGCTGGGGACGGCATTCACTCGGTACGATTTTGACCCCGGCGTGCAGTGCCAGGGCGGCGTGGATCTGTGTGACACAGGTCTTGAGCCCCGCGAACTCATCAATGATGACGCTCGCTTCTTTGGGATCGAGATTCAGATCCACGACCGCGCAAAAATACCCCCCCGCCTTGAGATGCTTCAGCATCCTGGCAATCGCCCGTTCCTGTGGGATGACCTGGTGTCCGGTGCTCCCCCGGAGGCTGTCAAAATACGCCCCGAGGAGCGGATTTTCCAGTTTCTGGGCCACGATGATCCCCGGCCCCCGGAAAAAGCGGAGGTTCTGTCCCAGCCATTCGAAATTTGAAAAGTGCAGGGCGGCATAGATCGTCGGCACTTCGAAGGCGGCCTCGGGAACGCCTTCGGTCTTGAAAATCTTCCGCGCGATTTCCGCCGTGAGATTCGGCGACCAGAAAAGCTCGATCATCGTTCGCGCGAACCCCCGGTAACCCGCCTCGGCAATACGTTTCTTCTCCCGCGTTTCCATCGTCCCGCCGAAGGCCGCGTCGAGGTTTTGCATCGAGACCCTCCGGCCTCTCGGATCCAGATGATAAGCTGCCGAACCCAGCGGCACGGCAATCCATGCCAGGGCGCGGTGGGGAAGTTGCCGGACGAGGAAGCCCGCAAAAACAAGCCCCCAATACTCAAGCCGCTGCCGAAACGTAATCCCGACGACCGCCTTCTGCTGCCCGGCCTTTTTGGGAAAGGCCATTTGTCATACACTCGTTCCCATCACCCAATGCGCAACCGAAATAAAAAAAATTCCGGAGTCTCCCTCGAAATTCCGAGGAGTGGCGGGGCGCCCGCGCTAGAAGGCAAAGGCCGCGCCGGTGACGACCCCGGCTTCGTCCGGACCGATGTTGGGCTTGTTCGGTTCGGAAAGGTTGGCGTTCGAGAGGTGGTGCCACATCATGCCGGTCCAGACCGACCATCGGTCGGAGATGTCGTAGCGAACCCCCGCTGATGCGAGGATGATAAACGTAAAACATTGCCCAAGACCGTGGTCGTATTTGTCGGAGGGATGGGCGTCGGCATAGCCAAGGCCGGCACCGGCACCCATGAAAAAGGACCACGGGGACTGGCCGATCGGGATCATGGAGCGGATCTGCGGTCCCCAGCCCAGGTAGCAGCTCTCGGGGCCGTTGAAGATGGCGGACGCGAAGAATGTCGAGCGGATCTGGGTGCGGATGCGTACCGGCCCGAGTTCGAGCGCACGGAACGGCTCGTAGTCCAGCGACAACATCTGCGTGAGAAAAAAATACCGGTTCGGATTGTTGTCGATGTTGAACATCTGCGCCGTTTCGAGGGACACCGCCCACTTGTGGCGCGGATCATTCCATGCCTCCCGCACGATGACCGGCTCGGAACCCGCCCGGACAATCGCGCCCGTGCAAAAAAGGAAAACTGCCGCCAGAATTTTCCGGTTCATGCGAACGCCAAAATCACTTCGCGGGCCGCATGTTTCAAGGATAATCGAGGATCTCAAGCGGCAGGATGTCATTTCGGTTCCGCTTTTTCGGATTCCGATTGAGTTCCTCGCGGGAATGCCGTTTTCTCAGCGGATGACCGTTCGCACACGATTTGCGCCATCGCCCACCGGATTCCTCCACGTCGGCGGGGCGCGCACCGCGCTCTTCAACTGGCTTTACGCCCGCCAGAACGGCGGAAAATTCATCCTTCGGATCGAGGACACCGACGAGAAGCGGAACACGGCGGAAGCCTACAAAGTCATCTACGACGGCCTGGGCTGGCTCGGGCTCGATTGGGACGAGGGTCCGGACAAGGGCGGGCCGTTCGGTCCGTACCAGCAGAGCGAGCGCACGGCGATCTACGAGAAATACTTCGCGCGGCTCGAAGCGGGCGGGCATCTTTACGAAGACGGCGGCGCGATCCGGTTCCGTTCGCCGCGCAAGCCGGTCGTCGTCGAGGACATCGTCTGCGGGCGGATCGAGTTCGACATGTCGAACCCCGCCACGCACCCGGACATGACGATCCGCCGACCGGACGGCTCGTGGATTTTCCATTTTGTGAATGTGGTGGACGACATCGAGATGCGGCTCACGCATGTGATCCGCGGCGAGGATCACCTGTCGAACACGCCGAAGCACATCGAGCTTTACCAGGCGATCGGGGCCGAGC
>JBAXTX010000174.1:0-4335 GCA_037129975.1 Verrucomicrobiia bacterium | reverse complement strand
CGCTTCCAGGGCGGATCGAACGCCGCCCGCCGCAGGAGCCAGGCCGCATGGACCCCGTCGCCTGCCCGGAAAACCTCGCACCCCGGAACGCGATCGAGGCTGAGGTGGATGTCGCATCCGGTGCGGGCGGCGCGGAACGCCTCCGCAAAGCCTCCGGGAGATTTTGCGGCGAGCCGGACGATGCCGGCGTGGGGCCAGCGGGATTCCGGCCAGTCGGGCGTCGTGACCAGGACCGGTTCGTGGCCGAGATTTTCCAGTGCGGAAGCGAGGCGGACGAGATAGGCCTCGGCGCCGCCGGTCGAGGAATACCCGCGCCGGACGAGGCCGATCTTCATCACGCGCGCGATTCCCGCTCGGCTTTTGGCGGACGCCCGAGAAGCTCCCACATCGCCTCGTGCGGGGGCTTGCCTTCATAGAGCACGGCGTGGATCCGGCTCGCGATCGGGGCTTCGATCCCGAGGCGCTGTGCGCACTGCCACGCGCTCAGAGCGGTGGGGATCCCCTCGGCGACCATCTTCATCGAGGCCTGGATCTCCTCCGGAGATTCGCCGCGGCCGAGGCGCTCGCCGACCTTGCGGTTCCGGCTGTGGCGGCTGAAACACGTCACCATCAGGTCACCCACGCCGCTGAGCCCGAAGAACGTATCCTGACGACCGCCGAGGGCGACGCCGAGGCGCATCATTTCGGCCAGTGCGCGCGTCACAAGTCCGGCTTTCGCATTGTCGCCCATGTTGAATCCGTCGGAAACTCCCGCCGCGATGGCGAAGACGTTTTTGAGCGCCCCTCCGAGCTGGATGCCGGTGACATCGTCGCTCGTGTAGGCGCGGAAGCTGGACAGGGAGAACATGCGCAGGAGCGGATCGAGAAGCTCGCCGTGACGGGAGCCGATGACGCTGGCAGCGGGGATCTTCTGCGCGACCTCCTCCGCGTGGTTCGGACCGGAAAGGACGGCAACCCGGCAGCCCGGCATGACCTCGCCGATGACGTCGCCCATCAGTTTTCCGGTGTCGTGCTCGATGCCTTTCGTGCAGGAGACGATGACCATGCCGTCTTTCGGGCCGTGCGAGGCAAGGCGTGTCGCCACCTCCCGGGCGGCTTTTGACGGCGTGACAAAGAGCATGAGCCCGGCGTCGAGGGTTTCCGCGAGATCCCCGGTGGCATAGACGTTCGGAGGCAGACGCACGCCCGGCAGGTAGGCGGAGTTTGTGCGCTTGGAGACGAGCTCCTCGACGACCTGCGGGTTGTGCCCCCACAGGAGGATCTGCCCGCGGTGCTCGGCGAGAAGGACCGCGAGCGCCGTCCCCCAGCCGCCGGCTCCGATGATGCTGATTTTTTTTAACATTTTTATTTGCGAGGTTTCCGCTCGAAGCGCTTTTCCGTGCCCGCGAGCAGGCGTTTGATATTGTCCTTATGTCGCCAGATCGCAAGCCCGCCCATCAGCGCGGAGATCACGACCAGCACGGGATCGCACCTCCCGAAGATCATGGCCCCCGGTTTCCCGAAGAGCATCAGGAGGAACGCGGTGGACGGCAGGGCAACGGCCGAACCCAGCGAGGCGACCGACACGAACCGCGTGGAAAAAAACAGGGCGAGCCAGATGATGAGGCCGGAGAGAAACACCGGCAACGGGAAAAGCGCGAGCATGATGCCGGCGGAGGTTGCGATTCCCTTTCCTCCCTTGAACCCCAGCCAGACCGGGAAGCTGTGGCCGATGATCACGAAGAATGCGGCCAGCACCGCCACATGCACGGGGGAGGGGCCTTTCCACTGCGGCACGTCCGCGAGGGCGTAACCCGCCAGCACCGCCAGCATTCCCTTCAGGACATCCGAGGCAAAAACCGCATAACCCCATTTTTTCCCCAGAACCCGCATCGCATTCGTCGCCCCGATGTTCCCGCTGCCCGCCTTCTGCAACTCCACCCCGCACGCGCGCCCCGCGAAATATCCGCTCGGAAATGATCCGATCAGATACGCGACGATCGCTGCGGTGATGTAGGCGGCCACCCCACAAAAATCTCCCGCGAAAGTTTTCTCCTCAAGCAAATTCCGCGAACAATTTTGTCGCGGAGAGCATCCGTGACCCCGTGTCCATCATCAAAAAGGACGCTGATCGCTCAGCGTCCTTTTTGCTATCCGGCGGAAATCTTTTCTCAGGCCTGCCGACGGCGGCGGAAAACCATCACGATTGTCAGACCACCGGCCAAGAGTGCCCGCGTCGCGGGTTCGGGGACGGCGTAGACAGAGAGGTTCCCATTGGGCAGGAAACTGCAGGGAGGACAGCCGCAGCGGAGTACTCTCAAACTTGTTCTTCATGGGTCACCCGGGAGCCTTGGGTATCCGCGCTTTCTTTGATGCTCGGCTTCGGGCTCGGCATTCGCGGGGATGCCGCACGAGTTTATCGCGCGAAGAGCAAAAAATCATCAGGGCGGCATTTTCATTTCGCGCGGCGCGGGAAATTCGGGCAGGGTGGCGTGATGTCCATTCAACTCAGAGCGCGGGATCTTGAGCGGTCGTTCCGGATCACCAGGACGGTGATCCCGGTCCTCCGGGGGATCAGCCTTGAGATTTCCTGCGGGGAGGCGGTTTTTTTGTGCGGGGCAAGCGGGGCGGGGAAAACGACTCTCCTTTATACGCTGGCCGGCCTCGAGACTCCCGAGTCCGGATCGGTGGAGTTCGAGGGGCAGTCGCTGTATGGGATCGGGTCCGACCGGCTGGCGAGGCTTCGGAACGCGCGGATGGGATTCGTTTTTCAATCCTATTTCCTGCTGCCCGAGCTGACGGCATTGGAAAACGTGATGGTTCCCGCGATGATCGGCGGACGTTCCGCCCGGGCTCGCGCCGGCGAGCTTCTGGCGCGGGTCGGCCTCGCGGAGCGGCTGGATCATCTTCCCGCGGAGCTGAGCGGCGGCGAGCAGCAGCGCGTCGCGATCGCGAGGGCGCTCATCAACGATCCCGCGATCGTCTTCGCCGACGAGCCGACCGGAAACCTGGATTCGCACACCGGCGAGGCGATCATCGAGATTCTTCTCGGAGTGTCGCGCGACGACGGCAGGACACTTGTTGTGGTGACGCACGATGAGCACCTGGCGCGGCGGGGCGACCGGCTCCTGCGCATAGAAGACGGACAACTCGCCTGCCATGCCGCTTGATTACCCCGTCCCTTTCCTCGAGCTCGCCCGCGAGCTCCGCCGGCTTCCCGGCATCGGCCCGCGCAGCGCCGAGCGGATCGCGCTCTGGCTGCTTTCGAACAAAGATGCCCGTCCCGCCGCCCTTGCCGCCGCCCTTGCCGCCGCGCCGGAAGCGATCCATCCCTGCCGGCAATGCGGATTTTTTGCGACCGGCGATCTGTGCGAAATCTGCGCGCAGCCGTCGCGGCGGGGCCGTGAGATGTGCGTGGTCGAGCAGGCGACCGACATCCTTCCCCTCGAGCGGACAGGGACCTTCGGCGGAGTGTATCACGCGCTTGGCGGACGCCTGGCTCCCCTCGACCACATCGGGCCGGAGGATCTGCGGATTGAGCCGCTCGTTGCCCGGATACCAAAGGAGGCACCGACGGAGATCATCCTGGCGCTGAGCGCGGACGTCGAGGGCGAGGCAACAACGAACTACCTCATCGAAATTCTGGAGCCGCTCGGCGTGCCGCTCACCCGGATCGCGCACGGGCTTCCGGCCGGCGGCGGGCTCGAGCACGCCGACCAGATCACGCTCCAGCGGGCGCTCGCGGGCAGACGTCCGACAGGCGAGAGGTAATGCCGCCAATTCAGGCTTGCCAGCGGGCGTTCGGCAAAGGGAAATGGCGGGCATCATGCTCCACCGCTTCGATCTTCATGTGCATTCGTTCTTCTCGAAAGATGCCACAGGCTCGCCGGAATCCCTCATCGGGGCGGCCCGCGCGAAAGGGCTGAGCGGGATCGCCATCACCGATCACGACTCGTGCGAAGCCCATGAGTATTTGAAAG
Source organism: Verrucomicrobiia bacterium (assembly GCA_037129975.1). GTDB lineage: Bacteria > Verrucomicrobiota > Verrucomicrobiia > Chthoniobacterales > Terrimicrobiaceae > QYQL01. The sequence continues at coordinate 376 of JBAXTX010000174.1, read as the reverse complement.
GGAAACCGCTCCCGGCCGGTTTCCTTATGGTGCCCGGAGTCGAGGTGAGCACGGCGGAGGGCCACCTGCTCTGCCTCGGGATCACGCTCCCGCGCCTCAAAGGAGCTCCGGCAAAAGAAGTTTTGGACAGGGTGAAATCCGGCGGCGGCATCGCGATCCCGGCCCATCCTTTCGACCAATGGCGCGCGGGGATCCGTCCACCGGTCCTCGACGCGCTCGATCTCGAGGCCATCGAGGTATTCAACGCGGCGGTCACCTCGCGCGGCTACAACGACAGGGCGCTCGCGTATGCGCAAGGCCGCGGGCTCTCCATGATTGCCGGCAGCGACGCCCATCACAGCTCGGCCGTCGGCGTGAGCACCACCGTCTTCGAGAT
>JBAXTX010000173.1:0-4414 GCA_037129975.1 Verrucomicrobiia bacterium | reverse complement strand
GCCATCGCTTTTTACAGCTTAACTGCTGGTCCGAATTCCGGGGTCCACCTCACTTATAGACTGGAACAATAATTCTTGGATTAGTTTTGGTGATTGGCTGGCAGAGCCACGTTATTCCGCAAACTATGATGCAGCCGCAAAAATAGTCATACGGCAAACGGGTGATTCGCTTATTGCCACTCTGGACACGCGCCAATTTATTGTCCGTGACAATCTTTACACAATCATCCCTTACAGCAATGAGTTTGATATTAGAGTTCTGCTTGGGCTGCTTAATTCAAATTTACTCGGTTGGTTTTATCAGAACGTCATCAATCCAGAAGTCGGAGAAGCTCTTGCGCAAGTGAAAAGAACCCATTTGGATGCTCTGCCAATATGCCCATTTAATTTGACCCCCCCCGCCGACAAATCCCGTCACGACCGGCTGGTAATGCTGGTGGACAAGATGCTGGCCCTGATGCCGAAGCTGCGGGCGGCCACGTCCGAGCGCGAAAAGGCTGCGCTGCAAAACGCGGTCAGCGCGACCGACCGGCAGATTGACGAACTCGTCTATGACCTCTACGGCCTGACGCCCGAAGAAATCGCCCTTGTCGAATCTTCCGGGTAGCCGTTTGCGGTTGGCATCCCGACCGTGCGGCGGATCAATCCCGGAGGAACTTGCCGTATTTTTTCCGCAGGGCCGCAGTCATGGGGCGGAACCCATTCTTGCGCAGGATGCGTTCGCACTCGGCAGCAGGGAAAGAATCTTCCTTCTGCGGGATCTCCACAAACGGGAGTCCGGTTTTCCCGAAAGAAACGGATATGCTCCTCTGCGTTGGTTTTGAAATCACTGATGGCATTTTGAAAGACCTCCCTTCTACTTGAATCGAAAAACCACTGTTTTGCAAGCGTTCCTCCTTTGATTCCGAGAATGTCCTGGTGGGGAGTCCTGTGCGCACAGTCGTATCGGGCGACACAATACACCTTGCCCTCGATCTCTGCCAGAAGGACAACCCGGAAGGAAACCGTTTCTCCACCGACTGTCTGATGCCAGGCCAGAATCAACGCCGATTCGAGCCAAACAAAAAATTCTTTTTCAGGCATGAATTTTTAGGATTACACCGCCTGCAGCCACGCCCTTGCCGCGCGTGGGGAGATTTTGCGCGAGATCAAATGAGCGCTTCGAGCTGGCGAATAATATCCGCCTTGCTTGAGACCCCGACCGACTGCTCTTTTTTTTCGCCGCCCTTGAAATAAATCAGCGTGGGAATGCTGCGGATTCCGAACTGTGAGGCCGCGCCGGGACATTCATCCACGTTGACTTTCGCCACGGCGAACTTCCCGACATTCTCGGCGGCGATCTCTTCGACCACGGGGGTCAGCATCCGGCAGGGCGCACACCAGGTGGCCCAAAAATCCAGAAGCACCGGCGCGGTGGCATTTTTGATGAACGATTCAAAATCGGTGTCTTTGAGTTCGGTGACGTGTGGGCTGGACATGGATGTGGGAATGGAAGAGTGGCGACTCCGGCGCTTAGGCGATCAGCATCCAAAGCTGCACGCCGAGAGAAAGCACCGCAACGACAAGAGCCGCAATGCCCAGCACCGGCGGCAGATCGGATGAAGGAATCCCCTCCTGCCCGACCACAATGGCACCGGTGGAAACCGACTTCGAGGCGGCCGGCGTCCTCTGCAACTGAACGGTGGCCTGTGGAAGCCCCACTTTCGATCCCGGTGCGGAAGCCGGAACCTTTGCCGTCTCTTTCTTGGCTTCGGCTTGAAGAGGAGCCGGAGCGACGGGCTTGACGGGAGAGGCCGCACCCGAGGGAGGTTTCGGCGCGATCGGAGCAATCGATGCCGCGGGCAGAACCGGCGGAGGCTTGGGGGCATCGGGCGGAACTGCGGATGCCGGTGGCGTCGAAGGCGGTTTCGGGAGAGATGACGGCGGGGCAACCAGCGGCGGACCCCCCATCCCACCGCTCGACGGCGGCTTCGGAATGGCTGGCATCGGCGGCATCGATGGCGGCTTCGGAATCGCCGGGGCCGCAGGGACAGAGGGAGCCGGAGGTCTCAGGCCGAATGGAGCAGCAGGAGCGGGCCCGCCGGAAACGGGCACCGGCTTGGGCGGAAGATTAATCATTGCGGTTTCGCGCGGACTGGATGCAACAGGAATGCCATCCCGGCGCGCGGGAAGAACGATTCTAACGGTTTCCTTTTTCGGTTCAGCCATGGTCAGTTGAGAGTGAAATTATTAGGGAGGAAGATTGCAGCGGTCGGAGATACTCACAAATTTCCTCGCAAGTGTCAACATCACCGTGAATGTTTCTCACGGATGGGCTGGCATCCGGCCTGGCATGCGGGCTAGACTCGCCCCATGACTCCCGCCACCCATGATGATCTTCGCCGGCTTCTCTGTGAGCTCGGGCATGAGATCCGTGATTCCGTGCTCGCCGGGCGAACAGGGAAGGAGGCGGCATCGCTCTCGATGGTGGCGGATTACGCGGGAGGCGACACCATTTATGCGGCTGATAAATTCAGCGAGGAGGCGATCCTGGCGTGGTTCGGAAAGAAATGGCCCGCCGGGTGGCCGGTGCAGGTGGTCATGGAGGGAATCGAGCGCGACCTCTGCTTCCCGGCTGGAACTCCGGTGTCGGAAACACAGTGGAAGTGCATCCTCGATCCGATTGATGGCACGCGCGGGATCATGTATGACAAGCGAAGCGCCTGGGCGCTTGGCGGGATCGCGCCGCAGCGGGGGGAGGAAACGCCGCTCTCGGAAATCGTCGCCGCCGCGATGACCGAGATCCCCACCTCGAAGCAATGGCGCGCCGACCAGCTCAGCACCACGCTCACCGGGCCGCTCGTGGCGGCGTCCTTCGATGTCCGGGAGAAAACATCGTCGCCGCTGGCGGTCGTTCCTTCCTCCGCCACGGACTTCGCCCACGGGTTCTCGTCGCTGGTCAAATTTTTTCCGGAGGGTCGGACGTTGACCGCGCAGATCGAGGAGCGGATTTGGGATGAGCTCATCGGCCTGAATTCGTCGCCCTCGCCCACGATTTTCGACGACCAGTACATCTCGACCGGCGGCCAATTTTACGAGGTCGCCTGCGGGCACGACCGGATGGTGGGCGACCTGCGCCCGATGATTTTCCGGGTGCTCGACCTCGAGTCGTCGCTCGTCTGCCATCCCTACGATGTGTGCGCCGCGCTGATCCTTCAAAAGACGGGGGCGGTTTACGAGCACCCGCTCGGCGGGTTTCCGGACGCTCCGCTGGATACCATGAGCGGGGTCGCATGGATCGCGTATGCGAACGAACAACTGGCTTCGCTCGCCCGCCCGGTCGTGAGAAAAGTTCTCGGCCAATTTCTGAAATGACGCGCGAACGCCTCCTTGCCCGGATCGGCTCGACGATTCTGAAGGCCCTTTTCCTGACGGTCCGGCTGCGCCTGGACGACCGGTGCGGGATCGGACGAAATGCCTTCCCCGAGCCGTGCCTGATCTGTTTCTGGCACAACCGGATTCTTGGCATCACCCTCGCCGCTCACCGGCGGTATCCGAAGCGCCTGCGCCGCGGGCTCACCGTGCTCACCAGCCCGAGCAAGGACGGCGAGATCCTCGCGCAGTTGGTCGGGGCTTTCGGGATGGGCGCGGTACGCGGCTCCAGCTCCCGGCGCGGATCCCGGGCGCTGCTCGAACTCGTCCGCATCATCCGCGACGGCAAAGACATCGCGATCACGCCCGACGGCCCGCGCGGCCCGCGCTACCGCCTCGGACCGGGCGTCATTCTGCTCGCGCAGGCCACCGGCGCCACGATCGTCCCCGCCCACGCGAGCTTCTCGCGCGCCTTCCGCATGAAAACATGGGACGGGTTCCTCATCCCGCTGCCTTTTTCCACCATCTCGGTCAGGATAGATGAACGCATCACAATTCCCAAGGACCTGGGCGAAGACGAATTCGAGCGGGCCCGGAAAAACCTGGAGGATCTGCTCAAAAATGCGGCGGATTGAATGGCCGCGGCGGCAGAGCGGCTCTGCGCCTGATTCTCAGGTGTATTTGATGACTTCCTCGATCGTGGTGAGGCCGTCGAAGATCGAGCGCATGCCATCCTCCCGGAGGGTCGTCATGCCTAGCTCGACCGCCTTCTGGCGGAGGAGGACGCCCGACGCGCGCTCGTTGATCATCTCGCGGATCGGATCGGAAATTTTGAGGAGTTCGTAGATCCCCTTCCGGCCCTTGTAGCCGGTGTTGTTGCAGGCCTCGCAGCCTTTTCCGTAGTAGAAATTTTTGTCGCCGATGTCGTGGATCGTGAGCCCGAGCGAGGCGAGGACGTGCTCGTTCGGCTCGTAGGCGGTCCGGCAGCCGGTGCAGATTTTCCGGATCAGCCGCTGGGCGAGGATGCACTCGAGCGAGGCGGAGATCAGGAACGGTTCGACCC
>JBAXTX010000172.1:0-4454 GCA_037129975.1 Verrucomicrobiia bacterium | reverse complement strand
CTCGAACACCCCGGGAGGGCCGTTCCAGATGATCGTCTTCGCGCGCCCGATCACCCCGGCAAAAAGCGCACGGCTCTTCGGCCCGACATCCAGGCCCATCCAGCCGTCCGGAATCCCGGCGTTGTCGTCGGATTCACGGATCTCGGCGTCCGCGGCAAATTTGTCCGCACAGAGGAAATCCACCGGGAGGTGGATCTGGACGCCTTTTTCCTTCGCCTTGGTCATCAGTTCGATGACAATTTTCGCGCCTTCGGGATCGAAGAGGCTGTCGCCGATCGCCATGTTGCTGAGGACATTTTTGAAGGTGAAGGCCATGCCGCCGCCGATGATGATCTCATCGGCGTTGTCGAGCAGGTTGCTGATGAGCGGGATCTTGTCCGCGACTTTTGCGCCGCCCAGAATCGCGAGCAGCGGGCGCTTCGGATGGTCGAGCACGGCGGCGAAGGCATCGAGTTCCTTCTGCATGAGGAAGCCCGCGACCTTTTCCGGCAGGGCGACTCCGACGACCGAGGAATGCGCGCGGTGCGCGGTCCCGAAGGCATCGTTCACGAAGACATCTCCGAGCTTCGTGAGGCCCGCGCGGAAGGCGGCGACTTTCTCCGGGTCGGCCTTCGTGGATGTGCCGTCCGCGTTCTTCCGCCTGCCCTCTTCTTCCAGATGAAAGCGGAGGTTTTCGAGCAGAATGACCCCGCCCGGCTTGATCGCCGCGCAGGCGGCTTCGACCTCGGGCCCCACGCAGTCGGCAAGGAACTTCACCGGCTTGCCGAGCAACTCGGCGAGCTTGTCCGCCACCGGCTTGAGCGAATACTTCGCGACCCGCTCGCCGTCCGGGCGTCCGAGGTGGCTCATCAAAATGACCGACGCGCCCTGGGCGAGCGCGTATTGGATCGTGGGGATCGCGGCGGCGATCCGCTGAGGATTCGTGATCGCGCCGGTGGCTTTGTCCTGCGGCACATTGAAGTCCACGCGCATGAGAACGCGTTTTTCGGCGAGCGGGATGTCTTTGATGGATTTTTTCATTGGGAAATGACGCGGGCCATTTCGAGCACCTTGTTGGAATAACCCCACTCGTTGTCATACCAGGAGACCAGCTTGACGAAGGTGGAGTCCAGCGCGATGCCGGCTTCGGCGTCGAATATCGAGGTGGTGGTCTCGCCCCGGAAATCCGTGCTCACCACCTTCTGGTCGGTGTAGCCGAGGACGCCCTTCATCGGGCCTTCGGCGGCGGCCTTGATGGCAGCGCAGATCTCCGCGTAGGAAGCAGGCTTCTCCAGCTCGACCGTGAGGTCCACGACCGACACGTCGGAGGTGGGCACGCGAAACGCCATGCCGGTCAGCTTTTTGTTCAGGGCGGGAATCACCTTGCCCACCGCCTTCGCGGCACCGGTCGAGGAAGGGATGATGTTTTCGAGGATGCCGCGTCCGCCGCGCCAGTCCTTGTTGCTCGGGCCGTCCACGGTCTTCTGCGTGGCGGTGGCGGCGTGGACGGTCGTCATGAGGCCGCGCTTGATGCCGAATGTGTCGTTGATGACCTTGGCCAGCGGGGCGAGGCAGTTGGTGGTGCAGCTCGCGTTCGAGATGATCGCTTCGCCGGCGTAGCTCTTGTCGTTCACGCCATAGACGAACATCGGGGTCTCGTCCTTGGAAGGAGCCGAGAGGATGACTTTCTTCGCGCCAGCCTTGAGGTGGGCCTCGGCGGTCACCTTGTCCAGGAAGAGCCCAGTGGATTCGACCACCACTTCTGCGCCGACCTCATCCCACTTGAGCGTGGAGGGATCCTTGATGGCGGTAAGCCGGATTTTGTTGCCGTTGACGATGAGATGGTTGCCCTCGACTGAAACTTCCCCGTCGAAACGCCCGTGGACCGAATCGTATTTGAGCATGTAGGCGAGATACTCGGGTTCGAGCAGGTCGTTGATGCCGACCACCTGGATGTCTTTGCTGAAGTTTTTGACCGCCGCGCGGAAGACCATGCGTCCGATGCGTCCGAAGCCGTTGATGCCGATTTTGATCATTGTGATAGTGGTTTGTTGTTGTTGGTTGGTTGTTGGTTTGAGGGGCGGACATTAAAGAATTCTCCGCGCGAATCGTCAATGAACAATCGCGCAAATTCTTGAGCTGCGAGCAAACAATCGCCGCGAGTTCGTTCTGGGAAAAGCCGGAATTTCCAAGTGCGGCGACAATCTCGACCAGATCGCCCACAAGCTGGCGCAGCCCCGATACTGTTCACTTGGCTGCAAAATACGTGTCAGTTCAGCCGCATCCCAATCATTTTTCCATCACGCGGCGGACGGTCTCCAGGAGACGCGCCGCCTCTATCGGCTTTTCCAGATAAGCGGCGGCGCCCTGTTCCCGCCACCATTCCGGAGTGAGACTGGGATCTCCGTAAGCGGTAATGATGATCACCGGAACATCGGGATATGCGAAACGCGCCGCATTCAGGACCATCAGGCCGCTCGCCATCGGCATTCTCAAATCGGTGAGGATCAGATCAAAAGGCTTGTCGTGATCCATGAGTTCTTGAATCCCCTCGCGAACCCAGGTTGCGCGTGTCACTTGGAAACCGTCCCTGCTCAGGACTTTTTCGAGGGCGCGCAGCATTCCCGGATCATCGTCAACGATCAGCACCGATTGGTTGGAAAGTTTTCCCATAGGTTTGTTCAGGCGGGAACCGCGCGATTTTTTGTTTCCGCTTCCTCGTTGCGCGGTTCCCGGTGAAGAGGAAGCGAGATGGTGAATCGGGCGCTTTCGCCGGGGGCGGAGGAACACCGGATCTTTCCTCCGTTTTCGGAAATGATTTGCTGAACCAAAGCGAGCCCCAAGCCGGTGCCGTTCGCCTTGGATGTGACAAACGGAATGAAAAGCCGTTCTTGTTGCGACAGGGTCATGCCACATCCTGTATCAGTCAATTCGATCACCGCCAAACTTTCTTCGGCTTGGGTTTTGACTCCGAGCGTTCCCCCGTCGGGCATCGCCTCCAGGCTGTTTCGAACAAGGTTCAGTATCGCCTGCCACAATTGATCGCCGTCCGCACGGACGTTCATGGGCGGGTTTTCCATGTCGGCTTTCAATTCCACTCCCGCCCCGGCAAAAACACCCCGCATGAACGCGAACTTGCGCCTGAGCAGGTCGTTTAAATCGAAAACTTCGAAGCGGGCGATTTGCGGGCGGGCGAGAACCAGATAATCCAGGATCACCCTGTCGATCCTGTTGATTTCCCCCCGCAACTCGCTCAAAAGCTCTTTCCCCTCGAGCAATGGACAGCCGCTTTCAGCCGCGATTTTGTTCCATTCCTCTTCCAGCAGGGTCAGCGTGAGGACAATGGCTCCCAGCGGATTGCGAACCTCGTGCGCGACCTGTGCCGCCATCGTTCCCACCATGGCAAGACGTTCCGCCTGGATCTTTGCGCTTTCCGCACGCTTGCGTTCTTCGATCTCATTTTTTAGCGCGACGGTTCGGATTGCCACCGTCTTTTCCAGATGGGCATGAGCCTCTCGAAATGCGGAAAGCAGATAGACGGTGGGCAGAAGCAGCGCCAGCAGCATCAAAGCATTCCAGCAGGCCAAAGCGGTGTGGGTGTAGGCGTCACCGGACTGAACATGCCCCGCAATCCACAGGACCGTGCTGAGCAAAGCCAGAACGAGTCCCGCTCTTCGTCCGACCGTCAGCGTGACCCAGCAGATGGGGACAAGGTAGATTGCGTAAATGACCAAATCCCGTTCGGTCAGGTAATCCAAAATGCCAATCAGGCAGGCAACGGCCAGGGCGGCAACCATCGCCGCTCCCCGTGCTTTATTTGATTTCAACTCATGGGGATAAACCGTCATTGATGATTTGTCAGACAGATGCCGGGCTGATGCGTTCAAACTGTTGATCGCGGGTTCTGTTCCTCTGGTTTTTCGCGACGCTTTTTTTGACCCTTGGAACTTGCAAAAGAATCGGTGGCATCTCTCTCTCTCATGGAGTATGAGGTTGTTCATGACAACCCCTGCCCTTCCGATGCCTGGCGGACCGGAACTCGCCTTGATCTCTTTTAACCCACCGGAATGATGCACTCCTTCTTCACTCACTGGATCCGGCCCGGCGCTCTCATTTTATCCGGAGTTCTGCTCGCGGGTTGCGTCGTTGACGCGGGGCCGTACCCCCGGACCCAATCCTTGGAGTCCGCCGTGCAGACCGTGCTCGCGAAACAGGGTTATTACCAGGGCTCCATTGACGGAACGATCGGCCCCGCGACAAGCCGGGCAATACGCAACTACCAGCGCGACCACCGTCTCACCCCCACCGGCACCATCAACCCGGTGCTCGCTGCCAGCATGGGTTTGAACGGTCAGGAAAACGTGAGTTACCTGCCGACACTCTACTACCCTTCGTATGCTTATCCTGCCTATTATGCACAACCCGCTCTCTACGGTGTGGGGTGGGGTGGCTGGTGGCCTGCCGCGGGATACGGG
>JBAXTX010000171.1:0-4467 GCA_037129975.1 Verrucomicrobiia bacterium | reverse complement strand
CCTCAAGGTGCGTCATTTTCTCGGCAATGAACGAATGGATCGCCCCCGTGAGGGCGATGTTGCGTGGGCTCAGGTGGATTAGCATGGAGATATATTGGCCCGGACTCGGGCGGCGTGCCAGCAAAAAGCGGAGGCCGCCGCGCAACCGGGTTGATCCGGGGCACGGAGGGGGGAACGTGGTAATGCGCCCCAATCATTACGATCGCCCGGGGAGTTTACTTGCTCAGCAGAGCTTCCAGCAACCCGGACAGGTTGAGGATTCCGATCGTCGAGGAGGTGTCGCTGAGGGCGTAGGGAAGGATCAGGTGCCCGCCATGGGCCAGGGCGCCGCAGGAATAAACGACGTTCGGCACATAGCCCTCGCGCTTTTCCCCGATGGGTTCGAGCAGCGGCTCCCGGAGGCATCCGAGCACGCGGCCCGGGTCGTCGCGGTCGAGCAGCATCGCCCCCATGCAATAGCGCCGCATCGGGCCCACGCCATGCGTGATCACGAGCCAGCCCGCGTCGGTCTCGATCGGCGAGCCGCAGTTGCCGATTTTCACAAACTCCCAGGGTTGGCGCGGCCCTGCCAGCGGGTGCGGATCGTTCCAGAAGTGCATGTTGTCGGAGATCATGAGGAAGAGATTTTCGTCATCCTGGCGGGAGATCATGGCGAACTTTCCGTTGATGCGCCGGGGGAAGAGCGCCATGCCCTTGTTCTGCACGGCGTTGCCATTGAGCGTGCGGACGCGGAAGTTTCGGAAGTCCGGCGTCTCGATCAGTTGCGGCAGGATCACCCGCCCATTGTAAGCGGTGTAGGTCGCGTAGTAGCAGACCGAGCCGTCGTCCTCGACGAATCGCACGAAGCGCGCGTCCTCGATGCCGTTGCTCTCGTTGGAGGAGACCGGGAAAATGATCCGCTGCGAAAGCGAAACCGCGGGCGGGAAATGGACCTCGTAGTTCGAGTGGGCTAGCCAGTTCATGCATTCCCGCGTGCGTTCCACCTCGCGGTGATGTTCCTCCGCTTCGTCGAGATCCTGATGCATGGCGCGCTCCAATTCCTCGTGGGTGAAGTCGTCGCCGAGCGATTCCAGGATTCGCGGGGACCACTCGTTGTCGAATCCCATTTCCTTCAGTTTATGGAGGAACATGGTCTTGCTATAGCTGGGATTTTCCTCCACATCCGGCGCGCTGACGAGCGGCAAAACTTCGTCGATCGTGATCGAGGCGTCCGCGTGGAGGACGCCGGATCGGAACTCGATCGACGAGATATGTCCCTCGCCGGTGGCCCGCAGGCTGAGGATGAAGCGCAGATCCCCTTCCGCCAGTCCCGTCTGGTCCGGATGGGCGACGATCGAGGGGTTGAAGAGCGCGGCCGATTCGAGCGCGTATTCGCCGGAGAAAAGCGCGCCGATATAAAGCTGGCGGTTCTGGGAAACCGGTTGGTCGCCAAGATGACTGCGCACCATGGCGAAATGTCGGCGCCAACATGTCTCCAGGGCGATATGACGAGCGCTGAAATCGGTGCGCAGGAGGGCAAGTTGAACCTCGACCTCCGCCTCGCCCAGCGACATCGCACGGGAGATGATGTGAGAAACTTTGGCCGGGTCGGGCGAGAGGAACGGCCGGACCAGCACGCGCTTGCTGTCCGGGCGGAAAACGATGCCGGTTGACTGGACGTTGATTTGGCTCATGCCGCCTCCTCGGCCCGCCGGATTTCCAGCCAGGAAAGAGAGAAGGCGAGGCTGGATTCCGCGCCCTGGTTTTGGTTGAGGTGATCCTGCAGCAACGCGTCCCGACAGCCGCCGGTGGTGGCGTCATAAAGCGGCTGGCCAAGGTCGTTGCGCCCGAGAAACCAATCGAAGCACCGGCGGGCGGCGACGCGCCAGGAAATATCCCGCGTCACGAAGAACGCCTCGATGCACGCGGAGATCATCGCGTGCGCTTCGAGCGGCTGTTGATCGAAACGCGCCTTTTCGCCGCCGCGCGGCCAGAAGCCATGGCAGCCGATCGGCGCGAAATGTCCGTCCGGTGTCGTCTGGGAATCGAGCAGCCAGCGCAGCGAGCGGAGCCCGATGTCGAGCGTCTCGCCCTGCGACGTCCAGTATCCGCTGAGGATCATCGCGTGGGAGAGTTTCGCGTTGTCGTAGGTCGCGCTCCGCTCGAACCACTGCCAGTCGGGCGTGGAATTCGTATGGAACAAACCCAGAAGCATGGTCGTGAGCGTGTCGCGCATCTGGCTCACCACGCGGTCGCCGGAGAGCGTCCGCAGGTATTCATGAACGGCAATGAGCGTGAACGCCCAGGCGCGCGGCGAACTGAAGCGCGCGACCACCGGAAGCCCCCGCTGGAAAAGCAGCGCGCAGAGATTGCGGTGCCCGATATTTTTCGAGCGTCCGAGCGCGGTGGCGACCGCCCACAGCGCCCGCGCGTGGCTGTCCTCCGATCCGTGAAGCTCCAGCCACTGGCGCGAATAGCTCATGAAATTCCGGAACCGGCAGGTGTTGCCGTCGAACGCATACCAGAGAAACGCCAGGGAACTGCTTGCGAGACGTTCGATTTCCTTCGAGGATCTCCCGATCTCTTCGAGCAGGACCGTGAGGATGAAGGCGCGGGCGTTGTCATCCGTGCAGTAGCCCTCGTGAAAATTCGGCACGTTGTAGATCGCGTGCTGAAAAATCCCGGTGTGGTCGCTCATCGTGAGAAGATGATCGAGCTTCAGCTCCGGCATCGGCATCGGCTCGTCCGGCATGGTCTGGATGACCAGCGGGCCCTCGCTCATGCTCTCGCGGGCGCGTCCGAAGCTTTCCATGTAGCGACGGGCCACCACCGGCCAGATCATGTCCCGTCCCTGCTTCCACGCCCGCTTGCGCATCGCGGTCATGCGCGTGGGCTGCGACAGAAAATCATTCACCCCCCCGGCGATGGCTCCCGCGTCGGCGAAAGGCACGAGGATCCCCCGGTCATCGGTCAGGAGTTCCTGCGCGTGCCAATAGGGCGTGGAGATGATCGCCTTCCCCGCGCCGAACGCATACGCCAGCGTGCCGGAGGTGATCTGCGCCACGTTGAGGTAGGGCGTGAGATAAATGTCGGCCGCACCGATGAATTCCTCCAGCTTCTCGAGCGTGACAAAGCAGTTGTGGAAAATGACTTTGTCCGCCACCCCGAGTGTCACCGCCAGCTTTTCCAGTTTGCGGCGGTATTTCTCGCCCTCGGCCGCGAGAAGGTTCGGATGCGTGGCGCCGAGCACCAGATAAACGACATCCGGGTGCCGCTCCAAAATGGACGGCATCGCCCCGATCACATACTCGATGCCTTTGTTCGGCGACAGCAGGCCGAAGGTGAGGAGCACGGTCTTCCCTTCCACCCCGAACTCGTCCTTGTAGAAATTCGAGTCCATGAACGGCATGTCAATGACCCCGTGCGGGATCAGATCAATTTTCTCCGGCGCAATGCCATAGACGGATTCCAGCAGGTGACGCCCGCGGTCCGCCATGACGATGAAGCGGTTCGAGAAAGTGTCCAGTTTCGCCATAACGTCCCGCTGATCGGGGTTGGGATCCTGCAAAACGGTGTGAAGCGTCGTCACCACCGGCATCCGCACGTCGCGCAGCAACGCCAGCAGATGGCTGCCGGCCGGTCCGCCGTAGATTCCAAACTCGTGCTGCACCGAGAGAACCTCGACGTTGTTGATGTTGAGAAACTCCGCCGCGCGCTCGTAGGACGCGATTTCCTTCTCCGCGATCTCGAACCGCACACGGGCGGGATAATCATACCCTTCCTCCCGGTCGTTCACCGAACCGACGATGCACTTCGTCTTGGGAAACTCCTCCGAAATCGCCTCGCAGATGTCGGACGTGAAGGTGGCGATCCCGCAGCGGCGCGGAATATAATCCCCGACAAACGCGAGGTGGGATGTGGGCGTGGGGTTTTCCATAGGCAAACAAATCCGATAAGTTGCGCCCCCCGCGGTGTCGGCAGCCCGGGATGACCCGGGCGTGCAGGCGGGCTTCGCGCTAAAAAATCAGTGTCGTCATTCCGGGCGCGAAGTCAACTGTCTGAACCGATCCCAACCCGTGAAAACCGCTGCTGGCAGGATCGCAACCAGCCGGTATAATTCCCGCATGTCCGAATTCTGGAAAACCTGGCAGCCCACCGAGCGGGCGACGCTCTGCTTCGTCATCCGTGGCGGCGAGATCCTCCTCATCAGAAAAAAGCGCGGTCTGGGGGCCGGGAAGATCAATGCCCCGGGCGGACGCCTCGAACCGGGCGAGACGGCCCGCGAGGCGACGATCCGGGAGACGCAGGAGGAACTCGGCGTCACGCCGGTCGGAGTCGAAGAGCGGGGCGAACTCCATTTTCAATTCGCCGACGGATACGCCCTCCACTGCACCGTCTTCGTGGCCTCCGACTGCATCGGCGAGCCCTTCGAGACCGACGAGGCGGTGCCGATCTGGACGCCGCTCGACCGGATCCCCTACCACGAAA
>JBAXTX010000170.1:0-4544 GCA_037129975.1 Verrucomicrobiia bacterium | reverse complement strand
TGAGCGTCGCGGGCGACTTCAGCGGGTGGGACGGACGGCTCTACCCGATGCGCAAGATGGTTCCCGCCGGAGTCTGGGAAATTTTTCTGCCCGGAGTGCATGAAGGGGGTCATTACAAATTCGAGATCCGCGGGCCGTTCGGCGAGGTTTTTTTAAAAACCGACCCGTATGCGTTTTTCGCGCAGCACGGCACGCAGACCGGCTGCATGGTTTTTGACCTTGAGCGCTACGGCTGGTCGGATTCCGAGTGGATGGAGAAACGTGGCCGGCGCGATCCCTACGCAACTCCGATGAGTGTTTACGAGGTCCATCTCGGATCCTGGCAGCGGCTTCCCGAGGACGGAAACCGGGTCCTGAGCTACATCGAGCTCGGCGACCGGCTGATTCCGTATGTCAAGGAACTCGGGTTCACGCACATCGAGCTGCTGCCTGTCATGGAGCACCCGTTCGACGGGTCGTGGGGCTACCAGGTCGTCAACTACTACGCGCCCACGAGCCGGTTCGGAAATCCCGACGAGTTCCGGCATTTCGTGGACCGCTGCCACCAGGAAGGGATCGGGGTGATCCTCGACTGGGTGCCGGGACATTTCCCGAAAGACGCCCACGGCCTCGCGCGCTTCGACGGGACCTGCCTCTACGAGCACGAAGATCCCAGGCTGGGTGAGCACAAGGAATGGGGCACGCTCGTCTTCAACTACGGCCGCAACGAGGTCAAAAACTTCCTGATCGGCAACGCGCTCTTCTGGATGGATGAATTTCACATCGACGGGCTCCGTGTGGATGCGGTCGCCTCGATGCTTTACCTCGACTACTCGCGCCAGCCCGGCGAGTGGGTGGCGAACTGCTTCGGCGGACGCGAAAACCTCGACGCCATCAGCTTCCTCAAGCGCTGCAACGAGGTCTGCTACGAGCGCTTCCCCGGCATCACCATGATCGCCGAGGAATCCACCGCCTGGCCGGGCGTCTCCCGCCCGACCTACACCGGAGGGCTCGGCTTCGGATTCAAGTGGAACATGGGCTGGATGAACGACAGCCTGCGCTACATCAGCAAGGATCCGATCCACCGCCGCTACCACCAGGGCGACATCACGTTCTCGATGCTGTATGCGTTCCAGGAACATTTCGTCCTCGTCCTCAGCCACGACGAGGTCGTGCACGGGAAGGGATCGCTCATCGACAAGATGCCGGGCGACATGTGGCAGAAATTTGCAAACTGCCGGATGTTCCTCGCCTGGATGTGGGCGCACCCCGGAAAGAAGCTGATCTTCCAGGGCATGGAATTCGGCCAATGGCACGAGTGGCAGCACGGGCAGAGCCTTGACTGGCACCTCTCCCAGCTTCCGCTGCACGACGGACTTCGGCGGCTTGTCCAGCATCTCAACTGGCTCTACACAAGCGAACCCTCGCTCCACGAACTCGACGACACCAACGAGGGGTATGAGTGGATTGATTTTCACGACGCCGACAACACCGTCTGGTCGTTCCTGCGCAAATCCCGCACCGGTCCCGACATGATCTTTATCGTCAACGCCACGCCGGTCGTCCGCGGCTCCTACCGCGTCGGCGTGAAACAGCATGGGTTCTACGAGGAAATCCTCAACACCGACGCCGAAACCTACGGCGGCGGAAATGTCGGAAACTACGGCGGTCGCTGGTCGGACGAAAACTGGTCGTGGCAGGGGAAGCCCCATTCGCTTCTCATCAACCTCCCGCCGCTCGCGGTCTGCGCGTTCAAGCTCAAGGCTTAGCCTGTAAAAATCTTTTGCGACTTCAAGGAATGATTCCCCCGCGGTTCGATGTCTGAAATGAACACCCCGATTGACGAAGATATCCGGACGGTTGACCGGATGCTCAACCTGTGGCTCCCGAAGGAATCCGCCAAGCCGCCGACGATCCATCGCGCGATGCGCTACAGCATTTTCGCGGGGGGAAAGCGGATGCGCCCGGTCCTGTGCCTTGCGGCGACGCGCGCGTGCGGGATTCGGCGCGCCGCGGATGCCCTTCCGGCGGCCTGCGCGGTCGAGTGTGTTCACACGTATTCGCTGATCCACGACGACCTGCCGTGCATGGACAACGACGACATGCGTCGCGGGCGCCCGACCTCGCACAAGGTCTTCGGCGAGGGGATCGCGGTGCTGGCCGGGGACGCGCTGCTGACCGTCGCGTTTGAAATCCTCGCCCGCATGAAACCGACCCCACGGTATTCCGCGGCGGATTATGTCTCCGAGCTCGCGCGAGCCGCCGGGAGCCGGTTCCTCGTCGGCGGCCAGGTCGCGGATCTCGAAGGCGAAAAAAAAAGCTCCTCCCCCGCGGAACTGCGCTTCATCCACCGCGGCAAGACGGCCGCGATGATGATTGCGAGCCTGAAGCTCGGGGCGATGGCGGCGGACGCCACGCCGCGCGTGCTCCGGATACTGGAGGATTTCGGCGACCATCTCGGGCTCGCGTTCCAGGTGGTGGACGACATCCTGGATGTCACGCGGTCGAGCGAGCAGCTCGGGAAGAGCGCCGGCAAGGACGCCGCCGCCGGGAAGATGACTTATCCCGCACTCATCGGCCTGGAAGCGTCGCAAAAGGAGGCCGCCCGCCTCACGGAAAAAGCCCTCGCGTCCCTCTCGCCGCTCGGCGAACGCGCGGACACCCTCCGCGCCCTCGCGGAAAAACTGCTTGCCCGCCAGGCGTAGAATTCGCCCGGAAATCGACTCGCTCGAATCAAAGGCCGGCTTCCGCATCGCGCCGGCCTTGCGACAGAAGGCCCTGCAAGCGGCAGGGGAATAGCGACGCGCGCATCCGTTGGTGTTTCAGGAATGTGAAACGGAAAGGGACAAGCCCTTGGGCCCCTGATTCCCCTCACTCCAGCGTGGTGCAGGCGGCGATTTCGTTGGCATGAAAATCGGCCGAGCCGATCCGGAGATGCAAGCGGGCTTCCCTGCGGGGATCAACAAAAAGTTTTTCCTCATCCAGCACGAGGAGTCCTTCGAGCGAGGGGCCGTTCCAGAAGTCAATCCGGACCTGCCGTCCAAGCGGGAGTCCCTGTTTGCGGGCGAGCGTTGCCAGAGCATTCCGCCGTTCCGCCCTCCACGCCTCAACCCCTTCTCCGGACGCACCGCCGGACGTTCCCGAAAAATCGAGCGCCATCTGTCCCGCCAACCCGCTGATGTCTTGCCCGCCTGCCATAGAAATCAAATCCTGCCCCCATGCCGCCCGATGTTCCAGAGTTCCCACAGCGAGGTCTTCCTGCGATGGATGGCCCGCAGTTCGGCGACGTAATCCGCGTGCCTTGCGAGTGGCTTCCAACGGTTGACGCGAAGAGCCAGGAGATCGAGAGAACGCAGGTAATTGACCGCACGCCGGTAATACTTTGCAACCGATTTCGAAAGAACCGCCTCCACTAATCGCCGGTAGAGCGCGGTTGCCGCCAGCGGATGCGACGCTTCGAGCCTGCGAGCCATTCGCCCAAGCTCCGGATAGAACCGGCCTTCGAAGGACAAAGGATTCGCAAGGACAATCCGTGAACAGGTTCTGACATCTCCCGCATCCAGAAAAAACAGGGCTTTGGCCATCGGGGCATAGTCGCCGGAGTGAATGGCTTTCAGGATTTCTCCTTCCGCAACTTTTCTGTCTCGGGGAGGAATCGCGGCGAGGAACTCCCGGAAGTGCCTCCAGTCGGCAGTGCGAAACACACGCGTGCGAAGTGCCTCCCGCCATTCCTCTGTCCTTCCCAGTTTCTTGAGGCAGCCCATTTGAATTTCATCCACATCGTCCCGGATATGCACGGGGCTGAGAGTTGAGAGCGGGAGGAGCTTCAGTGCTTCGTTGAACTTCTTCTTGAGGAAATATTGCCGTGCGACACGGATGGCCAGAATGGGGAAATCCTCCAAATCCCGCCCATACGAGACGGCGCGCTCATACAAGACCGGATCGTTGATTGCCTCCGCAAGTTGTTCGATCTGGACCAGTGCTTGCCGTGACCCGCTTTCCCCCTTGCCATCGGGATTCGAAGTCAATGATTTCTGACAAATCTTGCGCGCTCAGATACACGAAGTGGAAAGTCCGGGGCCATTGAACAAGATCCGGCGGGTCGCCGGAAACCACACGCAGGGGGGCGGATGTTGACTTGCACGCTCCGTGTTGCGCCCTTCGGGGGCTGCCTGCGGCAGTCTTCGGAGCGGCACCCCCTGCCGCCTGGTTCCCCGGAGGTTTTTGGCCGCGGGCCAAGTCCGGAGTGAGTTCCAGCTCCTTACCGTTTTCCGCGCAAGTAATTTTGTGTCTCGTCGTGGTCCCCGGCAAAATCAAAGGCGAGCAGGCCTTTGTCCGCGACAAAAATCAACCGCCAAGCCAAACCTGTGCGACACTCGTAAACGTGCCTGCCGAGTTTTCTGATGGAAAGGCCGGTGTGGGCGTGCGGATTTCCAAAGCCCTCCAGCACCAGTTTGAGCGTCTCGGAAACTTCGCGCTCCCGCCCTGCCGACCGCACGATTTTTTTGAACCGTTTGGACAGCTTAACGGAAATCATCCGGTCCTCCGGTGAACCGCGTCATTTC
>JBAXTX010000017.1:0-28147 GCA_037129975.1 Verrucomicrobiia bacterium | reverse complement strand
AACGCCGGGGTTTTCACCCCTTCAAAAAACACGCTCTTTCCGGACAGGCCCTATTAAGGGGCCTGTTAAATAATGGTCACCTGCACGCTGCTCTCGATGATGCCGGCGCTGATGGCGTAACGTGTCAGGCTGGCGGTGTCGTGGATGTTGAGTTTTTCCATCACGCTCTGCCGGTGTTTCTCCACCGTCTTGATGCTGATCTTCAGTTCGTCCGCTGTTTGCTTGTTCGCCTTGCCCTCGGCGACGAGTTGGAGCACTTCCATCTCGCGGGCAGTGAGGCGCGCGGCATTTTCTTTCGGCAGGTCGCCCATGGCCTTTGCCTTGAGTTGATGATGGAATCGGCGCTTGGAGACGCTGGGGCTGAAGAACGGGTTCCCCGCGTGAACTTCCCGGATGGCGTCGGCCAGCACATGGGCGGTGCTTTGTTTGATCACGTAGCCCGCGGCGCCGATCTCCATGGCCTTCTCCACGTAGGCGTCGTCACCATGGGCGGAGAGCATGAGCACCTTCGCGCCGGGGGTGGCCCGGAGAATCTGCCGCGTCGCTTCCAAGCCATTGAGCAGCGGCATGGCGACGTCCATGACGATGACATCCGGACGGAGTTTGGCGGCCAGGGTCACGGCCTCGCGGCCATTCACCGCCTCGCCGACGACCTTGATGTCGGATTCCAGTTTCAACAAGGCCAGCAGACCTTCGCGG
This sequence comes from Verrucomicrobiia bacterium, assembly GCA_037129975.1. Taxonomy (GTDB): domain Bacteria; phylum Verrucomicrobiota; class Verrucomicrobiia; order Chthoniobacterales; family Terrimicrobiaceae; genus QYQL01. Next base: position 27,448 of record JBAXTX010000017.1, on the reverse strand, counting down.
ACGATGAGGTGGTCTTCTGCCAGCAGGACAGTGATGGGTTTCATGGGCATTCGAGGTTGGTGGTTGAGTCTGAAGGTTGCGGCGGCACATTCTCGGCAAAGTCCTTTTCAGCAGGAATCTCCACCCGGATGGTGGTGGCCTTGCCGGGGGCGGATTTCACGCAAAACGTGCCGCCAACCATCTCGACGCGCTCCCTCATGCCGAGGAGTCCAAGTCGGTTGCGCTTTTTCGCGGACGACATCCCGTCCACTTCGAAGCCGGTCCCGTTGTCGGTGATTTCCATGCGGATGGCGCCGTCGAGGCAGTGGATGCTCACTTCCGCATGGCTCGCCTTCGCGTGGCGGGCCACATTGGTGAGCGCTTCCTGGGCAACCCGGTAGAGCGCCGTGCGGATCGAGGAGTTCGATTGTTCAATCCCTGAGGATACCTGAAGCCTGACCCGGACGCCGGTGGCTGCGAGGAAGCCTTTCAAGAACGACTTGAGCGCGGGGATCAACCCGAGGTCATCCAGCATGGTGGGGCGCAGATCGCTCGCAAAGCGATGCACGATGTCCACCGATTTTTCCACCAGCCGCTGCGTGCCGGCGATCTTCTGTTGAAGCTGCTTGCTGCTGGCGACGGACTCCGCTTTCAAGGCGCCCAGTTGCACATTGATGCCCGTCAGCGTCTGGGCGATGACGTCATGCAGCTCGCGGCTGATCTTCATGCGCTCCTCTTCCTGCACCGTGAGAAGTTGGCGGGAGAGCTGTCGCAATTCCTCCTGCATATGCCACGATTTTTCCAACAGCTCGCTCGAAGTCTGTTCGCTGGCCCTGAGAGATTCCTCCACCACCTTGCGATGGGAGATCTCCTGTTTCAGCGCCTCCACGGAAACGGCAAGCTCCAGAGTGCGCTGACTGAGCTCCTTGACGATTTGGTTCAGATGGGTGACCGCCTCCCGCGCGCCGCGATGAGTTTGCTCAATGGGGGTGATGGCTTCGGCAAAAAAGATCCCCGCCCGCCCCATCAACTCATTTCCTTTGCTCGCGGAATAATTGGGCAACACCAGAGACACCAGGGCGATTTCGTGAATCCTGGCCATGTCCAGCGTCTCCAGTCCGCTTGCCATGGCATGACGTCCCAGCGCGCGTGCCGTCTCCATGTCCGGCCCGGAGCCTTGTTTCAGGTATTTCTGCAACGCGGCGTGATAGAGTCGCGACAGCTCACTCTGCTTCTCGTGCATGTCAGACGCTGAATTCATGGACTAATCGTTTGATGATCCCGGCAGAATCATCGACTGAACGCTGAATGATGGCGATCTCTTTTGTGACGGCTTCGTCATTGGCGGCGATCTCTTTTTCCAACGCCAGCATCCGCAGTTTGATGCCGAGCAGGGGCTGCACGATTTCTCCGCCCAGCCGGAGGCACATTTCCCTCCGTTCGTCTTCCGTTGCGGAGAATGTTTTTCGAACCATCTGCTGCAAATGCGCCTCAAGAGCCCGGGACTCCTCGAGCAAACGGCTGGAGGCCAGTCTGCTGTCCTTGACGGCACCCTCCGACGTCTCGCGCCCGGTGATCTGCTGTTGCAGCTCGCGATTGGAATCCTCCAGATCCCGCGTGTGCTGCTTCAGGGTCTCATTCAACTCATTCCACTCAGCGTCGGTCTCCCGTGCGCTGCTATGGGTCATTTCGATGGGCGTGTTGGCCTCGGTGAAAAACGATTCCGCGCGCTTGGTCAGGCCCTTTCGCGTCGCGGATGAGCAGTCCGGTAAAATCAGTGTCCCCAGCGCGCAGTCGTGGATCTTGGCCAGATCCAGCGTCTCCAGCCCGTTGGCCGCCGCTTCGCTGCCAAGTTCATGCGCTGTCTGTGGGCGCGCCTCGGAACCCAGATCGAGATGGATTCTCAAGGCCGTCAGATACCGGCCTGACAACTTGCTCAATGGGGATTTCTTCATGGTTTTATTTTTGGGAAAGGGGAATCAGTCAAAAACCGCAAATTTATTTTCTGACTTGATGCCCAAAAACATCAAACGGGCGGGGAGGTCCGTCTATGGGGCATAACCCTACCCCTTCGCCGGGTCCAGGGAGGGGTTACACCCCATAGCGCGCGGTCCGGCAGCATGGAATGATCACCGGTGAAATGAAAAAACACTTGAACACATCATCAATTCCCATGACGCGAGTGCTGGTGACCGCGGCTCTGGCGGCGGTTTGCCTGCTGGTGCTTCCCCTGGCTTCACAAGCCAAGGATCATAATAACGACAATAATGGAAACAACCAGAACTCAAAACATCACAAGAACAACAACCAATACAATAACAACCAATACAACAACAACCGAGGTTACTCCGCGCAGTCCATTCCCGGATTCATCCTTTCTTTGGCCAACGGCTATGCGGGACGCGGCTACTACTATGGACCGCCGAACACCACCTACTACGAACAACGGCCCGGGGTCCGGTATTACAGATACGAGAGCTCCCGCAGCAATTCGGTGGAAGCCGCGGTTCAACTGGCGCTGGCCCGGAACGGATATTACAACGGCCCGATTGACGGGAACATCGGCCCCATGTCCAGGCGTTCTATCGCTGGCTACCAGCAGGATCACGGGCTCCAGGTAACCGGCTACCCCAACTCCAGCCTGCTCGGCTCGCTGGGGTTGTAAATGACCCTCAATCTCTGGTCGGGTTACACCCCATAGCGATTGGGCCGGATGCATGACATTGTTAACCATGAAAAAACTTCAACCATCATTGATCTTCTCGCGGATACGGAGATCCGCTGCGCTGGCGGTCGTCTGCATCCTGGGACTTCCGTTGGTCGCGCAAGCCCATGACCATCCCGTCGATAACGCAGTGCAGTCCGTGACAGGATTCCTTAGGGGGTTGGGCAACAACATCGTTGGTCGCGGGAACCGTGCTCTTGAGCCGAATCGCCCGTATCAATACGAGGAACGAAGAACCGGGTATTACGACCAGCGATATGCCCGCAACAATTCCATGGAAGCCGCGGTTCAGCGGGCGCTCGCAAGAAACGGGTATTACAATGGTCCCATTGACGGGAGCATCGGCCCCATGTCCACGCAGGCAATCGCCAACTACCAGGCAGACCACGGTCTTCGTGTCACGCGCTACCCCGACTCCAGTCTGCTCAACTCGCTGGGGTTGTAATGCACAGGATCCGGCGGGATCGATTTGCGTTCCCGCTGGCTGTTGTAAGATTTATAGTTTGAATTCCCCCTTCGGCCCTGTTTCGATCCCGGGAGTGTGTCCTATCTCACCTCCGGCGTTATAACCATGCCTCCGAGTGCCGTTGCCCTTCGACGCCTGCTGCTGGGCAGCGTGCTTGTCGCGCTTCTTCCGGCGTGCCAAGTGCTGGGGACAAGAGAGGCGCGGGAGGCCGGGCGCACGACGGCCGGGTTGGAGCAAGCCAATCAATCGTGGCAAGTCCTGCAGCGGGAAAAGCCCGGCTCCCTGTCCGCACAAAAAGCTCTGCGGAGGTATGACCACGCGGTGGTCGCGGTGGTGAAGTCGCTCCGCGCAAAAGAAGGAACATCCGCCTGGGGGAAGCCGATTCTGTTGGACGGAGCGCGGCCATGGCAGATGACCTTCGATCATCCGGAACAAAACAAGTCCGCGCGGACATTGGCACTCTCGGACTTCGCGCATTGCCGACTTGCCGCCGATGTCAGATTGCATGGGTTCGCCCGGGTGGTCGGGCATGGCGGACTTGGCGTTCCGGTGGTGCTGGAGAACTCCCCCCACTCGGCGCGGCCCTTTCAGCCTCCGCGCGGGGAAAGCCTTTCGGCGACTTTGGTGATCGAGTTTCCCACGGTCGCTCCCGATCATCCCGCCGAGGCCAGGCTGCGCTTTTACAATCCGCTGGCGGGGTCGGACCTGCCGGTTGGGAAACATCCCCGGCCACTGGCAGAGAATCTTACCGCGGCGCTGGAATCCACTCTGACCGCTGCCCCGGTCGAAAAAAGCCGGCCACAGGAAGCGAAACCGTCGGCGTCAGGAGAGGAGGCGTCCCAGTTGTATTTTCTCAACCGCTATGACAAGACCAAAGTGCCGGTGGTTTTCGTGTATGGAATGCTCTCGAACCAGAGCGCTTGGAAAAACTCCGTCAACGAACTGCTTGCCGACCCGGACCTCCGCCGCCGCTACCAGCCGGCGATTTTTGTTTATCCGCCCAAGCTGTCCATTCCGGCATCGGCCGCGCAGCTGCGGGAGCTGCTCAAGCGCTCCCGCGACACGCTTGATCCCCGGCATCAGGACGCCGGGTTTGGGCGCGTGGTCCTCGTCGGGCATAGCATGGGAGGATTGCTGGCGCGCATGCAGGTCATGGATTCCGGGACGGATTTCTGGAACGCCTTTTTCACGGTCCCGCCGAAAAAACTTGCGAGCCAGGTCGACGTCAAGACGCAACGCATGATGCGGAAGGCCCTGTTTTTTCAACGCGATCCGGAGGTGAAGCGTGTTGTGTTTATTGGCACGCCGCACCGGGGCAGCGTCCTTGCCGACAATGGCATTTTGCGGGCAGCCATGCGCCTTGTGCTCTTCCTGCCGGAGACCGCGCGCCATCGGTTGAAAGCGCTTGTGGAGCTGCCTCCCGCATCCATCCAGCCGGCGCTCCGCCCGTTCCATGACTTTGGCGTGGGTGGGACGGAAAACCTTTCCACCAAGCACCCGTTCTTCAACGCTCTGGCCCGCCACCCTGTTGGCGTTCCCTTTCATTCCATCATTGCCACCCGCCGCGCGGTGGATTTCCGCCAGGGCAGCGATGGCGTCGTGCCCTACTGGAGCGCGCATCTCGACGGAAGCGCCTCGGAAACAATCGTGCCCTACCCACACGCATGCCTGGAGCGGCCGGCGACGGTGCAGGCCGTCATGAAGATCTTGAAAGAGGCCAAATAAACGGGGCCTGTCAGATCCGTGGAAGAAGGTCGGGTTACACCCTATGGCGGAGTGTTTGGTTCGCGCATAAGTTCGAGCCTATGAAAAACGTAATCCGCAAATCCATCGGGGCAATCCTGCTGACAGGAACGCTCCTCACCGCCTCCGCACAGACATCTGTGACAACAACCACGTCCGCCGGAACAATCAGCGAGTTTGGGCCGCAAACGATGATCATCAAAACCGAAACCGGCACCGCGCCCGTGAGTTACACCTACAGCAAGACGACCACGTATGTCGATGAGGCCGGAAACCCCGTCGCCCTCACGACAGTGAAGTCCGGACTCCCGGTCACGGTCTATTACAACAAAGTCGGCGATTCGCTCATGGCCTCGAAGGTTGTTGTGAGAAAAGCCGTGCTCGTTCCGAGTCCGGTTGTTGAAGAAAGCAAAACCACCACGACCACGACCGAAACCAAGTAAACAAGGCAATACCATGAAAGCTATCATCATCTCACTCATCGCCGTGGGGACGCTGTCCCTGACCACCGGTTGCGTCACCGTGAAAAGGGAGCCAAGAACTCATTCGACAACCTCGACGACCGAACAAACAACCACATCACGGCCGCGCTCCGCCACGGTGGAAACACAAACCGTCAGGAGCTACTAAGTCTCTGCCTGAAGCCAAAACCCAGGCGGCCCGGCGCAAGCCGGACTGTCTGGGGTGGCCGAAGGCGCAAACCAACTGAAAGGAAAATCCTATGTTAATGACCATTGCAACAATTCTTGTCGTTCTCTGGCTGCTGGGACTGGTGACCAGCTCCACGATGGGCGGGCTCATCCATGTCCTGCTCGTGGTCGCGATCATCATGGTTCTCGTCAGAATCATACAAGGCCGGCGGATCATCTGAACAAAATGCCATCACAGCTATACTCATCCATCTTATGAAACCCTATGCCATTGTGGCAGCTTTACTGATCGCCGTCGGGGTCCTGGCCCTCGCCTACCAGGGCTTCACCTACAAGACGGCGGAGACGGCCATCGACATCGGCCCCTTGAAGGTCACCGCAGAAAAGACCCACACCATTCCCCTGCCGCCTGTTCTCGGCGGCACCGCCATTGTCGGGGGCATCCTGCTGCTTGTCATGGGCAGCAGAAGAGCCTCCTAGAGCAAAAGAAATAAAGTCAATGGCCGCGAAGGAACGCAAGGAGCACAAAAGAAAGGCAGGATTACCCATTGGGGAAAGTCATTTTTTGAGATCTCCGCGTTCTTTTGCGGCTACAGTTCTCATGAAACCGCTCTAGCCGCCGGCGATGGCAGGAAGCGACTGCCGCGATTTTACTCGTCCGTCGAGCGGAGCTTGGTGAGGACGCTGAAGTCTTCGATCGTGGTGGTGTCCCCGGTGATGGCTGTTCCGTCGGCGATCTGCTTCAGGAGGCGACGCATGATCTTTCCGCTGCGCGTTTTCGGGAGCGCCTCGGTGAAGCGGATGTCGTCGGGCTTGGCGATCACTCCGATCGCATGGGCGACGTGTCTCCGCAGCGTTTCGGCGAGTTCCTTGCTCGCCTTGTGCCCGCTTCGCAGGGTGACAAATGCGACGATCGCCTGACCTTTGATGTCATGCGGGCGTCCGACGACCGCCGCCTCGGCGACGTCGTGGTGCGAGACGAGAGCGCTTTCGATTTCTGCGGGGCTGAGCCGGTGTCCGGCCACGTTGAGCACGTCGTCGATCCGCCCGACGATCCAGAAATACCCGTCTTTGTCGCGGCGTGCGCCGTCGCCGGTGAAGTAGCACCCTTTGACCTCGCTCCAGTAGTGTTTCCGGTAGCGGGCGTTGTCGCCGTAGAGCGTGCGGAGCATCGCGGGCCAGGGCTTGCGGATCACGAGCTTCCCGCCTTCGTTCGGTCCGACTTCCTTTCCCTTGTCGTCCACGATCGCGGCATCAATGCCGAAGAACGGAAGGGTGGCTGTTCCGGGTTTGAGCGGGGTGGCTCCGGGCAACGGGGAGATCATGATCGCGCCGGTCTCGGTCTGCCACCAGGTATCCACAATCGGGCAGCGCTCCTCGCCGATGTGCTTGTAATACCACATCCAGGCTTCCGGGTTGATCGGCTCGCCGACCGTGCCGAGAAGCCGCAGCGACGAGAGATCGTGCTTCTTCGGCCATTCGTCGCCCCATTTCATGAACGCGCGAATGGCGGTTGGCGCGGTATAGAGGATCGTGACCCCGAACTCAGCGATGATTTTCCAGAACCGGTCGGGCTCCGGCCAGTTCGGCGCGCCCTCGTAGAGGACGCAGGTCGCCCCGTTGGCGAGCGGGCCGTAAACGAGATAGCTGTGCCCGGTGATCCAGCCGACATCGGCGGTGCACCAGTAGACGTCGTTCTCGCGCAGGTCGAAAACATACTTCGTGGTTGAAGCCGTGCCGGTGAGGTAGCCGCCGGTCGTGTGGAGGATGCCCTTCGGTTTCCCCGTCGAGCCGCTCGTGTAGAGGATGAAGAGCGGGTGCTCGCTGTCCACCGGATGCGGCGGGCACTTCGCGTCCACGTATTCCGCCTCGCGGTGCCACCAGACGTCGCGGCCTTCCCTGATGTGGATGTCGAGGTGCGTGCGGCGGAAGACGATCACGCGGCGGATCTGCGTCAAGCTCTCCAGAGCATGGTCCACGTTTTGTTTCAAGGAGACGACCTGACCGCGGCGGTAGCCGCCGTCGGCCGTCACCACGACCGTCGCTCCGCTGTCAGCGATCCGATCCTTGATGCTCTCGCTGCTGAAGCCGGCGAAAACCACACAGTGCACCGCCCCGATGCGGGCGCATCCGAGCATGGCAACGACAGCTTCCGGAATAAGCGGCATGTAGATCAGCACCCGATCGCCGGACTTCACGCCGTTGCGCTTCAGGATATTCGCGAAAATGCAGACCTCGCGGTGGAGCTGGTGGTAGGTGAGCGTGCGGCTTTCGCCCGGTTCTCCCTCCCAGATGATTGCCGCCTTGTTCCGGCGCGGCCCATCGAGATGACGGTCCAGGCAGTTCTCGCTTGCGTTCAAATGCCCGCCCACAAACCATTTTGCAAACGGCGCTTTCCAGTCGAGCACGCATGTCCACTTTTTTCTCCATGTCAGGGCGGTGGCTTCCTTCGCCCAAAACTTCTCGGGCGATTTGACCGATTTCGCGTGGAGCTTCTTGTAGGCGGCAAAATTCGGGATCAGCGCATTTTTGGAAAACTCCTTCGAGGGCTTGAAAACGCGCTTTTCGACGAGGTGGGATTCGATGTTTGTGTTCATTGGGAAGAAGTGGAACTTCAAGCAGGAATCCGCAGGCGAGCAATCTCGTCTCATCGGGAGGTTTTAAAAAGTAAAATCGCTGAGAAATGTCAAGTGCGAAGTTGCACAAAGAAAAGACCGCGCATATTTTCCCGGACACCATGAAATACCCCACCTACCTTTTCTTTGGTGCCCCGGGCAGCGGCAAGGGCACACAAGGCACCACGCTCGGCAGCCTCCCGAGGTTCTACCACTGCGCCTGCGGAGACGTCTTCCGCAACTTGGATACCCGCACCCCGCTCGGCCGCTCGTTCCTCGAATATTCGAGCAAAGGGCAGCTCGTCCCGGACGAGATCACCGTCGCGCTCTGGAAAGCCAGCCTCCAGCACGCCGTGGAAGCGCAGGCGTTCAGGCCGGACATTGATTGTCTCCTCCTTGACGGCATCCCCCGGAATATCCGGCAGGCCGAGCTCATGAACGAAATCATCGACGTCCGGCGGGTCTTCCATCTCAGTTGCGTGGACCGCGAGAAAGTGGTCGTCCGGCTGAAAAAACGGGCGCTGAAGGACAGCCGGCTCGACGACGCGAACGAGGAGATCATCCGCCGCCGGCTCGATACCTACGACCGCGAGTCGAAGCCCCTTCTGGAGTTTTATGGCCCGAAGCTCACGGTCCTTGTTGACGCCTCCGAGACCCCGGCGGCGGTCCTCCACGCGATTCTTTCCCACATCATCAAAGACGGGAAGAGTCCCGGCGATTTCACTGAACCCCCTGATCTTTCTGGAGCAATTTGAAAACTTCCGCGCCTCGTCGCTCTTTTGCAACCAGTGGCCGAGCCTCCTAGCCGCCGGCGATGGCGGGGACGATGCTGATTTCGTCGCCGTCTTTGACCGGCGTGGCTTTCTCTTCGAGGAAGCGGATGTCCTCGTCGTTGACGAAGATGTTGACGAAGCGGCGGACATTGCCCTGCTCGTCGCAGATGCGCTCGATGAGCCCGGGAAAGGATTTGTCGAGATTGACAAGGATCTCGCCGATGGTCGCGCCCTCTGCGGGGACGACTTCCTGTTCGTGGGTGAGCTTGCGGAGCGGGGCCGGGATGCGGACTGAGATGTTCATGAGAGGTTTAAGTATTAAGGTTTAAGTTGACTGGGATTAGTTTGGAGCGGCTGGTTGTGGGGGCAGGTTGTAAGGGTTAAGTGTGGAATTCCGGACGGGAGGCTTTCGGGGTGATGGGGTTAAACCTTAATGCTTAATCCTTCTGGAGGACGGCCTGATCGTTGGCGATGAGGGCTTCGAATTCACGGAGGCTCGGGTTGATGAGGCGGGGTTCGCCGCAGTTTGCGTGGATGGCTTCCTGCGTCTTGAGCCCGTGTCCGGTGATGCAGAGGACAATGCTTTCGTTGCGCGGGATTTTTCCCGACTCGATGAGTTTTTTCGCGCAGGCGACCGTGACCCCGCCCGCGGTCTCGGAGAAGATGCCCGCGTATTCCGCGAGGAGTCGGATGCCCTCGATGACCTCGTCGTCCGTGCAATCCTCGGCGCTGCCGCCGGTTTCGTTCATGCTGCGGAGCGCGTAGTAGCCGTCGGCCGGCGTGCCGATCGCAAGCGACTTGACGATCGTCTGCGGGTTCGGCACCGGCTTGACGATGTCGGTCCCCTTTTTAAATGCGGCGGAGATCGGCGAGCATCCCGCGGCCTGCGCGCCATGCACCGAGAACGGGGCCTCGTCCAGGATGCCAATGCGGAGGAATTCGTTGTAGGCCTTGTGGATTTTTGTGAGGAGCGACCCGCTGGCCATCGGGACGACGGTATGGCGCGGGAGCTTCCAGCCGAGTTGTTCGGCGATCTCGAATCCCATGCTCTTCGAGCCCTCGGCGTAATAGGGACGCAGGTTCACGTTCACGAATCCCCAGCCGTATTTTCCCGCGATCTCCGAGCAAAGGCGGTTGACCTGATCGTAGGCGCCGTGGATGCCGATCACCTGGCTGCCATAGACGAGCGAGCCGACGACCTTGCTTTTCTCGAGGTCCGCGGGAATGAGGACGTAGCTTGTGAGACCTGCGGCGGCGGCATTGGCGGCGACCGAGTTCGCGAGGTTGCCGGTGGATGCGCAGGCGACGATTTTGAAGCCCAGCTCGCGGGCGCGGCTCAGGGCGACCGAAACGACGCGGTCCTTGAACGAGAGCGTCGGGTGGTTGACCGTGTCGTTCTTGATGTGGAGCTCCTCGACGCCGAGCTTGGCCGCCAGGCGGTCGGCGCGGACCAGCGGCGTGAACCCGACCTGCTGGCCGACCGTCGGCAGGCCGTCAATCGGCAGCAGCTCGCGGTAGCGCCACATCGTCTGCGGACGCGAGGCGATGGCGTCGCGGCTGATGTGCCGGGCGATCAGGCCGTAGTCGTAGTCCGCCTCGAGCGGGCCGAAATCAAACTCGCAGATGTGGATCGCCTCCTTCGGGTAGAGGCGCCCGCACTCGCGGCATTTGAGGTTGGAAAAGAATGTCTGTTGTTCGCTCATGATGTCTTGGCCTTGCCGAGAGCGGGCGACGAAACAAGCCGGGCCCTGCCAACGAACCGGCTCACCTCATCTTTCCCCCGGTCCCGCGCTTGCGCTTGGTTCCGGAGCTGGATTTGGCACCTGGACCCGGGAGCATTCGTTTGCATTCAGCAAGCGAACGATCCCAGCGGTTGCCGTGGCATCAAAGGGCCAGTCCCTCCGCCACTCTCGATAAGAATGTTCGGGAATGTTGGTCGGACTCCGTGATTCGTCAAGCGGAAATCTTCAAGCGGAACGGCCGGGCAGGTGGCAGGTGCAGTATTCCCTGCCGTCCGCCGCCACCCGGAAATCCGCGTCCGGGCTCGTGTGCTCGGTGGCACCGCAGACCGCGCACCGGTGCAGGGGGTCGTTGTCCGGCAGCTTCGCCGTCTCGAACCGCGTCCTCCGCCCGCGCACCCGCTGGCTTTCGAGCGCCCCGCGAAAATACGACGGCGCAAAGAAAAGAAGGTAGTTTCCGAGGCACATCACAACGACCATCTTTTCCGCCAGCGGCTCGAACAGCAGGATGCCCGCGGGAAAAATCAGACTGAAGAGAGCAATCCACTTGATCTTCACGGGCAGGATAAAAAAGAGGAGGATCTCGAGGTTGGGCGCGAGGGTTGCCACCGCAAGAAAAAGCGAGAGGTTCAAAAAGAGATTTCCGCCCGAGGCGCCGAAGAGGAGGCCCGAGGCGATGCAGAGGGCCATCCCCAGAAAATAATAGACGTTCAGCCGGAACACGCCCCAGCTTTCTTCCAACAGATCGCCGAGCCACCAGGTGAACATCAGGTAGAAAACGATCCAGAACAGACCCTGCGTCTGGGGAAGGAAGATCCAGCTCACCAAGCGCCAGACCTCTCCGTGCAGGATGGCCGAGCGGTCGAGCAGGAGGACCCGCGCGAAATCCGGGCTCAGCCGCACCAGGATAAAGACCAGGGCGTTGAGCGCGACGACATACCGGATCAGTCCGGGGATGGCAAAGCGGGAGAGGTGGCGTTCGAGGCGCTCAATCATGGAGGACGGGAGACTGGCCCTGTGCGGGCTGTGTTGTAAAGCGAAGAGCGCGGAGTGAAAATCCGGGCTCGCGCTGGTTTGCGTTCGGTGGTATGAGGTTGTGACCATGTTGGAACTTGTGCAAAAAGGCGGGCCTCTCGTGTGGTTGATTCTTCTGTGCAGCGTGACCGCTCTCGGGGTCTTTTTCGAGCGGCTGCTTTCGCTTCACCGGGCATCCATCCATACCGGGGACTTCCTGCGCGGGCTGGCGAACCTCCTGCGGCGGAAAAACTTCACCGAGGCGCTGCAGGAATGCGCGGGGTCGCCGGGGCCGGTGGCGCGCGTGCTGCACGCGGTGATTTTGAAGCACGGCGCGCCGAGGGCGGAGCTGCGGGAGATCGCGCAGGAGGCCGGGCAGCTTGAGGTGCCGCGCCTGGAGCGCAACCTCGCCCTTCTCGGCACGATCGCCTATGCCACGCCCTTGATCGGGCTTCTGGGGACGGTCCTCGGGCTGCTGAGCGCGTTCCAGCAGATTTCCGCGCACGGCGGCTATGCGACGGCGGCGGAAATCGCAGGGGGGGTTTACGAGAGTCTTCTCACTTCGGCGGCGGCGCTGACCGTGGCGATCCCGGCCTTTGTCGCGCACAGCTACCTTTCCGCGAGGGTCAGTGCCGTCCTGCACGACATCGAGCGGGCGGCCATCGAAACCATCGAAATCCTCTGCGGGCCGGATGACCCGGCTGGCGCCGCGTGAAACTGGAGCGATCGCCCGGCCTGCACCCGGCCCTCCTGTTTGTGGCGCCGGCTCTGGGCGTCGTGCTTTCCCTGATCTTTTTTATCGTCCTGAGCACGTCCTTTCTTCTGCAGCCGGGCGTGGCGGTTTCTGTTCCCGATTCGCCTTTCCTTCTTGCTCCGCAGCGGGATCCCCAGGTGGTGAGCGTCACCGCCGCCCCGCTGAACGCGGTCTATTTCGAGAACGAGCAGGTTTCGCTTGAAGTGCTCCGCGTGAAGCTCACTTCGGGCGAGGGGCGGAAGCGGACGATCATCATCAAGGCCGACCGCCTTGCTCCGTTCGATCTTGTGGCGCGCGTCATGGCGGTCGCGCTCGAGCTGGGATACCCGACGGTGATCGCCACAAATGAGGAACCGCGATGAAGGACGGCCTGATCTTTGATTGGCCGGGCCGGCACCACCTGCACCTGATTCTTCCCGCCGCGCTGGTGGCTGCAGGCGTGATGCATGCCTGCCTGTTTTTTCTCTTTTCCATCATTTATCCCAGCCAGGAGTCCGGAGCTGTTGGCTCGGCGGCGGTGTTTTACGTGCCTGCGGGATCCCCCGAGTCTTCGCGCCTTTCGGGGCTGCTGCAATCCGCCGACCCGGCCGTTTTTGCGCCCGGCAGAGGGCTGCCGCCGGCCGACGGCGCGGGTTCCGGGGATTACACTCCGCAATATGACACGGCCAGAGCGGTTCTCGATCCGCTCCCGGCGGTTTCCACACCTGCCCCACGCATTTTTTCCGCAACCGGTCCCGTGCCTGTTTTTGTCCGGGACCGATTCCGACAGAGCGACAAACCTCCTCTTCCTTCCGTGAGGTTGACTGCCACGGGCGCGCTCGCCGGACGTGCGCCCGTCCTCCCGCCGGATGCCGGGCTGCAGCCCTCGGGGGGATCGGATCCGGGTTCGGCGGTTTTTCTCGTCGCCGTGCGTGCGGACGGTTCTGTCGCCCATTTGTTTTCCCAGCAGAGCTCGGGAAACGAGGAGTTGGACAGGAAGTCCGCCGGAATTCTGCGTGCGCTCCGCTTTTCCGAGGGGCCGGGAGACCCGGCGTGGGGGGCCGTGACTTTTCAATGGGGGATCCCCTCTCCGCCATGATTCCCATTCACCTCGAGTGGCTGGCTTTTGTTTGCCTGCTCATCTTCCTCGCGGGGATTTTTTTTGTCTGGATCGGCTACGAAGTGGTTCGGCGGAGGAGGGACCGGCATGCGGTGCGGCATCGTCTTCGCTGCCCGGTGTGCTGCATGGAGTTCGAAGACCCCTCGCCAACTCCTCTCGCCGTATGCCCCCGGTGCGGGAGTTTGAACGAACGGGTCAAACCGGTTTCCTTTTAACTTTTTAGCTCCGTTGGAAATAATTTCATTGCCAAGCCTGCGGTGATCCCGCCTAGTTGACCGTTCCGCAACTGAAAACACGCGAAAATTCATCACATGAGCGAGCGAAGAGTAGTCCTGACCGGCATCGGTGTCGTTACCCCCATCGGCATTGATATTCCCACATTTTGGAAGTCCCTCACCGAGGGGCGCAGCGGCATCAGCCGGTACACCGGATTCGACTCGGCCGTCTTCGACTGCAAAATCGCGGGCGAGGTCCGGAACTTCGAGCCCGTCCGGTATTTTAAAAATCCGAAATCCGCGAAGCGCACCGACCGCTTCACCCAGTTCGCGATGGCGGCGACGAAGATGGCGCTCGAGGATTCCGGCATGGACCTCGACAAGGTGGATCACAACCGGTTCGGAGTTCTGATCGGCAGCGGGATCGGCGGGCTTCGCACGATGGAAGACGAGTGCAAGCGCCTGCTCGAACGCGGCCCCTCGCGCGTGTCGCCGTTCACCATCGCCATGATGATTTCCAACATGGCCAGCGGGATCGTCTCGATGGAATACGACCTCCGCGGGCCGAACATGTGCATCGTGACCGCCTGCGCCACCGCAAACAACTCGCTGGGCGAGGCCTGGCGGATCATCAAATTCGGCGACGCCGACATTTTTGTCGCCGGAGGCTGCGAGGCGACGATCTCCCCGCTGGGCATCGCCGGCTTCTCCTCGATGAAGGCCCTGAGCCTGCGCAACGACGAACCCGAGAAGGCCTGCCGTCCGTTCGACCGCGACCGCGACGGATTCATCATGAGCGAGGGCGCGGGCATCATGATCCTTGAGGAATATGAGCATGCCAAACGCCGCGGGGCACAGATCTATTGCGAGATCTCCGGCTATGGCTGCACGGCGGACGCCTACCACATGACCGCTCCGATGCCGGAGGGCGAGGGGGCGTCGCGCGCGATGACGATCGCCATGGCCCATGGACGGGTCAATCCGGATGAGATCGACTACATCAACGCCCACGCCACATCCACCGGGCTCGGTGACATCTGCGAAACCAAGGCGATCAAGTCCGCTCTGGGCGACCATGCGAAGAAGACGATGGTCAGCGCGACGAAATCCATGACCGGCCACCTGCTCGGCGCGGCCGGCGGAGTGGAACTCGCCGCCTGCGCTCTTGCCATCAAGCACGGAGTGGTTCCGCCGACAATCAATCTGGACAACCCCGACCCCGAGTGCGACCTCGACTGCGTGCCGAACGTCGCCCGCGAAGCGAAGCTCAAGACCGTCCTGAGCAATTCCTTCGGATTTGGCGGCCACAACGCCACCCTCCTCATCAAGGCGCTGGGCTGATCAGCGCCCGGTCACTCGTCGCGGGATTTCTTCGCGCGAGCGCGGGTGAGCCCGAATCATTACGATCAGACGGAAGACCGGGCAAAGAAGGTGCCGTTGTAGAAGCGGCGTCCCGCCGCTTGGAGAAAGCATCCAAGCGGCAGGATGCCGCTTCTAGTGAGATCGTAATGATTGGGGCGGGAGCGGGAGCGGACAAAGTCCTCGCCTTCCGCTGCATCCATGCCAGCCGCAGGATGGACTCATTTGGGAAATACCGCCTCAACTCACGCGCCGCTGAGAACGACACGCTCCCTCTCGCCGCATGATCGAAGATTTTTGTCCTGCACCCCAAGAACCGCATGCGCAAGAACCGCAAGAACCGCGTTGACAAATGACGCGCGGCACGGAAGGCTGACAACTCGCACAGATCCACAAGAGAGTGCTTTTATGGTGGCCGTAGCTCAATGGTAGAGCTCCAGGTTGTGGTCCTGGCTGTTGCGGGTTCGAGTCCCGTCGGTCACCCCAATTCCCGAAGGAAGCATTGGACCAAGACATTTCTGCTTGGGATGATTTAGAGTTCCGCTACCAGTATCTTAAAGAACACAAATCAATTCCGACCAAACTGAGCCACAAAGAATGAAAAGCGAACCAATTCGTCCAGTTAATCGCTGGCCTGTGGGGAGTTTTTTCGCCCCCGTTGAACTCCGACTTTCCAAGTGAACTTGCCGTGAAGAAGGCACAGAATATCAAGAAGTCGACGTGCGATGCACCGAGCGCCTGCCCATGTCACGCTCCCTGCTTGGTCGTTGACGATCTTTCGAAAAAATGCCTCTGAACACTCATAACTTCTGGTTCGTTGCCGGAGAGACGAGCGGGGATGCGCGCGCGGCGGAGGTCATGCGGGCGTTGCGCGAGGCGGTTCCGGAGATCCGGTTTGCGGGCGCGGGCGGGCGACGGATGCGGGAGCTGGCGGACGGGCCGTTCGATTGCTGGACCGCGCGGGCGGGGGTGCTCGGGCTCTGGGATGTCCTCCGCCACTACGGGTATTTCCGAAAAAAATTCCGCGTCATGCTCGCCGACATCGCGGCGGAGAACCCGGCGGCGGTCGTGCTGGTGGATTACCCGGGGTTCAACCTCCGCCTTGCGAAGGCGCTGCGTGCCTCGGGTTTCGGGGGGAAGATCCTCTATTACATCAGCCCGCAGGTCTGGGCGTGGAACCGGGGACGGATTCCGAAAATGGCGAAGATCCTCGACCTGATGATCTGCGTCTTTCCCTTCGAGGCCCCGATGTATGAGGCGAGCGGACTGCATACGGTTTTTGTGGGACATCCGTTGCTCGAGGCGCTGGCAAAGGAACGTCTCGCGGTCCCGCGCGAGCCCGGGCTTGTCGGGCTTTTTCCCGGCAGCCGCGAACGCGAGGTCAAAAGAATTTTCCCCGTCATGGCGGGAGCGGCGGAGATCATCCGGCGGGAAGTTCCTTCGGCGCGCTTCGAGGCGGCGGCCGCCAGCGAGCCCCTCGCCGCGCGCATGCGGGAGATGGCGCCCGGGATCACGGTCCGCACAGGATCCGCACACGAACTGATGCAGCGGGCCGCCGCCGGGATCGTCTGCTCAGGGACCGCGACCCTCGAAGCCGCGTTCTTCGGGCTTCCGTATTGTCTGGTTTACAAAATTGCCTGGCTGACGTTCGAGATCGGCCGTCGGCTTGTGGACGTGGACGGGCTCGGGATCGTCAACATCCTCAACAACTATCGCGTCAACCCGCCTCCCGACCCGAGGCTCCCGGCCAAAGCCGCGCCGCATGTCGTGCGCGAATTCATCCAGAACCGGGCGACTCCGGAGGGCATCGCCGCCGAAACGATCCGGCTGCTCAAAGACCACGGGGCCCGCGAAGCGCTTTCTGCGGAACTCCTGAAAATCACCTCGTCGCTCGAAGCCTGCGGGGCCTCGCGCCGTGCGGCCGAGGCGCTCCTTGCGGCAACGGGCATTCCCCGCATGGGGTCGCACGAGAAAGTCGGGCTAATGGCTGCAAAAATGAGCGGCTCGCCGTTCAGACTGCTTCCTGAGGCTTGAAGTAGAAATCGGCCTGATGAGCGATTTGTGACTTCGCAATCGTCCCGCTGTCGCCGCCGCTGCTTTGATAGAGACGTAAAGCCGAGGGCGACGCATGGTCCTCTCAACTGAAGTTCCAAGCCCAGAACAAGCTGGAAGCCGCATGAACACCGGGTTTTACGGCGATTCTGAACTTCCTGCTACCGGCTGCTCATCGGGTGGGCCTGTAAAAGCCGGAGGATTTTTCCCTGCAGGGGCGTGGGCTCGGTTTCCTGCTGCCAGCCGGGGGCTCCGGGAAGTTTGGGCGCAATCGTGTTGCGGGTGATGGTGGCGAGGTCTTTGAGCAGGGTCTGGAAGCTGTGGACGGGCGGGCCGTCGGGGGTGCGTTGGGTGAGGGCCTTGCGTTTGGCCGAGGGGGACGGGAGCTTGGGGGCGACGGCATCGGAGCGGCTGGCGCGGGCGGACTCGTGGTCGTCTTCATCGAAGAGCACGGATTTGAGGGCGGCGCGCATGTGCCATTCCACGTAGTAGGCGAGCATGCAAAGGAAGACGTGGCAGCGGACGCGATCCTCGCCGCGGTGGTGGATGGGGCGCACTTTGAGATCCACGGTCTTGAGGCAACGGAACGCGTTTCCCACCAGGCCGAGGTCTTTGTAGCGCTCCACGAGTTGTGGGGCGGTGAAGTTTTCGTCGGTGACTTTGGCGCGAACCACGTAAAGCCCGTCGATGGTGGCTTCGCGGGCGATGTTTTCGGCGCGCCGGGAGCAGGTGAAGCCGGAGTCGGAGATTTTCCAATCGAAGTGCTTGGCCATTTTGTGCCTCTCGATGACGCGGCCGACTTCGAGCCCGATGCGGTCCTTGCCGCGCAGGGGGCGCTTGGGGCGATGGACGGCGGCGGCGATCTTGGCCAGATCCGCTTCGGTGGCGCAGAGGAGTTCCTCGCGCTTGTGGGCTCGGGAGCGGGCGAGAAGGGGGTTGCGGCAGACCACCAGGCGTTCGTCGGGGAAGTCGGGGCTCTGGATTTCCGCGAGGTTCTTTTCGTCAAAGAGCGAAGGATCGATGAACCCTGCGGCGGCCAGATCGGCAATCTGGCTGGAACGCAGGGCGGTGATCCAATCCAAGCCTTCGACGCCGCGCAGTTCCTCGTCAATGCGGGCCTGGGTGATCATGCCCCGGTCGCCCACGAGCACCAGATGCCGGAGGCCGAAGCGTTGGCGCAGCTTTTTGATCTGGGTGGCCAGCGTCATGGGATCGGCCGTGTTGCCCGCAAAGACTTCGACGGCCACGGGAATGCCCTCGCGGTTGCAGAGCAGGCCGTAAACGATTTGCAGTTTCCCCTTTTTCCCGTCGCACGGGTGGCCCAGGCGGGCGAGCGGACAGGAGTTGCCCTCGAAGCGGCAGCTCGTGAGGTCGTAGAGAACCAGCGAGCCTTCAGGAAAGTGGCGTGCGGCAAGAGCTTTCTCGATGCGCGGCTGGCGGGGCAGGAGCCAGTCCATGGCGGCGCAGAGGTCGTCCTCATCGACATCCTGGGGCAGGGCGCATTCCTGGGCGAGGGTGCTCAAACGGGTTTCCGGGTCGAGGGCGCGGGAGGTGGCAAGTTTGAAACCCGGGAAGAGGATGCGTGAGGCAATCAGGGCCATGCAGAGATCGCGTTGCGGGCAAGGCTTGGAGCCCAGAAGATGAGCGATGCCCAGCTTGCGCATGGTGGAAAGCACGGCGGCGACGTGACCGTGAGGCAGGGAGCGCGTGATGCGAAAAGCCGGGGAGGAGGTTGCGGAGCAGCCGGGGTGTCGCTCGGGTTTGAAAAGGCCGCGCAGGCCCTCGACGACGTCGGGTGGCCACTTGGAAAGATTGGCGATGGTGCGGTGCTTGACCTTGCCGGCGAGGCGGTAGGTTTCGCGCAGGAGGATGCAGGGCGGAGAGTTGCGGTTGGGGATGCGTTCGATAAACATGGCTACTGTTTGATAAAGAAAAAATCACACACAAAGAACTGTCAAAAGAGAAATGCGCAATGCAATAAAATATGCATGGCTACATTCGGAAGACAAAAAAGGCAATTAACCTCCTGCTTGGCAGGTGGTTAATTGCCTTTTTGCCTTGGGAACTTCAGTTTAACATCTGAAGAAAAATGAAAAAAACGAAGGTCGGGATCATCGGGTGCGGGAATATCAGCGGGATTTACGCGGAGGCGGGGAAAAGGTTCCGGAACATCGAGATCGTCGCGTGTGCGGATCGGGATTATTCGCGGGCGCAGGCACTGGCGGAAAAGCACGGCATTCCGTCTCCGATGCGGGTTGAGCAGCTTCTCGCTAGCGCGGAGGTCGGGCTGTTGATCAACCTGACCACTCCGTCCGTTCATGGGCAGATCGGGCTCGAAGTTCTCAAAAACGGGAAGCATCTCTACAACGAAAAGCCTCTGGCTTCCAAACGACGCGAGGCCCGCGAGATGATCGGTCTGGCCCGGGAGAAGGGGCTGCGGATCGGGTGCGCGCCGGATGCGTTTTTGGGCGCCGGGCTGCAGACGTGCCGGAAGCTGATTGATTCCGGCGCCATCGGCGAGCCGGTCGCGGGAGGCGGGTTCATGATGAACCGGGGTGTCGAAGGGGGGCATCCGAACCCGGAATTTTTTTACAAGAAGGGGGCCGGGCCGCTTTTCGACATGGGGCCGTATTATCTCACGGCCCTCACGACGTTGCTCGGGCCGGTGCGCCGGGT
The DNA here is from genome assembly GCA_037129975.1 of Verrucomicrobiia bacterium. Classification (GTDB taxonomy): domain Bacteria; phylum Verrucomicrobiota; class Verrucomicrobiia; order Chthoniobacterales; family Terrimicrobiaceae; genus QYQL01. The sequence goes on along the minus strand of JBAXTX010000017.1, from coordinate 7,589 downwards.
GGGCGGCGCCGCCCGCATCAGTTTTCCGGAGCGGGAAATCTCGAACAGTCCGCTCGTCGAAAAGATGATCCGGGTCGAAACCCCGACCCATGTTGCCGGGCTCCTGGAATTCGAATCCGGTCCGGTGGTGACTTTGGTGACGAGCTTCGACGTTCAATCCCACAGCATGCCCAACATCGAGATCTACGGCTCCGAAGGCACGCTTTCCGTGCCCGACCCGAACACGTTTGGCGGACCGGTCCGCATCCGTCGCCACGACGACAGCGACTGGAGGGAGATCCCGCTGGAGTTCGGGTATGCGGACAACAGCCGGGGTCTCGGAGTCGCGGACATGATCGCCGCCGAACAGGGCGGACACGAGCACCGGGCGAACGCGCAGACCGCCTACCATGTGCTCGACATCATGCACTCGATCCTCGACTCCTCGGAGTCGGGGCAGCACATCGAGCTGGTCAGCTCAATGACCCGCCCGCTGCCGATGCCGGAAGGGTTGGAAGAAGCAGGCTGAGTGGCGGCTCAGGCCATCTGGTATGCCGTGAGCCTCGCCGAGAGCTCCGCGGGGACATGGGCCTGAATGATGGCGTCGTCGCCGTCGTAGCGGATGTCGAGGACGTGTCCGGCGCGGTGGATTTCGGCGAGGAGGGCGGATGCGTTCGAGGGGATCCGGTAACTGCCGCGCAGCCTCCATGCGGCCAGGCGGACTTCAAGTTCGTCTATGAGCGAGGGGATTCCCTTCCCGGTGCGTGCCGAGATGGCAACGCTGCCGGGATACCTGGCAAGCTGGCTGGCGACGATTTCCGGGTCGGGCACGAGATCCGTCTTGTTGAACACGAGGATCGTCTGTTTGCCGGAGGCGTCGAGCTCGGCGAGGGCGGCATCCACGGCGGACATCTGATCGCGATATTGCGGATGGCTGAGATCCACGATGTGCAGGAGGAGGTCGGCGAGTTGCACTTCCTCGAGTGTGGCCTTGAACGATTCGATGACCGTGTGCGGGAGCTTGCGGATGAAGCCGACCGTGTCGGTGAGAAGGATTTTCTGGCGGTTCGGGAGCGTGACCTGGCGGGTCGTCGGGTCGAGGGTGGCGAAAAGCTTGTCCACCGCGAGCACGCCGGCTCCGGTGAGGTGGTTGAGGAGCGAGGATTTTCCGGCATTCGTGTAGCCGACGAGCGAGGCAACCGGCCAGTTCCGGCGCAGGCGTCCCTCGCGCTGGACGCCCCGGTTTTTCCGGACCTCTTTGAGATCGCGTTCGAGGCGGGCGATCCGTTCCTGGACCCGCCGCCGGTCCACCTCGAGCTGGGTTTCGCCCGGGCCGCGTGTGCCGATCCCGCCGCTTTGGCGCGACAGGTGCGTCCACATGCGGGTGAGGCGGGGCAGGAGATATTGGAGCTGGGCCAGCTCGATCTGCAGGCGGCCTTCTTTCGTGCGGGCGCGCTGGGCGAAGATGTCGAGGATGAGCTGTGTGCGGTCGAGGACTTTGCGCGATGTGATCTCTTCCAGGTTCCGGCCCTGCGCGGGCGACAACTCGTCGTCGAAGATGATCGAGGTGACCGCCTTTTCTTCGCATTCCCCGGCGATTTCCAACGCTTTGCCTTTGCCGATGTAGTAGGGAGCGGTCGGCTTGTCGAGGCGCTGAACAACGGTCCCGACCACCTGCGCGCCGGCCGTCGCCGCGAGCTGGCGCAATTCCCCCAGCGAGTCCTCGATGTCCCAGCGGCTGATCCCGCTGTGTTCGAGGCCCACGAGCAGGGTTTTCTCGCTTGGGAGCGGGATGTTTGTCGTCATGAGCCTGTGCCGCCGGGAATGCCGAGGAGTTGGATGGCGGATTCGATCAGGGAAACCGGGGGATTTGTCGCGCTCAAATGGATGACGGGAAAATTAAATTGGTGACGACACCAGGTCAATTGCCTTTTCGCGTAGCGCCGGGTCGCCGTGATGATCGCGTTCCGGCACTCGGGGACCGCGATCCGTCCGGCGATCAACTCCTGGATTTCATGGAATCCGATGGCTCGCGCCACGCCCGGTCCCGCTGACGCCGCCCGGCGCACTTCTTCAACCACTCCCTTCTCAAACATCGAGCACGCGTTTTCTTCGATCCTTTTCCATAATTCCCCGCGGTCGCGTTCGAGAACGAGCCCCCGGAACCCGCTGCCTTCGGACTTCCAGTTCGCACGCGATGCCGCGAGCGGCCTTCCGGTCGAAAGAACGATTTCCAACGCGCGGCGGACCCGCGCGGGATTGCGCGCGTCAATCTGCCCGGGAGCCTGGCCGTCGGCCTCGCCCAAGCGCGCAAGGGCATCCGAAGGCTCCATGGCGGAGATTTTTTTCCTGAGGGCGGCATCCACCGGCGGCAGATCGGCGAGCCCGTGGGTCAGGGCCTTGAGGTAGAGTCCGGTTCCTCCGGTGAGAATGGGAATCTTTCCGCGCGATTGGATCTCCCGGATGCAACGGCGGGCCATTTCCGCGAAGCGTGCGGCGCTGCAGGATTCGTGAAGCCCGAGGACTCCGATGAGATGGTGGGGAACCCGGCGCACGAGTTCCGGCGGGGGTTGGGCGGTGAGAATCGGGAGACCCGAGTAGAGCTGAAAGGCATCCGCCCCGATGATTTCTCCGCCAATCATTTCGGCCAGCTCGACCGAGAGGGCGGATTTTCCAACTCCCGTGGGCCCCGTCACGATGATCGGACGGGGCCCCGGGGTGGATGTGGGATTATTGTTCAGGCAGAAGTTCGGGCTGGTCTTCAGGCTGGCGGTTGCGCTCGCTGCGGCGCTCCTCGACGGCCTTGGCTCCGCTCACGACGAGCTTGCGTCCGCCCATGTATTCCTTGTCGTGAAGTTCGGTGACGGCGCGCTTGGCTTCCTCGACCGACTGCATCTGGACAAAGGCAAAGCCTTTCGACTTCATCGTGTGGCGGTTTATCACGATTTCCACATTCTGAACCGTTCCGACCCCGCTGAAGAGCTCCAAAAGATCGCTCTCCGCCGCATCAAACGACAGGTTTCCCACGTAGAGGCGCGCGGATGTGACCTCCACGATCTCCGGCTTGCGCATCCCGGTCGGACGCTCGCCGCGCGAGGGTCTCTCCTGGGTGCGTGCAGCCGGACGCGAAGACATGACGGCCGCCGGTTGGCGGGACTTGGGTTCTGGCTTCCCACCGAAAAAACCCACGATTTTTTCGATGAGGGACTTCTTTTTTGCGGGCTTGGGTGACTCCGTGCGGGCGGATGTTGAGGGACGGTCTCCGCGACGGGGGCGACGATCGCCACGGCGGGGCGAGCGGCGCGATCCGCTCGGCGAGTATTCGTTTGACATGATTTTATTTGTTTCGATTGGCGGCATTTCAGAGTTTCTGTGGAATGCCATCCGTTTTTTGGTTTCCTCCGGCGGTGCGCATCCCCCCGCGAGGGCGAACCGTTTGGCTCGTCGCGAGGAACATGGATGGCGTCATGCAGGGACCGGACAGAGGGACTCAGCGTCCACAAATCCGGTGTCCATGAGGAATTGGCACCAGAGGATTCGTGGAACGTGTCATGTTCCACGCGGCATTTCAAGAAACAAAAAAGGCGACACCAAAAGAAGCGGGACTTGGATTTTCATGTGAAAAAATACAAACAAGAGCTAGGGCAGTCAATGCCGTCCTCTCGGGAGGATTGCAGTCGGGCGGCGGCGCGGATAGGATCCTGCCACGATGATCACTTTACGTTCCGAAGTTTCCGTTTCCGACACATGGGATCTCGCTCCGCTTTATCCTGATGATCCCGCGTGGGAGGAGGATTTTGCCGTCCTTCAAGGCGAATTCCCGCAGGTCGCCCGGTTTCGCGGGCGGCTGGGGAGTTCGGCGGAGGCGCTGGCGGAGTGCCTGGAGTTTGAGAAGCGGGTGGATTTGCGGGTCGAGCGGCTGAACCAGTTTGCGGCACTGCGGGTCACCGAGGACAGCTCGGATGCGGCGGCGCTGGACCGCGAGGCGCGGCTGGAGAGCCTGCTCGTGCGGGTCGGCGAGGCCTTCTCGTTTCTGGCCCCGGAGATTCAGGCGATTCCGGATGACGCGTTCGATGCGTATCTCGCCTCGCCCGCCCTGGCGGATTGGACGATCCTGTTGAAGAAGCTGCGCCGGATGAAGGCGCACATCCTGGGAGCGGCGGAGGAACGGATCCTCGCGCTCGGAAAATCCGCGATCCACGGGCACAGCGAGACATTCTCGCAGCTCACGAACGTGGACATGAAATTCGGGAAGCTGAAAGACGGGGAGGGGACCGAGCGCGAGCTCACCCAGAGCTCGTTCTCGTCGTTTTTGCAGCAGCGCGATCCCGCCGTCCGGCGGGCGGCGTTCCACCAGTTTTACGCGGAGTTCTCGGACCACAAATTCACGCTGGCGGCGAGCCTGTCGAGCTCGGTGCGGGCCGGAGTATTCGACGCGCGGGCGAGGCATTACCCTTCGGCGCGTGAGGCGGCGCTGTTTGCCGACGATGTGCCGGTGGCCGTCTATGACGGGTTGATTTCCACGGTCCGGAACAACCTGAATCCTCTTTTCGAATATTTCGAACTGCGCCGCGAGGTGCTCGGACTCGGGGAGATCCACCACTACGACACGTATGTCCCGATGGTGGACGACGTGCAGACCGATGTGCCCTGGGACTCGGCGGTGGAGAAGGTTCTCGCGGCTGTCGCGCCTCTGGGCGACGAGTATGTGGATGTGCTCGGACACGGGCTCCGCGGGGGCCGCTGGTGCGACCGCTATGAGAACAAGGGGAAGCGGAGCGGAGCGTTCTCTTACGGCACTTTCACGAGCCCGCCGTATATCATGATGAACTACAAGGCGGACGTTTTCTCCGACGTTTACACGCTGGCGCACGAGGCCGGGCACTCGATGCACACCTGGTATTCCCAGCGCGCCCAGCTTTTTCAGAACTACCACTATCCGATCTTCCTCGCCGAGGTCGCCTCGACATTCAACGAGATCCTTCTCACCGACCACCTGCTGCGCACGACCGGCGACCGCCGGATGAAGGCGTATATTTTGAACCGCCAGATTGACGACCTGCGCGGCACGCTCTACCGGCAGACGATGTTCGCGGAGTTCGAGCGCGACATCCATGCCGCCGAGGAGGCGGGCGAGGCGCTGACGCTGGATTCTTTTCAAAAAATCTACCGGCGGTTGTTGGCGGATTATTTTGGTTCGCGGTTCTCGCTGGACACGGAGCTCGATCTCGAGTGCCTGCGGATCCCGCACTTTTACAGTGCGTTCTACGTTTACAAATATGCGACCGGGATCTCGGCGGCGGCGGCCCTCGCTCGTCAGGTTTCCGAATCCGGGGATGCGTCCAAATATCTCGAGTTCCTCAAAAGCGGCGGCAGCCGGTTCCCGATCAAGACGCTCGCCGCGGCCGGTGTGGACATGAGCGGCCCGGCCCCGGTGCAGGCGGCATTGGAACTCTTTGCACGAAGGGTCGCGGAGCTGAGCGAGGTTCTTGCCGGAGGGATTTGAGCTCCCTTGCAATCCTCGCCGCGATCGGTAATGTTCCTGCCCCGCTGATCTACAGTATATGAGCAAAAGCATTTTGGACCCGTCCCGGCTGGACGCCGTGGAGTTGAGCAACGACGAGATCGCACGGTATTCCCGGCACCTGATCATGCCCGAGGTCACGATGGAGGGCCAGCGGCGGATCAAGGCGGCCAAGGTTCTCTGCATCGGAGCCGGCGGGCTGGGCTCACCGATCGGGCTCTACCTCGCGGCCGCCGGGGTCGGCACGCTCGGGCTCGTGGACTTCGACGTGGTGGACTACTCGAACCTCCAAAGACAAATTCTCCACGGGACGAAGGATGTCGGACGCAAGAAAATCAACAGCGCCCGCGACCGGATCAAGGAAGTGAATCCGAACGTCCAAGTGGAATTACACGATGCGTTTTTCACCTCGGAAAATGCGCGGGTGATCGTCGAAGGCTACGACATCGTGATTGACGGCACGGACAACTTCCCGACCCGCTACCTCTCGAACGACATCTGCGTCTTTTTGAAAAAGCCGAACATCTACGGCTCGATTTTCCGGTTCGACGGCCAGTGCACGGTCTTTGCGCCGCATCTCGGCGGCCCGTGCTACCGCTGCCTCTACCCCGAGCCTCCGCCGCCGGGGATGGTTCCGAGCTGCGCCGAGGGCGGCGTGCTCGGCGTGCTGCCGGGCGTGATCGGCGTGATGCAGGCGATCGAGGCGATCAAGCTCGTCGTCGGGATCGGCGAACCGCTCATCGGGCGGCTTGTCCACTTCGACGCGCTCAAGATGAAATTCCGCGAGTTCAAAATCCGCCAGGATCCGAAATGCCCGGTCTGCTCGGAGAACCCGACGATCACCGGCCTCGTTGACTACGAGCAGTTCTGCGGGATCCCGCAGGCGAAGGAGGCGCACGACGCCGAGCCGCCGGTGCCGGAAATTTCTGCGGCCGAACTCAAGGCGCGGCTCGACCGCGGGGACAAGCTTGTTCTGGTGGACGTGCGCGAGCGGTTCGAGTGGGACATCGCCCGGATCCCGGGATCCAAGCTGATCCCGCTCGGCGAGATCGCATCCCGGATGAGCGAGCTCGATTCCACGGATGAAATCGTCTTCATCTGCAAACTCGGACCCCGCAGCGAGACGGCCGTCCGCGAACTCCAGAAGGCCGGCTTCTCGAAAACCTTCAACCTCACCGGCGGGATCCGCGAATGGGCGGAAAACGTGGATCCCGCGATGCCGAAATATTAGTTCGGCGTGATCAGGATTGCCCGGATGATTCTTCCCATGTAGCCTTGTGCCCGTGACCGGCATCAAGTGCATGGCAGTGTTGAAGGCGTTGGGCGAGATCAACCGCCTCCGCATCATGCGCCTGCTGCTCGGCAGGCAGCTCGGCGTGAGCGCCATCGCGCGACGGCTGAAAACTTCGGAATACAACGTGTCCAAGCACCTGCGAATCCTGAAAGAAGCCGGACTGCTGGAAATGGAAAAATCCGGCAAACAGCGGCTCTATGGCGTTGCCCCCCGGCTGAAAGATGAACTGGCCGCGAACCAAAACGTGCTGAAGCTCGACTGCTGCACGTTCTGCTTTGACAAGCTGCCGAAATAGCTCCGCGGAACGTCAGAAGCCGCTTGACACCGCCGGAAAACATCTGCACGTTAGCGCAGACGTTCCATGGATATACCACGACACAACATGATTGCGAAGGCGCGCCACATCATGATCGGCGGGTTTCTCGGCGCGGGCAAGACCACCGCTGTGGGCAAACTGGCCCAGCACCTGTCCGCCCGGGGCCTGCGTGTGGGGCTCATCACCAACGATCAGGGGCGCCATCTGGTGGACACGGCGATGCTGCGCTCGCAGGGGTTCGCGACGGAGGAGATTCCCGGCGGCTGTTTTTGCTGCCGGTTCAATTCGTTGGTGGATGCCTCCCGGCGCCTGACCGAGGCGACGCGTCCCGAGATTTTCATTGCCGAGCCTGTGGGCAGTTGCACGGACCTTGCGGCCACGGTGACGTATCCCCTCCGGCGGCTCTACGGCGATGCCTTCACCGTGGCGCCGGTCAGCGTGCTGGTGGATCCGATTCGCGCCCTGCGCGTGTTCGG
>JBAXTX010000169.1:0-4789 GCA_037129975.1 Verrucomicrobiia bacterium | reverse complement strand
CTTCTCGGTGCTGATCTTCGGGCTGATCCGCTGATCGCGCTGCCTCCCGCGCCGCCTCTCTCGCGCGAGGCGTATCAATTGATACTCGATTTCGAGGTTGGCGGCGGGCGCGCTTATTACGAGCGGTTTCTGATTCATCCCGAGTGGCCGGGGCTCGCCAGCGGGATCACCGTCGCGATCGGCTACGATTGCGGCTACAACTCGCCCGATGTCATCCGGGGAGACTTCCGCGCATTGCCGGAGCGCGAACGTCTGGCGGCCGTCTCAGGGCTCACCGGCGCGGCCGCTCGGGCGCGGTTGAACACTGTGCGTGACATCCTTGTGCAATGGGATCTGGCGGAAGGCGTGTTCAACGAAGTGACAATTCCAAGGTTCTGGCAGCTCACCTGCCGCACGTTTCCCGGTTTTGAACGCCTGCACCCAAACGCCCAGGGCGCGTTGCTCTCGCTGGTGTTCAACCGCGGGGGATCGCTGGCCGGTCCGGGCCGCGTCGAAATGCGCGAGATCGCCCGCCTGTCGCCCGGCATCAACTACCGGGCCATGGCCGCACAGGTCCGCGCAATGAAACGCCTCTGGCCGGACACCCCCGGCCTGCTCCGTCGCCGGGAGGCCGAAGCAAGGCTTCTGGAATCCTGCCAATGAAAAACTGGCGCACAATCCAAGACGCCAGCGGGATCACCCTCCTGCAACGCCGGATCGCGCCGCTTACCCCCAACGCCCTCGCCGCGTGGGAAACCGTCGCAGCCGGGGATGGCGAGGTCGGAGAGGTCTATTGCTGCATCTGCTTTTCGATTCCCGAGGAAAAAAGCGTCATCGAAAAATTCTGCGACAAGCATTGCCGCGGATAGGCCGCAATCCGCCAATCTGGACAACAGCGGACAACGCGTCCGCAACTCGTTGATTTTCAACCCAAGAAATACGCCTGGAAAGCGTGTGTGCCGAAAGGTACCGGGGGTTCGAATCCCCCCCCATCCGCCAGCGGGGCAGCTCAGCGGAAGAGCCGATTCGTGCCACAAAGGAAAGAACCGAATCGCCGCTTTTCATTTCGTCGCCCCGATGGCATAGATCCGGAAGGCGGGCGTGAGGTAAATGTTGTCCCCCGTGCGCCATTCGCGCAGGAGTTCCCCGTCCTGAAAGAGGGTTTCGTAAAATTTCCGCAAGGCCGAGACTGTCGCTTCCTTCCCGGGTTGCGGGCGGAGGGACGTCATGAAAAGCGCGCCGTAAAATCGCGGGGAAACAATGACATGGGTGAACCCTTCGGCACGCAGGGAGGCGATGGAATCTTTCTCTGTGATTTCCCGTTTGACGACCTTTCTCTCGATTCCGGGAGCCAGATCAACTTTCTGGTCCTCGAGCAGAACGGCGTCCCGCGGCAGGGTTTCGTTGACGAACCGGTTGAGTTCCGCGCGGTGATCCTGCGAAAACCCGTGCTCGGCGGCCAGCAGTCGGGGGAGTTGGAAGGCCGTCGAGGCCAGCACAAGCACCGTTCCGATGGCCGCCCCGTGCCGCAGCCTCAAAACCGGCTTGAGCCCGGCCGCACTCAAACACGCAAACAACGTGGCGCACGGAAGAAAATACCGGTGGTGGGTTTTCGGGGAAAAAGAAAGGAGGATCACAAACACGACGGGGAACAGCACAATCACCGCCTCGGCGGCGGAAATTTGAAAGCGCTTCTTCAAAAGATCCAACCCGAAAATGCCAAGCAAAAGGACAAGGACGGGGGTGGAGGAGGACCAGTAAACATTGCTGTAAACCCCGTGCGGAATGGCACGGGTTGTGACGCCCGTCTTCCCGGCGACACCTGCCATCTCGCGGGAAAAGCTCGCCGCGACGCCCTCGGGCGAGAGGATCGCCGGGAGGTTGATCACGGCCAGCGCGAGCAAAAAACCGCCCGCCCAGCACGCAAGGTCCCTGCGCCGGAAACGCGAGACCGCCAGCATCGCCACGATGCAAAAGGGCACGATCAAAAATCCGACGTATTTCCCGGAAGCGGCCACGGCGTTCGCCGCACCGGCAAGGGCGGCCAGCGAGGCGCTTGGCGCGCGTGTCCAGGCGGTGATCGCCACAAAGGAAAGGGACAATCCGAAGAGCAACGCGGGATCCTCTTTGAAATAGTGCGCCAATTCGAAAAGCTCCGCGTTCCCCAAAAGAAACACGCCCGCCGCCGCCCCGCAGAACGGTCCGTAAAGCCACCCGACGAGAAGCGCAAGCAGCCCGACAGAGCCGGCGGCAAAAACGACGCTCGCCATGCGGCCGGTCCGCTTGACGAATTCGAAATCCTGCGCGCGCCCGGCAAACGTGGCGGCGGCCCGCGCCGACACCAGCAGCAGCATCGGATGGTGGAAATTGTATTTCCCGTCCACCGCCTGCCGGACTTTTTTGGATTCATCCGGGTGGTAGGTCGCGGGAAAATCGAGGTGGCGTCCGTAAAAAAGAAGGGCGCCCAGAAAAAATACGCCCGCCAAAATCAGGGGAATGCGGACCGTGCCGGCGCCGATGGAGAGTCCGGGCGGGGAAGAGGTCATGAAAAATCCCCGCGATTCGCGGCGGTGTGTTGGAAGTCGAGGAACAGGTTGTAAACCGCCACGAACATCGGAAAAAGGTTCGAGAGGATGCCGACGGAATCATTTTTCCCGAAAATGAAATAGCTGAGCAAAAGGCAGCTCCCCGCGACGCTCATATACCAGAATGTTCTTGGCAGCACCGGCTTCTTTTTCATCCGCGAGGCCCCGAGCTGGACGAACCACCGTCCGGCGAACAGAAAAACCCCGGCATATCCGATGAGTTTTCCGACTTCGAGCTTCACTCCGAACCACGAGCCCAGAGGCACGTTGAAGAAGGCGTGGACGGATTCGTAAACGAAGGAAAGGAGAGTCATTTTTTAATTGTTTCCGGCCAGAGGATCCTCCTGCTGAGCAGCCAGCGCACGCCGATCAAATCCCATGCGCCCCGCAATGCACGCCCGCCGATCGTATATTTTGAGGTGCCTGCGCGGCGGGGGCGGTGATTCACCTCGACCTCGACGGCGGTCAGGCCGGCCCTTTCAAAAAAGGCGGGCAGGAAGCGATGAAGCCCGTTGAAGGGGACGAGGAGGTCCCGATGGGCGCGTCGGATCACTTTCATCGTGCATCCTGTATCACGCGCCCGGTCGCCAAGCACGGCCCGGCGCAGGGCGTTTGCAAACCGCGAGGCAAACCGCCGCATCAGGGTGTCCTGCCGTCGGACGCGGACTCCGTAAACGACATCCCCCCGCGCGAGCGCCCCGATCATCCGCGGCAGGTCGGCCGGGTCGTTCTGGCCGTCCCCGTCCATCATGGCAAGCAGGTCGCCGGTCGCTTCGCGCAACCCCGCATACAAGGCCGCGCTCTGCCCGCAGTTGCGGGACAGCACCACGGTCCGGACGCCGGAAACGCTTTCGATGCCCGCACGGGTGCCGTCCGAACTCCCGTCGTCCACCGCCACAATTTCCGCGTCCGGCAGCACGTCGCGGACCTCTTCCAGAACGCCACGAACCGTTTCGGATTCATTAAAGAAAGGGATGATGACGGAAAGGCGGGGCATGCGGAAAGTTTGTTGAAAATGCGAATCCACAAGCTCACGAAAACGAGGCCGTCTGTCAATTCAGCTGGCAGGGAATGGCGGGGAAACGAATCAAGACCTGCTTGGGGGCGCGTGGGAGCCGGGACATCCAACGGATTGCGGGTCGCCCGCTTTTGGAACCTTGCAGGACGGGTTATTTCGCTTTGACATCGTAGGCGAACAGGCTGCCCTGATCGCGCACGTAAAGCTTTCCATTGGATACCAGCGGGTGCGGCCAGCTTTTCTTGTCGCTGCGGTCGGGCTGATCGAAGCGTCCTTTTTCGATCCAGCCGGCGGGCGAGGGTTCAATGAGGGCGAGGGTTCCTTTCCCGTCTTCGGTGCGGAGATAGAACAGCCCGTCGGCGCATGTGAGCGAGCCTTTTCCGAGCTTCTCTTTTTCGGCCCAGAGAACCCGCCCGGTCTTGAAGTCCTGGCAAGTCCAGCCCTTGCCTTCGGAATAGCCGTAGACATTGTCGCCGATTTTGATCAGTCCGCCATGGTGATTGATCATGTTCTTGTTGGCATACACCTGCTCCACGGTGAATTTGCCGTCTGCGGCTTCCACGCGGAACAGGCAGCAGCCGACCCCGTAGGCCATTGATATGTAGACTAGATTGCCATCCACAATCGGCGTGCTGATGGGGCAGCAGGGCTTTCCCTCGACGCGCCCGTAGCCTGTGCGCCAGAGCAACCGCCCGTCGGCGGCGCTCACCCCCGCAACGCTCGAATCGGTGATTGGGACATATTGACGGACGCCGCCGAGCGTGACGGCGACCAGAGAGGAATATGCCGCGTTGTCGGGCAAATCGGCGGAGCGCCAAAGGAGTCGGCCGGTTTTTTTGTCGAGGGCCGCAATGCAGCCGGAAGGTCCGCCCGGGGTGAATACCAATTTGTCGCCGTCCACCAGCGGCGATTCCGAAAACCCAAATTTCGGCACTTTGCTGCCGGGGAAATCTTTTTCCAGATTCTTGCGCCAGATTTCCCTGCCGGTGGCGGAATCCAGGCAAACCAGATCGCCGAACTGCCCGAAAACGAACACCAGATTGCCATCCACGGCAGGCGTGCAGCGGGGCCCGGGGTAACCGCTGCCGCCGCCAACGGCACCGATCTTTGCCGACCAGAGCTGCTTGCCGGTGGCCTCGTCGAGGGCATACAGGTAGCTTGAGTCCTTGTCCTCTCCCATGGTGAACACGCGCCCGGCGGAGACCGA
>JBAXTX010000168.1:0-4837 GCA_037129975.1 Verrucomicrobiia bacterium | reverse complement strand
CGTCGCTCCACCGCCACATCAACTCGAGCTACAAGTTCGACGACTTCACCCCGAGTTTCGTGGAAATCCTCGCCGCCCAGCAAACGCCGGAGGGCTCGCGCTGGTATCAGGGCACCGCCGACGCCGTCCGCCAAAACATGCGGTATTTCCTCGAACGTCCGTACGAATATTACGTCATCCTGAGCGGGGACCAGCTCTACCGCATGGACTACCGCGACATGCTCCGTCAACACGTCGAGACCAGGGCCGGCCTGACCATCGCCACCATCCCGGTCGCCCGCGAGGCCGCCCAAGGCTTCGGAATCATGCTTTCGGACGAAACCAAATGCATCCGCCAGTTTGTCGAAAAGCCGAAGGCCCCGGACATCCTCGACTCCCTCCGGATCCCTCCGGATCTTTTGAAATCCATCGGGCAGCCTGCCGATGCCGACCTCTACCAAGCCTCGATGGGCATCTATATTTTCAACAGATCCGTGCTCGAGTCGTGTCTGAACAACGATTTTGTGGACTTCGGAAAAAACATCATTCCCGCCGCCATCAGCGACCACAAGGTGATGTCCCATATCTTTCAGGGATACTGGGAGGACATCGGGACGATTGGTGCGTTCTTCGAGGCAAATCTCGCGCTCACCGAGCCGAACCCGCGCTACAGTTTCTACGTCCCGGGCTCGCCGGTCTTCACCCAGCCGCTCTTCCTTCCGGCCAGCGTGGTGAACTCCGCAAAGGTCGCAAGCGCGATGATTTCCGACGGCTGCATCATCGGTGACGTCACCCTCGAACGCTGCGTGCTCGGCATCCGCAGCGTCATCCAGTCCGGTGCCACCGTGAAAAACACGATCGTGATGGGAGCCGACTTCTACGAGTCCGAGGTCCGGAAGCCGGTGGAGGGAATCCCGCCGATCGGTATCGGGCGGGACTGCGTGATCAATGGCGCGATCATCGATAAAAATGCCCGCATCGGACACCACGTCGTCATCTCGCCCGTGGGAAAATCCCAGGACTTGGACGGCGACGGCTACTACATCCGCGACGGAATCGTCGTTGTGCCGAAAAATAGTATCATTCACGACGGAACTTGGATATAGGCGGAACATGAGATTTCTTTTTCGACCGGTTTCCGCACTCGCGCTCGGCTTCATTCTCTCCGGCTGTTTCTTCGACCGGCCGCTGACGGGGGGTCCCTCCGCGGGCATCAACACCTGGCTGCTCGGGGTTTGGGAAACGGCCGATGACAAAGGGCACACCGCCCGCGTGATGGTCACGCCGGTCCGGTCCGACCGCTATGCCGTTGCTCTTTCCCTGCCCGGCAAGAAGCCTCACGAGATCCTGCGTTACAAATTCGAGATGTGGCCGTCGCGTGTCGGACGCACGCTTTTTCTCACGCTCCGCTGCCTGGAGAGCCCGGGCGACATCCCGGCCGGCGCCCACGTCTTTGTCCAACCCCAGCTTCTCGACCAGAATTCCCTACGGGTCCGCGGCCTCGCTCTCGACGCAGGTCCTTCGGCTTCCAGCTATGAACTGAGGAAAGAAATCCGGCTCAAGCTGAAGGAGCTTTCGCTCTACGAGGGCGCACAGAGTCTCGTCTGGAATCGGGTCGGGGAGGTCGTTTGGAACAAGGATGCCAGCGATCCGGCGTTCAAGCCGCTGCGCAATCCCGCGCTCAGGCAAACCACCGATTCCCATGGCGATCCGATCCTTGATCCCGAGATCAAAAAGATCCGCAATCCTTAGCTCCGGGTGCTTTCCTCGACGGGATATGGAGAATGCCGATTATCAGTCTCTGGAACAGAGGATCGGGCGCGGGCATCTTTCTGACCGCCTGCAACTCCAGGCCGGAAAGGTCGCACGCCTCCTGCACCAAGGCGAGGGGATCTTCCGTGTGGAACGGTTCCTTCCGATTGACGACCTGGTTGCCCTGGGCCTGCGCCTCTGCGGTCTGCGAGGACTCGCGAGAAGGAATTTCCTCGACGTACGGGTCGTCCAGCAGGAATGGGTGCTTCCCCGCCTGCCCGCTTCGTTCGATGGCTTCCGCCTTCTCCAGTTGACCGACCTCCACATCGACCTGGACCCCGCGCTGACCGGGATCATCGCGGATCTCGTGCGTGCGACGCCGCATGATGCGGCGGTCGTCACGGGGGATTTTCGCAACAAGACGCATGGCGACTTCGGCCCCTGTCTGCGAGAAACGGCCAAAATCACGAAGCTGCTGGCTCCGCTGCGGTGGGGGGTTCTCGGCAATCACGACTTCCTCGAGATGGTTCCCTCGCTCGAACACGACGGACTCCCCATTCTCCTGAATGAATCTGTGGCGATCCGGCGGGGGGACGAAGAGCTCTGGATCGCCGGCATTGATGACCCGCATTTTTACAGGACCCACGATCTGGCCAAAGTCCGGTCTGTCGCCCCTTCCGGCGCATGCCTCATCCTGCTGGCGCACAGCCCGGAAATTTATTCCGGGGCCGAACCGTGGGGCTTTGATTTGCAGTTGAGCGGGCACACGCACGGCGGGCAGATCTGCCTGCCCGGCGGGCATGCCGTCCTCCGCTCCTGCAAGGTGGACAAACCGTTCATCAAAGGCCGGTGGCAATATCGCGGCCTCCAGGGCTACACCTCGCCGGGCTGCGGCTGCTGCGCCGTTGCCGCCCGTCTGAATTGCCCGCCCGAGATCACGCTTCATGTGTTGCGCTGCCCCGCCGCACAAATGGGAAGCGGCCGTTAGAGGTTTCCGGTCGCCGCCTCTTCAAACTCGCGCAGACAGGCGGGCAGGCCGCGCGGATCCCGAAGCAGGGATGTGCCGACGAGGGCGGCCTGGAAGTCCTCCCGCACCCGGCCGAGCGTGGCGGGGCTGATCCCGCTTTCCGCCACGCGCAGGCACCCGGACGGAAGCTTTTCCGCCAAGCTAAAAACCGCCGTGTCCAGGCTGAAATCTTTTTCCGAGGTTTCCGAGGGCCCCACGAACCCGGACTGCGATTGAAATTTCCGGCTGTTGATCCCGGCGATGCGCGCGTCCTCCGGCAGCGAGCCGATCTCCCCGGCGGTGTGGACCTCGAAGAGCACCTCCATCCCGAGCTCCCTCGCGAGGTCGTAAAACCCCCGCAGCCGCGCGGCATCAAGGACATTCGCCATGAGAAGAACGGCATCCGCCCCGAAGGCCCGCGCCTCGCGGACCTGGTATTCGTCCAGCAGAAAATCCTTGCGCAGCACCGGCTGGGGGACGGCCGCCCGGACCGCCAAAAGGCGGGCGATATCCATCCCGAAATGGCGCTGGTTGGTGAGCACCGAGACCGCGCGCACGACCGGGGATTCCGCATACGCGGAGGCCGCCTCGCGCACGTTCTCCTCCCGCATCGGCCCGACGCTCGGCGAGCGTTCCTTGATCTCGGCGATCAGCCCGAACGAGGAGGCCAGCGCGGCGTGGAAATCGCGCGGCGGAGCCGCATCGGCGGCCATCCCGCGGAGGTCCGCGGGCGACCGAAGCAGTTTTGCAGCGGCGACTTCCCCGCGCACATCATCGAGAATCGTATCAAGAATGGTTTTCATCGGGTTTCCACGATCCGCGGCCATGCGCCTTTGATGCTGCCGTAGTGGCGAGTGAGCGTTGGAAATTCCTGCGACGACGGGTCGGGGCAGACCGGTTTGCCGGAGGAGGCATTGAGATAGAGGCAGCCGAGTTCGGCGGCGGGCAGGCGCGCGATCAAAGCGCGTGATTCGTGAATAATGCCGACCCATTGTTCCTTCATCGCCACAAAGTCAAAAGGCTTTTCGAGCCGGACGTCCACGAGGTCTTCCTTCCGGAATTGATTTCCCCGCAGCGCCCAATCCAGGATGAATTCCGGCGTCAGCCCCGGGTCTTTGCCTGCCGCTGCCCAGACAAGTGCCGCCAAGTGCAGGTGCTGTTCATGAAGAAACAGGGAGTCGAGGAAATCGCGGATCTTCTGCCGTCCGGCCATCGCCAGAATCTTGTTGGTGGCGGCATCCCAAAAATTCAGCCGCCACCCGAGCTCCGCGTCGGGTTCGATGGGAAAAAACCGGAACATCGCGTCCTGCACCCATTCCATTTTTGTTTGAGTCCCGGCCCGGGCGACCAACGCGCGTCGAAACTCCGGCTGGACGCGGCCGACCGGCTCGACTTGGAAGCCGGCTTTTTGCAACGCCGCCACATCCGCTTCGTAAGCCGCCAGCAACAGTTCGGGCGCGTCATGAAAAACATCCACGTCCTGCGAGCGGCGCGGGGAATCCGCCGCCTGATGCAGCACCGTCGCGCCGCCGATAAAACTGTCGGGGTTGCGGTTGGCCGCCAACGTGCGCAGCACTTCGCGCTCGAAATTTCCTAACGGCATAACTCGGCGACAATTCGATACCCACGATGTCCGCCATTCTGACGGAGATTGCGGATGATCCAAGGCAGGTCGGCCTCCACCACCTCATGTTCGGGGTCGGAAGACCAGAAGCATTGGGCGTAAAATTCCTTGAATGCCCGGCGCGCAAGTTCCAGCCGGCGGACTTCGGGAATTTCCTGCGTTGAGTTCATGATGTTTAAAATAGCCGGTGTTCACGCCGCAAACAAGCCGCCTCTTTAATGCCGGGAGAAAAGGGGCTCGTCTTCGAAAGTTGCAAACGAGGTTTTGCAAAGAGTGCGGGCATCTTGCTTTTTCTTCAAGCAGGCAAGATGCCCGCGCTCCTGTGGCTTGCAGCTTGCGGGTGGCCCGGTTCAGTTCGCAGGTGCCTCGGGCAGGCCGGGGGTGCGGGCGCGACGGGGGCGGGGTGGAATATCGGCGGATTTGGTGCGGCGGGATTTCGTGCGCGGACTCGCGGGGAGGAGCGGAGCGGTGAGTTG
>JBAXTX010000167.1:0-4872 GCA_037129975.1 Verrucomicrobiia bacterium | reverse complement strand
CCGAACGGACGATCTCCCTGCTCGAAATCGGGATCGGCATCAACACCGGACTCGCCGTCGTCGGCAATATCGGCTCGAAAAAGCGGATGGAATACACAGCCATCGGAGACGCCGTCAACCTTGCCTCCCGGCTCGAACAATCCACGCGAGACTACCCGGATGTCGACATCCTCGTGAGCGAATACACCTACGTCGCCACACGCAGCCGGTTCCCGTTCAAGTCCGTCGCCGAGATCGCCGTCAAAGGCAAAAGCGAGAAGATCCGGACCTACACGGTCGATGCGGAGTGACGGGCCGGGGCGAAAATGATTGAATAACCAATTCCCCTCCCCGGGACTTCACCTCGCCTTGAGCAGTTGTTCGGCCCGGTCAAGATACCGGTCCGGATGCCTGCTGAAGTCATCGATTCCGCAGATTCCGCGTCCGCCATTCAGCCTGTAGTTGATCACCTTAAAGCACCCGTATCGGACCAAGTTGTGCCGGGATTTCCGCATCAGTCGGGCGATGTCCGGCAACCTGGCTTCCGGCACGAATTTTGCGATCGCGATGAGCAGGTTCCCTTGGAATGAACCTTTTTGAAGCAATATAAAATCCAACAATTGGGAAGAGTTTTCAGAGGAGGCATTCCGGTAGAACCAGCCTTCGATCGCGCCTCGGGCGCAGAAAGCCATCCCGCCAGTGCCTTTGTCCGTGACGCCGATTTTGGAAATGTCGCGGAAGGGGCCTCGGGAAAGATCAACCGCTTGCTCGCTTTCGGCATATAGCGAGACAAGAAAATGGGCCAGCCAGAGCTCGTCGCCATCAGCGGCTTGCGGTTCAACAAGGCAGGATTTCGCATAGAGTGCCGGGCCGGTCGCGATCACCCGCGCCTGAAGCAAAGCAAGATCGGGATTGGTTTCCTGACGGAACATTTTTCTCAACACATCCCAACAGTCGCCTGCACCGGCTGCGAGCCGGTCAAATTCGCAGGTGCTGGAAATTGTCGAGCACATCCAGTTCACGGGGACCAGTTTCCCGTCGGCGTCGGCTCCAAGGAAAACCATGTGCGTCCTGGTTCCCTTGGGAAACAGAAATTCTTCGGAGCTATATTCGAGGGGGGCCTTCTGTTCGCCTTTCAGGACGAGGGGAGCCGGAACGGTTTTAGAAACTCTCAGGTTGATCCCCGAGAATATCCCGTATTCGGGGGTCACGCCATCGACGGAGAACAGTGCGACCACATCCGCTTTTGCAAGCTGATCATACTCCGGCCAGTTTCCGAGCCGGGCGCTGGCTGTCGCGCTTGAAAAGGCACAGATGCCCCACAGAACAGCACTGATAATCCGGTTCCAGGCGAGCATGGGATCAAATATATTCATCCAAGCAACTCCTCCCAATCCCCGCTGGTGAGGGCGGGCGTTTCGGCGTCGAGGAGGCCGGAGATGAGGGCGCGTTTTTTTTCCTGCATGGCGATGACCCGGTGTTCGACGGTGTCGCGGGCGATGAGTTTGATCGACGTGACGACGTTCGTTTGACCGATCCGGTGGGCGCGGTCGGTGGCCTGGGCCTCGACGGCGGGGTTCCACCATGGGTCGAAGTGGATGACGGTGTCCGCGGCGGTGAGGTTGAGTCCGGTGCCGCCGGCTTTGAGGCTGATCAGGAAGACCGGGATCGCGGGGTCGGACTGGAATTTTTCGACGACAGCGGCGCGGTCTTTGGTCGAGCCGTCGAGCCGGCACCAGGCAAATCCTGCTTCATCGAGAGCGGGGGCGATGAGATCGAGCATAGAGGTGAACTGGCTGAAGACGAGCACCCGGTGCCCACCGTCGACCGCCTCGCCGATGAGTTCGAGCAGCGCGTCCAGCTTGGCTGATGAGCCGGTCGCTTCGCCTCCGAGTAGGCGGAGGTCGCAGCAGGCCTGGCGCAGACGCA
Organism: Verrucomicrobiia bacterium; assembly: GCA_037129975.1. Classification (GTDB taxonomy): domain Bacteria; phylum Verrucomicrobiota; class Verrucomicrobiia; order Chthoniobacterales; family Terrimicrobiaceae; genus QYQL01. The sequence continues at coordinate 2,964 of JBAXTX010000167.1, read as the reverse complement.
GCAGGGCGGTGAGCACGCGCATACGGGCGGCTCCGCCGGATTCCTTCATGGCATCGACCTCGGCGCGCGCTGCGATCTGGAGCTGGGTGTAAACCGATTTCTGTGCGGGCGTGAGCTCGACCTCGACGACCTGCTCGATTTTGTCCGGGAGTTCGGGGAGGAGGTCGGACTTTTTCCGGCGGAGCATCCACGGGCGAACCCGGCGGTTGAGACGGTCCCAGAGCGGCCCGCGCTCGCCTTCGAGGAGCGGCTTTTCGTAGCGATCCTGAAAATCTTTCCGGTTCCCGAGGTAGCCGGGCAGCAAAAAATCAAACAGCGACCAGAGATCGCGGAGCGAGTTCTCAAGCGGGGTTCCGGTGAGGATGAACCGCGCGTCCGCCTCGAGCGCGCAGGCGGCCTTGGCGTTCTGGCTGTCAGGGTTTTTGATGTGCTGCGCCTCGTCGAGCACGACGGTGGAAAAGTGGAGGCCGTTGTATTTCTCGATGTCGCGCCGGAGCAGCGCGTAGCTCGTAACGACGATGTCGGAGGAGGAGATTTTTCCAAAAAGTTCCTCGCGCCCCGCGCCCTCGATCGCGAGGACGTTGAGGCCGGGCACAAACCTCTCCGCCTCACGGCACCAGTTCCAGACCAGCGAAGACGGACAGACGACGAGGTGCGGGCCTGGATGCGATTCCATCATCGCGAGGGCCTGGATGGTTTTGCCGAGCCCCATCTCGTCGGCGAGCAGGCCGCCGGAATTTTTTTGAGCCAGAAAGAGAAGCCATCCCGCCCCGTCGATTTGATATGGGCGGAGAAGCCCGTGCAACGCGCCGGGCTTCAGCGGCGTGACCTGGGCGGTGCCACTGACAGCGCCAGTCCATCCGGAGATGCAGGCCTCGAGGTAGGCGCGCTGGAATCCCGGAACCCGGAAGACCCCGCGTTCCTGCCTTGGCTCGGCGTCACGGAGAACTTCTTCGAGATCCGCCGCAAGGCCCGCGTCCGGCACGGCCACGCGCCCGTCCTTGAGCCGGAGCTGCGGGGATCCGCTTTGCAGAAGCCGCTGGATTTCCTGGTGCGAGAGAACCGCCTCGTTGCCGGCGGTGAAATGAATGTGAAAATCCAGCCAGCCGTCGTCTTTTTCCTTGAGGGCGAAGCGGGGTTCGATGCGAACGATGTCGCGAGTGACATGCTGGAACCGCTCGCCCTCGCGGACGGTCCATTTTTCGCGCAGGCGCGGGAGGGCGGATGAAAAAAAACGGACGACCGCAGCCTCGCCCTTGAGCGCCGCCTTTCCACGAAAGTCTTCGAACCCGTAAGCGATCAGCTCGCGCAGCGCGGCGGCTTCCGCCGTGTGGTTCACCATGTCGGATTGCGAATACTTGAACGAAATCTCCGCGTCGAGATGCCGCAGGGAACCTTCCAAGCTGAGATGGATACCGGGTTGCTCGGCCGTGGAATTCTGCTTGGCCCGGACGGGGACCGCCACCGGGACCAGTCGCCTTTCCGCAGGATGCAGGGCCTCGATGCCGACCGCCACGGCATGAGCGCAGATGATGCCGCGCACCCTCGAATCCCTGCACGGACACAGATTTTCCACGTCGATGGCGTTGCGGATCCTCAGACCTGAGAGGAAGGCTTTTCCCTGGGATTCCACCTTCCCCTTCAGCAGGGGAGGCTCATACGCCGCCTCCGAAACCCGTCCGGCGGCGTGGATCGCCCGGGCCTCTTTGAAGACCGGCCACCCGCACATCGAAACGAGGAATTTTTCTGTCAGCTCCATTTTCCGATTCCTCTTCTATCCGGAAAACTGTTTTGCGACAGCGGATATTCGGAGTTGAGCAGGAGGGGCATTGTCGCGCATGGTGTTGTATCTTATGCGCGTCCTTGTTGCCGTCTTGCTCGCCCTCGCGATTATTGCGGCGCAATTCGTTTACGGCGGGCTGATGCGGACCGTCTTCAGCTTTCCGTGCTATGCGCTCGTGGCGGTGGCGGGCATCCTCGGGGGGGCGGCTGTGTTTTGGAAGCGGGCGGTTCCACCCAGGCCGGAGGCGGTGGCGGCCACTTTTGCGGCAGGCGGGTTTCTGTTGTGGAGGTCACTGCATACTCACGGTCAAGATCTGGCCCTCTTCTATACCTTTCTTGTAACGGCCTGCCTGGTCGTTTACTGTCTGTGTGCTTGCGTGGTGACGTCGCCGGCTGCTCGTTACACTTTCGTGTCGCTGCTTCTGGTCGCCGCCCTGGGTCAGGTTGTTGTCGCGGCCATCCAGTTTTCCGAGCCCGGCTATTTCTGGCCGCTTCCATGGTTCAGCGAGCAAATCCGGGCCTGGTATAGCAACCCGGTAGCAGCAGTCAGCTCCCGCGGCCATGGGATCTATATCAACGCGAACCACCTCGCATGGTTTCTGAATGGGATGACTTTTCTCGCCCTGGGGATGGCGTGTCTCGGGAGATCCAAGGTCTGGGTAAAAATCGTATTGGCCTATGTGGCGGCTGTCTGCGTTACGGGAACGGTCCTCACCCTCAGCCGTGGCGGAATGGTTGGGTTGGGCGCTGGGCTGGCCGTCTTTTTGTTCCTGAGCCTGCTGGCCCTTGGTATCGGGGCACGAGACCGGAGGTTGGTGATCCTCTTGGTGATCCTGGCTATCCTAGCCGCCGGTTTGGGCGGGGGATACTACCTGTTTTCGCAGAGTATTTCCGCCCAAGCGAGAATGAGCCAGATTACGGAGGATACCTACCGCACGAACCTCTGGACGACGGCTATCCGACAGGCGCAACTCGAACCGCTCATCGGAACCGGTGCAGGAACATTCACCAGGCTTTCCCGGCAACTGCGCGATTTGACTTCGGATTCGGATGACACGTTCGCCCATAACGATTGGGTGCAGACGCTGGCGGACTTCGGGTTCATCGGGCTCGTCCTGATCACCGGGGCCTTCTTTTTCAACTGGATGGCAGGTTACCACGGGTTTGTGGACGCGCTGAGAC
>JBAXTX010000166.1:0-4875 GCA_037129975.1 Verrucomicrobiia bacterium | reverse complement strand
ATTGTGCCCGACGACCTGCTCGGCTGGAGGCTGCACCTCTTCGACATGGCGACGAACAAGGCGCTCGCTCTCTCGGCCCGCATGGAGACCCGCGATTATGTTGATATGGTCGAGCTGAGCCGCAGCTATCCGCTCGAGGCCATCGTCTGGGCGGCCTGCGGAAAAGACCCGGGATTCAACCCCCTTTCCCTGCTCAAGATGATGATTCGGTTTGCGCGGATCGATCCCGCGAAGCTCGAAGAAATCCAGGCCCGCAAGCTCGATCCCTTCGCGCTGAAGGAAGAATGGATCGCGGCCTCCGACCGCGCCCGCGAGGAAATGACTCTTCTCGCCGACGAGCAGCTCGACATGCCGATCGGCGTCGCGTTCGTCGATGAAAATGGCGGGCCGGGCTGGATCCGGACAAACCCCTCGCTGCAAATCCATTTCCCGTCCCTGCGCGGCTGCTGGCCAACGATGCATCCTTCGTCGCCCGAGACCGGATGAAACTTCTGGAGCGCTACAACGAAATCGTCGCAACCTGCGAAACCGACCCGACTCTGCGCGTCAGGATATAAATGTTTTCCCGAAGCGATGCGCATTGTCCGGCGAGTCGCCGGACATCACGCGCGGGGACGTTCATGGTTTCCTTCATGGTTTCCTTTTGGCGATTTTCGCGGGCATGAGGTCAAGCCCGGCAAGGGTCGCGAGCGTTCTTTTCCGGTCATCAAATGAGGCGAATGCCTTGCAGCGGATTTCCAAAGCCGCCGCAACATGCCAGATGTCCGCCGCCCGTGCGATTGTCGTCGGCGTGTGCTTTGCGGAGAGGGTTTCCGCCCGCCTGTAAACGGCTTCAAGGTCGTAATCGGGCCGGGCAAGAATGCCCTTTGCAAGATCGCTTTCCAAGGCTTGCAAAGCCCCGCGCATTGTCGCCGCGCTCGATTCCCCGCGCCCGTGTTTCATCCGGATTGCGTTCCGCAATTCCAGTTCAAGCAAATGGGTGAAGGGAGCCGGGGGAGACTCCGCTCGGATGATCTCCAAGGCCGTTTCCGTGCCCGGTTCCGCGAGATAGGTCGGGAGCAAAAGCGACGTGTCGAAATAGGTTTTCACCGTCAGTAGTTCCCGCGCATATCGTCAATGATTTCCGCCGCTGTCGCGCCCCTGAACGATCCTGCCGGGCAATACCGTTTCAACCGCGCCTCATAGTCCGGCCATTCCAGGCCGGTCTTTTTCTTTTTCCCTGCCGGGGAGAGCACGGCAAACGCCCGCCCGCGTTTTTGAATCGTTACGTTTTCGCCCTCGTAAATCCAACGGGAAACGCTCGCGAAGTTGTTTCGTAAATCTGCCACGGATGCAACTTTCATGATATTTATACTATCACAACGCGTCGCCTTGTCAAAAGGAATCTTTCCGGCGGCTCACGGCGGTGAAAACAGGAGGTGGACCACCGACATGGTCGGCATGAAGGTGTGTGAGGAATAGTTTGGTGGTCTCCGCGACGGGAAGTTTGAGCCCGTTGAAGTTTGCCAGGGAGCCCGAGCCGAGGTCAAAAAAGAAGAAGTCGCACTCCTTGTTTCCCACCTGAATGAGCACGGACGCGCAGGCCTGGGCGACCTTCACAAAGGGATCGCAGCTTCCGAGAATGGTGACCCTCATTTCACCGGGTTCGACCGGTTCGGTCCCAGCGATCAGTGTCGGGTTGTATTTTCGGTCCGGCGTTCCGACCGCCGGCGTGGTGGTGAGCGGCTGGGTGCCTCCCTCATGGGCCAGCTTGATCTGCGTGATGCCCCCGGCGTTGGCGGGTTGCGGAGCGGGCGTCGGATCATGGGCGGCCGCCCGCATCGTCAAGGCTGCTCCGGCTATGACGAGCACCACAAGAATCCTCAGTGATGAGACCAGACTCTTCATCGTGCGTTCCTTGGGTGGCCGAAACCCCGGGGAATCAGGCGTGGTATTTTTGCAAGGTCTCGCGCACCGGCCATCGGCTTGGCAGGAGTTTGCCAGCCGGATCGGCGAAACGGCACCGGAGCGTGCCGAGCCGCTCGATGCTGACCTCTATCTCGGCCCCTGGATCAATGAAGTCGTCGTGGTCACATCCGGTGCAGTCCGGTATCGTGCCGAAGCCCATCACGGAACCGGACTTGATCGGGCCGATGAACTTCAGCCAGGAAAACACATCTTCCGCCTTGTGGCTGATCTCGGATGTGGATCCCTCATACTTGACCTGCCCATCGACCAGGACCGTCACTTTGAGATTGTAAGGATCACCGACCTCATCGGGGGTCACCAGGAACGGCCCGAGCTGGTTGCCCTTGGCCATGTCTTTCGTTAGGCAGAATCCGCCGACGAATTCCGTGGCCTGCACGTCGCGGGCAGAGATGTCGTTGAAGATGCAGAAGCCCGCCACGGGCTGCTTCTCGTTGCCATAGACCACGGCCAGTTCGGGCTCGACGTCGAGTCGCGACGTGTAGGGCGGCCAGGGCACGGTTTCCCCGTCGCCGACGATGGAGTTCATGTTGCACTTGTAATACGAGAGGGCCTCCGGCCGTCCGGGCGCAGCCTTGGGCTTCGGGGTCATCACCGCCTTAGCGAAAGCCTGCAGCAGTGGAGCCGTCTGCGGGTTGTCCTTCTCATACTTCATGAGGACGTCTGCCGAGTTCTTCAAGTGCCGCGGGGTCAGGCCAAAGTCGAATAGCGCGGCGACCTCCACGGGTTCCAGCAGACGAACCGCTTTGAGGGGATGACATTCGCCCGTTCCAAGCTCACCCAAGTGCAGTTCCCCCCAAGCGAGCAATTCCTTCGCCACTCGCTCGTTGTCCGGAAGATTGGCAAGGTAGGACCGACTGTCGGCCAGATGAGGAGTGGCCTTGCCTGCTTTTTTTTGCAGCACGGCGAATGGAACAGCCTGGTTTTGGATGACCACGCCGAAACAAACATCCGGCGAGGCTGCAGTGAGGAATCGGATCAGTTTCATGTGTTTGAACAGCGTTAGAATTCGACTTCGACCCCTTTGGCCTTGGCCACTTTATAGATGGCGTCGAAGGTTCCTGCCGAGTCCCAGGGTGCATCGGGCGGTTCTCCGCGAAATTCGCGATACGCCCGCTCCACGTTCATATAAAGGCGGGCGGGCGCAATCCACTCGCTGTAGGGACCAAATTCGATTTTCTTGGCCGCATCCAGCGAATTGAGGCCCTCATCAAAGCACTTCTTGGACTTGTCACGCACATACTGGAGGTAGGTTTTCATCTCCTTTACTCCATCGAGCCCACAGATCGGGCCGTGACCCGGAACGACGACCTCCGGTTCGAGCTGAGCGATCAGGTCCAGACAATCAAACCACTTCGAATACGATCCCGTCCAACCCATCGGCGTGCAATTCCTGAAAAGCGCGTCACCGGCAAAAACCACGCGCTCCTTCGGGACGTGGATGATTGTGTCTCCGACTTGATGACACGGCCCCACATAGATCAGGTGGACCTCCGTGCCATCCAGATCCAGTTCATAGCGGGTGTCAAAAAGAGTGGTGGGCAGCACCAGGTCGATCCCGTCAAAGTTGTAGTCTTCCAGCAACTGCTGCCCCGCAGCCACGAGACCGGGATGCACCGCGTTCAAGACCATACGCGTGAGCACATGACCGACGCCGTGCAGGAGCTTCTGAGTCTCCTCCGGTTCGGCGACTTTCTTCATCCGCTCTGGCACCGACCGGTGAGCGATGATCTCCGCTCCCTCGAAAAGTTGATTCCCCCAGACGTGATCCGCGTCTTCGTGGGTGTTGATGACGCGATCCGCCTTTTTGGCCCACACCGTGCCAAACATCTCGATCATCTTCCGCGCATGGCTCAAGTCCGATTGCGTATCGATCACAACACCTCCACCCCGGTTAATCAGGCCCGAGTTGGCATCACACACGCGGTTCTTCTCATTGAGGACCGCGTAACAACTATCGCTGACTTGTTTGAGTTCCACAGGGGCGTTGAGGGTGATTGATGCTATTTTGCCTTATCTTCCGCGGGAATTGTAAACTTTTTCAAGAGAGAATTTCGCCGCGGAGGGCTTACCTAGACATGCTCAACGCCGATTCTGATTCCTTGTGATCAGGTGGTCTCCGCCGCGATGATCCGCTCGAATTCGGAAAATGGATTCTGATGTTTCGTGGAAAGCAGGATCAAAGATATGTGACAGATTTTTCTACGACGTTTCGAGGCTTGCTGGAAAAGAGCAACTGAGGGCACTGGTCGGCCGCACTCACTTTCCCGCGAGCAGGGTCTTCTTCGCGACGGCGAGATCCGCGAGCTTCGCGTCGTTGACTTTTGGGTAGCGAAGATCCAGCGAGTCCAGGGTGTCGATGACAGCGGCGGCCACCACCAAACGCGTGAACCACTTGTTATCCGCCGGCACCACATACCAGGGAGCATCCTTGGTCGCCGTCTCGCGGATCGTCTCCTCGTAGGCGGTCTGATACTCATTCCAGAACCCGCGCTCCTTCATGTCGGCAGATGAGAATTTCCAGTTTTTCTCCGGCCGATCGATCCGGGCGAGGAACCGCTTCTGCTGCTCCTCCTTCGAGACGTGGAGGAAGAACTTCAGCACGATCGTTCCATTCCGCTTGAGGTGGCGCTCGAAAGCGCGGATGTCCTGGAAACGCTCGTCCCAGATGTGTTTCGTCACGCACTTCTCCGGCAGCTTCTGCGCCGCGAGAAACTCCGGATGCACCCGCACGACCAGCGTCTCCTCGTAGTAGCTGCGGTTGAAAATCCCGATCCGTCCGCGCTCGGGCAGGTGCTTCTGGCAGCGCCAAAGATAATCGTGGTCGAGCTCCTCGCTGCTCGGCCCCTTGAACGACGTCACCTGGCAGCCCTGCGGGTTGATGCCCGACATCACATGCTTGATCGTGCC
>JBAXTX010000165.1:0-4891 GCA_037129975.1 Verrucomicrobiia bacterium | reverse complement strand
ACATCTTCCTCTCCGGCACCCGCCGCGAGGAGCTGCTTCTCCCCGAGGAGGACCTGCACAAAATCAACGTCATCCGACGCGGCCTCGCCGGGCACAAGCCGATCGAAGCCATCGAACGCCTCCTCTTCTTCATCCGCAAATTCCCGACCAACACGGAATTGCTCAAAGGCCTCCCGAGCTGATCGGGCAAGCCGGGGGCGGGAGGGTTCCTACCAGCCGAGCAGGCTCCAGATTTTCACCGCGCCAGCGCCGCCGAGCGCGGCGATCAGCCCGAAGTAAACGGCCGCGATGGCGGTGAGAAGATATCCGCAAAAGATGACGATCCCGTCGCGATCCATGATGCCGAGCGAGAGAAGGATGATCGCGAATCCCGGGATCGTGTTCGTGAGCGGAAACGGCGGCGGAATCGGCAGGCTCAGCAAAACCGCCGCAAACGAGATCGCGAGGCCGGATGACATCCGGGCGGCGTGGCTGTCGGAAAAAACCGTCCAGCGGACACGAAGATGTTTCTCCAGCCGGGATTGGATGGCAATCCCGAAGCGGAGCATTTTATCCAGGATTGGAAACGGGATGCTCCGCCGCAGGATCACACCCGGAAGCCACGGCTGGTGGCGGAACGCGATCCGGAGCCCGCAGATCGCGATGGCCACGCCGAACGGAATCGAGAGCCCGGGAATCGCAACGGGCGAGAGAAACGGGAGAGAAAGGATGATCGCGATCGTCGGAAGCCCCCGGCCCTCGGTGTGTCGCAGAATCTCCGAGACCGGCATCGCCCGCCCGCCCGCGGCGGCCAGAATCCGGCGGAGATCGTCGGAAACCCGGGGCGATTCGGAGCCGGGCCCGATCATGTGCGATCCCCCGTCATAGCCAGGAAAACCCGGCCCGCTCAGCGCCCGGCGAGATCCTCGCCCACCATGTAGCGGGTGAACCGGCGGATGATCATGTTTTCTCCGAGCTCCACAATTTTTGCGTTCAGCAGATCCTGGATCGTGATGTCCGGGTTCTTGATGAACGCCTGTTCGAGCAGGCAGACGGTGCTGAAGAACTTCTCCATTTTTCCGTCCACGATTTTGTCCACGATCCCCGCGGGCTTTCCCTCGACCTGCGCCGTGTAGATTTCGCGTTCCGCCTGGACGAGTTTGTCCGGCACCTGATCCCGGCTGACATAGAGCGGATGGGCGGCGGCGATGTGGAGGGTGACGTCCTTCACGAACTCGCGGAACACCTCGTTTTTGGCAACGAAGTCGGTTTCGCAGTTGATTTCGACCAGCACGCCCACCTTGCCCTGAAGGTGGATGTAGGAGGCAATGGCGCCTTCCTTCGCTGTGCGGGAGGATTTTTTTCCGGCGTTGACGATGCCTTTCTTGCGGAGGATGTCCTCTGCGGCGGCAAGGTCGCCATGCGATTCCGCGAGGGCTTTCTTGCAATCCATCATCCCCGCGCCGGTTTTTTCGCGGAGGTCTTTGACGAGTGATGCGGAGATTTGTGACATAAAAGTTTTCAGTTTTGAGTTTTCAGTTTTCAGCATACCAGTGCTCGGCTGAACACGGAAAACTGAACACTGAACACTTTGTTGATTATTCCGAGACGGCGGCGAGATCGGCGGGGGCCGACTTCACCGCGGTTCCGCGGCCTTCGAGCATCGCTTGGACGAGCTTTTGAAGGATCACGCGGATCGAGCGGATCGCGTCGTCGTTGCCGGCGATCGGGAATTCGATCTTCTCGGGGTTGCAGTTGGTGTCCACGATCGCGATGATCGGGATTTTCAGGCGGTTGGCTTCCGCCACGGCGATTTCCTCGCGGAGCGTGTCAATGACGACGAGCGCGTCGGGAAGCTTGTCCATGGCCACGATCCCTTCGAGATTGTGAAGAAGCTTGGCGCCCTCGCGGCGGATCGCCGCGGCTTCCGCCTTGTTGATCTTTGCGAAAGCGGGAGATTTTTCCGAGGCCTCGATCTCCTTCAGGCGGGCGACGCTTTTCCGGATGGTGGTCAGGTTGGTGAGGGTTCCGCCGAGCCAGCGCTGGTTGACGAAGAGCTGGCCGGTCGCGGTGGCCGCCTCGCGGACAGCCTCCTGGGCCTGCTTCTTGGTGCCGACGAAGAGAACCTTGCCCCCGCCGCGCACGAGCTTTGCGAGATACGCCGCGGCGCGATCGATCTGCCCCACCGTCTGCTCGAGATCAATGATGTAGATGGAGTTTTTTTCTTCGAGGATGTAATCGCGCATCTTCGGATTCCAGCGCTTCGTCTGGTGTCCGTAGTGCACGCCCGCTTCTAGCAGTTCGGTCATGATTTCGACGTTCAGGTTGTTGGATGTTTCCATGTTGGTCACTTAGCTGGCAGCTTTTTCGGTTTCAGGATTGGGCGTGGCGTCAAGCTCCTCGCCCAGGTGGGCGATCTCGGTATCGCGGTACATCTGGAAGCCGGTTCCCGCCGGGATGAGATGGCCCAGAATGACGTTCTCTTTGAAGCCGCGCAGCCGGTCCACTCTGCCCAGAGTGGCCGCCTCGGTCAATACGCGGGTGGTATCCTGGAAGGACGCCGCGGAGATGAAGCTGTCGGTTTCGAGCGAGGCCTTGGTGATGCCCAGAAGGACCGGGCTGGCCTCGGCAGGCTTCCCGCCTTTCTCGACGACGCGCTCGTTTTCGGCTTCGAACGCCAGGCGGTCCACCTGATCGCCCCACAGGAGGCCGGTGTCGCCGGGGTCGGTGATTTTGACCTTGCGCAGCATCTGTCGGACAATGATCTCGATGTGCTTGTCGTTGATTTCAACGCCCTGGAGGCGGTAAACCTCCTGCACCTCGTTGAGGAGGTGTTCCTGGAGCTCCTGCGGACCGCAGACATCCAGGATTTCGTGGGGAACGACCGGCCCGTCGGTGAGCTGCTGGCCTTTTCTCACGGAGTCGCCCTTGAAGACAATAATGTGCTTGTTGAGCGGAATGAGGTGCTCCTCCTCGGCGTTGGTATCGGGATCGGTGACGATGAGGCGGCGCTTCGCGCGGACCGTGCCGCCGATGTCCACCACGCCGTCAATCTTCGCAATCTCGGCGGCATCCTTCGGACGACGGGCTTCGAAGAGCTCCGCCACGCGCGGCAGACCGCCCGTGATGTCCTTGGTCTTCGCAATTTTCCGCGGTGTCCTCGCGAGACGCTGTCCGGCGGGAACCTTGGCATTTTCTTTCACTTCGATGTGGGCGCCCGCGGGGATCGAATAGCTGGCGAGGACGTGCTTGGCCTCGTCAACGATGACAATCTGCGGATGGAGATCCTCCTTGTGCTCGATGACAACCGTTCCCATGACTCCCGTGGCCTCGTCCACTTCCTTGCGGATCGTGACGCCCGGGATCATGTCCTTGAATTCGATGCGGCCGGCCTTCTCAGTGATGATCGGGACGTTGTAGGGATCCCATTGGATGAAGGTTTCGCCTTTTTTGACCTTGGCGCCGTCGGCGACCGCGATCACGGATCCGACAACGATGTTATGGCTTTCGAGCTCGCGTCCGTCCTGCGCATGGAGGCTGACCGTGCCGTTTTTGTTAAGAACAACGAAAGTGCCCTCGCTCGTCGCGACGACTTTGAGCTCGTTGAATCGGACGACGCCTTCGTTCTTGGCCTTGATGACCGGCTGTTTGAACGTCTGGCTGGCGGTCCCGCCGACATGGAACGTGCGCATGGTGAGCTGGGTGCCGGGTTCGCCGATCGACTGGGCCGCGATGATGCCGACCGCCTCGCCGAGCTTGATCATGCTGCCGGTCGAGAGATTGCGTCCGTAGCACTTCGCGCAAATCCCGCGTTTGGATTCGCAGGTGAGCGCCGAGCGGATCTTCAGCTGCTCGTGGCCGATTTTTTCCAGCGCGGCGGCGATCTCCTCGTCAATGAGTTGGCCCGCCTTGATGATCGCCTTGCCGGTGATCGGATTCTTGACGGTTTCGCATGTGGCGCGGCCGATGATGCGAGTCGAGAGGCTGACGACCTCCTCGTCGCCCTCGTAAATCGGGCGGACGCTGATGCCGTTGACCGTCTGGCAGTCATCGGTCGTGATGATGACATCCTGGGCGGCGTCCACGAGCTTGCGGGTGAGGTATCCCGAGTCCGCGGTCTTGAGCGCGGTGTCCGCGAGACCCTTGCGGGCGCCGTGGGTCGAGATGAAGTATTCGAGGACCGAGAGCCCCTCGCGGAAATTCGCGGTGATCGGCTGCTCGATGATTTCGCCCGAGGGCTTGGCCATGAGTCCGCGCATGCCTGCCAGCTGCTTGATCTGGGTGCGGTTGCCGCGCGCGCCGGAATCGACCATCATGAACACCGGGTTCATCTCGCGGCGGCCTTCATTGTGGTCGAGCGTGCGGAAGAGCGCGTTCGCCACTTCCTCGCCGGCATGGGTCCAGATGTCCTGCACCTTGTTCTTGCGCTCGCCATCGGTGATGATTCCGCGGAGGTATTGTTTCTGCACTTCGCCGACCTCGCGGTGGGCTTTTTCGAGAAGCGCCACTTTCTCCGTCGGGATGATCATGTCGGTGATGCCGATCGAGATGCCCGCCTTGGTGGCCTCGCGGAAGCCGAGCTCTTTCAGGAGATCGAGCGTCTCGACGGTTTTCTGCTGGCCCGCAAGTTTGTAGCAATGCCAGATGACGTCCGAGAGCTGCTTCTTGCCGCAGACCTTGTTGTAGAATCCGAGCGCCGCAGGCCAGATCTGGTTGAACACGACACGTCCGGCGGTCGTTTCGAGGATTTTCGTGACCGGGTCGCCAAAGACCGTCTTGCGGTTGAAGTCCGGGTTTTTAAACCGGATCCGGGTGTGCGTGCGGATCGAGCCTTCGGAAATCGCGAGCTCGACATCATCGGCGTTTGCGAAGAGCGGCATCCGCTTGTCCTTGTTCGCATCTTCTCCGCGGG
>JBAXTX010000164.1:0-4915 GCA_037129975.1 Verrucomicrobiia bacterium | reverse complement strand
GCACGCCGAACGAGGCGGGGATCAGCTGCGATGTGATCCGGCATTTCGGCGGCAGGGTTCCCGTGCTGGGAGTTTGCCTCGGCCACCAGTGCATCGGTCAGGTGTATGGCGGCGAAGTCGTCCGCGCGGGACGCCTGATGCACGGGAAAATCTCCCCGATCATCCATATGGGAGAAAATGTTTTCGAGGGACTTCCGAATCCCTTTGAAGCCACCCGCTACCACTCGCTTCTCGTGAAACGCGACTCCCTGCCGGGCTGCCTCAAAATCACCGCCGAAACCGCGGAAGGCGAGATCATGGGACTCGCGCACCGCGACCACCCGGTCTTCGGCGTCCAGTTCCATCCGGAATCCATCCTCACCACCGAAGGAAAAAATCTCCTGAAAAATTTCCTCCGGATTTCCGCCTGAGCCATGCCGCGACGAGACGCCGCGGAAGAGAATCGCGCGATCGCCGCCGTCCGCGAAATTTATGCGGAGCTCCACCCTGCGGAACGTGCCTGCACGCTTCGCAAGGAATGCTGCCGGTTCCGGATCACCGGAAAAATCCCGCACCTCACGAAAGGCGAGGCGCTCGTCGCCGCGCGCGCATTCCAAGCCACCGGGCGAAAATTCCTTCCCGAGCGAGCGGACGGAGCCTGTCCCCTCCTTCATCCGGAAACCTCGCGCTGCCTGATTTACGATTCCCGTCCGTTCGGATGCCGGACACATTTTTGCGCGGCAGCGGGGGGGCCTTGCGCCCGCCGGGATGTCGTCGGGCTGATCCGGCGGCTCGAGTCCATCGGACAAAGCCTCGGTGGCCGCGAAGCCCGCCCGCTCGCCGCCGCTCTTGTGGATTGCCTCTGAAAAAAAAAGACACCGGGATTTTCATCCCGGTGTCTTTGTTGAAAGTTTTGTGTTGGGAATTAGCGCCGACGAAAATCGCCGCCGCCACCGCTGCGTCCACCGCCGCCACCGCTGCGTCCGCCGCCGCCGCCGCCGCCGCGCCGGTCATCGCGGGAATCGCGGCGTGGACCGTCGAAACGTCCGCCGCCGCCACCGCCGCCCGGAGGACGGTCTTCGCGAGGACGGGCCTCGTTGACAGTGAGGGCGCGCCCGTCGAGATCTTTGCCGTGAAGCGACTCGACCGCAGCCTGTGCCTCGGCGTCCGAGGACATCGTGACAAAGGCGAACCCGCGCGAGCGGCCGGTGAATTTATCCTGCATCAGCATGACTTCCGAAACGGAACCGCACTGCGTGAACATGTCTTGAATGGCAATCTCGGTCGTGTTGAACGAAAGGTTGCCGACGTATAGTTTGTTACCCATGGTAGTTTTTTTATGGCATTGGGATCGGAGACTGTTCCCGACTACCGGGTTTCAAACCGCCGCCGGAATCTTCCGCACGGCGTTCACCAAATCACGACCACATCTGCTCATTGCGCTTATTGACCGGTTTCTCAAATTTTGCAAATGATTTTTTTCCCGTGATTGACGGCGCGCCCGGTTTTTTTGAAAGTCCCATCTGATGCGAAGCTTCCGTTCCCTGGTGGTCACGTTTTTTTTCTCCGCCGTTTTGGGCGTCTCCCTGGCGGCGGAGCAGGAGATCCGGGTTCCGTTCAACTTCCAGTGGGGGGAGTCGGCGCAGCGGCTGGAGGAAAGCCTCACCAAAGTGCAGGCCCGGGTCGTCGAGAGGAAGATGATCGAGAAACGGAACGTCCTCGTCGTCGAGGGCATCCCGCAAAAGTTGCTCCAGCGCGCGCTATTTTACTTCGACTCGGATTCCCTCAGTGAGATCGAGCTCCACTACGGAGACCGCTCGTGGGATTCCGTCCAGATCGCCCAGTTCTTCGACCAGACCCGCCGGAATATCGAAACCAAATACGGGATGGGCCGGGTGATCGCCCGCCAGAAGACCCGCGAGGGGGAAATCCTGCAGACGCTCATCGGCTACCAATGGGTGCAGGCCTCCACGTCGCTTCAGCTTTTCCTCTATACCGCCGAGAAAGGCTCGGAGAGCCTCCGGGTTCTGAGCCTGCACTACAAAGGGATTTGAAGAAAAACTTTCAGAAAGTTGGCCGGTGAAACCCGATCGAACAGCCGCCCAGCTCCATACCCCAGAACACGCCATGAAAAAGAATCCCCGGAATGTTGAGTGCGCGACTCCCAAGGAGCCGACTCTCCGCGAGCTGGCCGAGGGCGTTTTCCAGGAAAATGCCACCCAAGTACCGGAGCAGGTGATGCCCCCGGAAGCCACGCGGCGGACGCTGCACGAACTGCGCGTGCATCAGATCCAACTGGAGATGCAGAACGAGGAACTGCGCCGGACGCAGGCGGAGCTGGATATCGTGCGCGCCCGCTATTTCGATCTCTACGACATGGCGCCGGTCGGCTATTGCACCCTCGACGAGCAGGGGCTGATCCTCGAGTCCAACCTCACCGCCGCCATCCTGCTCGGCGTCGCCCGGACCGCGCTGGTCACGAAGCCGATCTCCGGCTTCATCCTCAGGGAAGATCACGACATCTACTACCTGCACCGCAAACAGCTCTTTGAAACCGGTGTGGCGCAGACGTGCGAGTTGCGGATGGTGAAGCCCGACGGCACGACATTCTGGGCGCATTTGGATGGCAATGCCGCCCGTGACGAAGAGGGGGCGCCCGTCTGCCGCCTTGTTCTGAGCGATATCACCGCGCTCAAGCGGCATGAAGAAAAGATCCTTCAGTTGTCCCAGGCTGTCGAACAAAGTCCCGCCCTGATCATCATCACCAATCGTGACGGGGAGATCGAATACGTGAATCCCAAGTTCTGCGCTGTCACGGGATTCACCCGGGAGGAAGTCATGGGCCGGAATCCCCGCATCTTGAAGTCCGGCGACAAGGAGCCTGAGGATTACAGGGAAATGTGGACAACCCTCCTTGCCGGGAACGAATGGCGCGGAGAATTTCACAACAGGAAAAAAAGCGGTGAAGTCTATTGGGAAAGCTCCTCGATTTCTCCGATCCGGAACGCAGCGGGCGAGATCGCCCATTTTCTGGCGGTCAAAGAAGACATCACCGAGCGCAAGCGGACCGAGAAAGCCCTGCAGGAAAAGATCGCCGAGATGGAGCGGTTCACCTTCACCGTCTCGCACGATCTGAAAAGTCCGCTCGTGACGATCAAGACATTTCTCGGCTACCTGGAAGAGGATGTTCGGGCCCAAAAGATGGATGCAGCGGACAGGGATCTGGCCTATATCCACGGCGCGGCGGACAAAATGGGATGCCTGTTGGACGAGGTGCTGGATCTTGCCCGCATCGGCCACAAGATGAATTCTCCCGTGAACGCACCGCTGCAGGGCATTGTGCAGGAGGCGCTGGAATTGGTGGCCGGGCAAATTGCCGGGCGAGGGGTCCGGGTGGAGGTCACCCAGGAGCCGGTCTGGCTCACCGGGGACCGCCCGCGCCTGGTGGCAATCTTTGAGAACCTGCTGGATAACGCCGTGAAATTCCTCGGCGACCAACCGGCCCCGCGGGTCGAAATCGGAGTCGAGACAGAGGGATGCGAGCTCGTCCTCTTCGTCCGCGACAATGGCAAGGGGATCGACACGCGGCATCGCGCCAAACTCTTCGGCTTGTTTGAAAAGCTCGACCCGCACTCGCCCGGCTCAGGAATGGGGCTGGCCATGGTGCGGCGCATCGTCGAAGTTCATGGCGGAAAAATCTGGGTGCAATCGGATGGTGTGGGCCGGGGAGCCACCTTCCGTTTCACCCTGGCAAAAACCCAACTCAAGTCGAACGAAACCAACTCTCATGAATAAAGAAAATTCCATCCTCAACGGACCCCCCATCACCATTCTGCTCGTGGAAGACGAACCAGCTCACGCCGAAATCGTTCGGCGGAACCTTTCGGCCTTCCCCGTCGCCCACCGGCTCATCCATGTCGGGGACGGCCAGATGGCTCTGGACTATTTGCTCCGGCAAGAAGGCTATGCCGATCCCGTGTGCAGCCCCCGGCCCGAGCTCATCCTTCTGGATCTGCGCCTGCCCAAGGTGGATGGCCTTGAAGTGCTGCGACAGATCAAGTCGAGCCGGGACTTGGAGACGATTCCCACGGTCGTGTTGACGACGTCCGCCACCGACTCGGACCTGGCCGCCGCCTACAGCCTCGGGGCACGGAGCTACCAGCTCAAGCCGGCGAATTTCGAGGGCTTCACCGAATTGCTGGATACCAACTACAGGCCGGCCAGCGGCAAACAAAGGGTTTCCCACGAATAACGCGGCGGGAAAGTTTTGCGATTTTTGTCTTGCGCCTTCATGCGGGTCCAGTAGTTATTCCCCTCCCGCATGACGTCGGGGCATTCCGAATCCGCACCATGGTGTGAGTTTCGTTGCCTCAGAGAATCCGGCGGATTGACAAAAAGAATTATTCCATGCCCACAATCAACCAACTCGTCCGCAAAGGACGCCGCAAGATCACGGTTAAATCAAAATCGCCCGCTCTGGTGAACTGCCCGCAGCGCCGCGGCGTTTGTGTGCAGGTGATGACCCGCACGCCGAAGAAGCCGAACTCCGCGCTTCGCAAAGTCGCCAAAGTGCGTCTCACCAACGGCCAGGAAGTGATCGCGTATATCCCGGGCGAGGGGCACAATCTTCAGGAACACTCGATCGTCCTCGTCCGTGGCGGTCGTGTCAAAGATCTCCCCGGCGTGCGATATCACATCGTCCGGGGAACTCTCGACAGCCTCGGGGTGGACGGACGCCGTCGCAGCCGCTCCAAATACGGCGCCAAACGTCCGAAGGCCGGACAGGAAGACGCCAAGGGAGCCAAAGGAGCAGCCAAGGGAGCACCCAAAGCCAAGAAAAAGTAACGTCCGTTTCAAATCATTCCGCAATCCGAATTTAATCTATGTCCCGCAGACGCCGAGTCATCCACAAAGAAGTTAAAAAAGACGCCCGTTA
>JBAXTX010000163.1:0-4997 GCA_037129975.1 Verrucomicrobiia bacterium | reverse complement strand
CCGGAGGTTCTGTCTCATGTGCAGGCCCGGGTGGAAAGCCACTTCCGCAGCGCACTCGTCGAAACCATCCGTGCCCAAGGCGGAGTTTTTCAGGCCGGACGGACGACGATCCGCCTCGCAAAACAATTCGGATTTTGCTACGGGGTCGAACGCGCGATCGACCTCGCTTATGCCGCGGCCAAGGTCTTCTCGGACCGGAGGATTTTTCTCCTCGGCGAGATCATCCACAACCCGGATGTCAACGCGCAGATGGCCGCGCTCGGAATCCGTCACCTGACTGCCAGGCCGACCGCCGCGGATCTGGCATCCCTCGACCCTGCCGACGTGGTGATCGTTCCGGCATTCGGAGCCGAAACCGCCACCCTCCATGCGGTGAAATCCCTCGGATGCCAAATCGTGGACACCACATGCGGCGACGTCATGAGCGTTTGGAAACGTGTGCGCCAAAATGCCGCCGAGCAGGTCACGTCGCTCATCCACGGAAAAGCCGCGCATGAAGAAACGCGTGCGACCGCCTCCCGCGCGCTCGGGCCCGACGGCAGCGGACACTACCTGATTGTTCTGGATCCCGATCAAGCCCGCCGTGTCTGTGATTTCATCGAGCACGGCGGGGATGCCGCCCGTTTCACCGCGGCGTTTGCAGGCGCCACCAGCACCGGCTTCGATCCGGATGTCCATCTCCGGCGCGTGGGTGTTGCCAACCAGACAACCATGCTCCTCAGTGAAACGCAGACGATCCAGAACCTGATCCGCGAGGCGATCGCGCGCCGCGACGGAGGAAACACGGCAAATTTCCGCTACTTCGATACCATCTGCGGAGCCACTCAGGAGCGGCAGGACGCACTGGTTCAACTTCTCGCCGAATCACCGGACCTGCTCATCGTCATCGGCGGCTACAACAGTTCCAACACGACCCACTTGGTGGAAATCGGCGCGCAGACCCAACCGACATGGTTCATCCGGAATTCGGATGGCCTCCGCTCGGCGGATGAAATCCTGCATTACGACCTGAAGAAGAAAACGGAAATCCTCTCCACCTCCTGGCTTCCAACCGGAGGGAGCCTCACGATTGGTATCACCGCGGGAGCGAGCTGCCCGAACAATCTGATCGAGGACACGATCCGACGTGTTCTCGAACTGCGCCGCGAGAGCCTTTGAACCCGAAAAGCGTTTTTAACCACGGAGAACAGAGAACGGAGGAAATTTCTTCCGCGTGCTCCACGGAGGATCCCAAAGTGTCCCGCTTTTCAGTTGACGCTTCCTGCACTCGCGAGGATAATCTGAATGTGCGCACGACAAGGATTCTCAGCATCCTTGAGGCCGCGCAAATCGAGCCTCCCAAGGCCCGTGCCATCGCGGAATCCCTCGAAGTTGCATTCAAGGAACAGGAAGACGACCTAACGAAACGCCTGATGACAAAGCAGGACGGCGCGGAACTGAAAACAGAAATCATCAAGTGGATGTTCCTTTTCTGGATCGGGCAAATCGCCGTTCTTCTCGCCGCCGCAAAAGTCCTGTTTCAAGCGCACTGAAGGCTCTTACAAGTCGGCACTGACGGAGCAGCGCCCTCCAATGGCCGGACGCGGCCCAATCCAAAATTCAGAATTCAAAATCCAAAATCCCGCGCTAAGCGCGGTCAAAGATTCGTCGACTGACCGCCGGTGGGGACGTAGAGCAATGTCGTCCCATCGGAGGTGAGGAAGGCCATTGCCGAGGCGAGTTCATACGAGGTGAAGATTTTGCTTTGAAAGCGAATCGCGATCCTCGGGTCGGCGGGATTTGTGACCGCCACGCCGTTGATCAGGTCGCGGACCGCATCCGACCTGTTGCGCCAGCCGGGATGTCCGCTGTTCTTCGCGGCCAGTGCCAGGCTGGAAAGGGACATCGCCGCACGCTGGCTCCTCGCCATCCGGTTTGCATCGATCAGAACAGGAAGGTTGGGAATCGTGATCACCGCGACAACCCATAAAACCGCGATCGCAACCAAGACCTCGACCCAGGAAAATGCGTGTGTTCTTTTCATAGACGGGCAAGGATCCAATCGAATGGTATATTGCGGCATCGGCTTCCAGCCGATGGGTTGATTGGAAACATGGGCGGGATGCCCATGCTACGTGGCATCGGCTTCCAGCCGATGGCTGCGCAGGGGCACGAAGGGGCTTGCCACATCAGAGAACATCTTTCCATGTATGCCTCGACCGCAGAAAAGGCAAAGGCTCCTCACGGAGCCTTTGCAATTTCCATTGTTACAAGGAATTTCTCTGTTTCCAGAACTGTTGTTATTGGTGGTAGATAACTCCGCCATTGGTGTAGGTCAGATAGGACTCGTAGCTTTCGTTGCTGGCGACACCGGTAAGACTCGGCAGACCGCTCACAACAAATGGACCGAATACCTTGCCGCCGTTGGTTGTCGACACCCCGGCCTGAAGTGTTGTCACCACAGCCGTCACGTCAGCGCCAAGGTTCGTTGCCCCGGCAGCGATGGCTGCGGAGGAAATCGAAGCAATGCTTTGGGCGTTTCTGCGGGCTGCAGTTTCTTTGGCGTTGCCCAGGATGCCAGAGATGTTGGGAATTGCGATCGCCGCGATGACCGCGATGACTGCAATGACAACGAGTAATTCAACCAAGCTGAAAGCTGATTGAACCGACAGTTTGTTAGTTGGTGTTTTCATAACGACGTCAGAATCGCGTGGCGGACGCGGGAACGCAACAAAAGCAATCTTGCAATTGATGATGGGGGAAACCTGTAGAAAATCTCCGCAACGTTGCGTTGCACCATCCCGCGCTGGAGGGCGCTGCTCCGTCAGCGCCGACTTGTTTCCGCCGATCAAAAAGGCGGACGGCACGGAGGCCGTTTAGTCCACGACCGAACACACGGTGCCATCGGCGAATTTCGTGGTGATCGTCTGTCCGGAGGCCACCACGTTCGCCGAGCGGAGCAGGGTTCCGTCGGCGGCATGGGTCATCGTGTAACCGCGTGCCAGAGCGGCTGACGGACTCAGCGCGGCGAGCACGGCGGAATGCCTGCCGATCCCGGAACGCGCGTTGGCAAGGCGGTTCTCCGAGCACTGGCGCATCGCGGTTTGGAACTGAACAAGGCCCG
Organism: Verrucomicrobiia bacterium; assembly: GCA_037129975.1. Classification (GTDB taxonomy): domain Bacteria; phylum Verrucomicrobiota; class Verrucomicrobiia; order Chthoniobacterales; family Terrimicrobiaceae; genus QYQL01. The sequence continues at coordinate 1,894 of JBAXTX010000163.1, read as the reverse complement.
CCAGGGCCAGGGAAATTTGTTTCGTTGGACTGTGCGAAGAAAGGGTCCCGGCGGATCGTTCGACATGAAGCCTCCGCGCCCGCACCCAGTCCCCTGCCCCGCGATGGATGTCATCCGACAGACGGTCCACATCCTGCCGGCTCTGCTGCAGGATCCGACGGGGTTCGGAAAACAGCGCGGTGCGCCGGAATCCCACGACCTGCGCGCGGGCCGCATCCAGCCGCGAGGCGACCGAGTGCCTCAACCTCGAGGAGAAATGGCCCAAATGCTCCAGCAACTCGCCGGCATCCGCGCTCAAAATCTCGGCGGCCGCACTCGGGGTCGGGGCCCGGACATCGGCCGCAAAGTCCGAAATCGTGAAATCAATCTCGTGCCCGACCGCGCTCACGACCGGCACCGGGCTCGCCGCAATCGCCCGGGCCACCGCCTCCTCGTTGAACTCCCACAAGTCCTCGAGGCTGCCGCCGCCGCGGGTCACCACGATCACATCCACCGGCTCCATCCCGAGCTCCGCGGGATTTCCCAGCAGCCGGATTGCCTCCGCAATCTCCGCCGCCGCGCCTTTTCCCTGCACCCTCACGGGAAAGATCACCACGCCGATTCCCTTCTGCCGCCGGTGAAGCACATTCAAAAAATCGCGGATTGCGGCGCCGGTCGGCGACGTCACGACGCCGATCCTTCCCGGAAACCGCGGGAGCGGACGCTTGCGTTCGGGACGGAAAATTCCCTCATCGGCGAGGCGGCGCTTCAATTCCTCGAACTTTGCCTGCAGCGCGCCCGCCCCGCGCTCCTGAACCTGCCGCACGATGATCTGGTAGTTGCCGCGCGCCTCGTACACCGTGACCTGCCCGAACACCTGGATCTGCGCGCCATCCGCAAATTTCATCCCGCGCAACTGCGCCGCCTGCCCGGCAAAAAGCACGCATGCCACTTGTGACGTCGCATCTTTGAGCGTGAAATACACATGACCGGACGCCTGGCGGCGCAGGTTCGAGACCTCGCCTTCGACCCAGACCTCCCCCACCCCGGACTCGATCAGTTCCCGGACCTTCCGCGTCAGCGCCCCCACGCTCAACACAACCGGTCCGACCGCAGGCGGCTGCGCGTCAGCCACTCGTGGGCCGCCGCGCAAATCAAAATCCAATTGCATGCGGCAATCATGCCTGTTTTTCCCCCCATCGCCACCCCATTTTGTTCCCCGACACCACAATCATTACGATGAAAAACCGCAGAAGCGGAAATCAAGCGGCGGGACGCCGATTGCCTCGAGATTGGTTCATGCTGCGGCGGCAAACATGGTGCTGCAAAGGTTGGGTTCGCATTTAATGGGCTTCGTGCGGTTGAGTGCCGCGGACCTGAGCGAAGACCAATCTCAAGATCCGGCTGTCGCCGGAAGCATTTCGAATCTTTCTGATTTCCTTTACAATTGGCTTGTGTTCTTCGGGACGGAATATGTGCGGATTCCTGCGCACCATGTGCTGAGCAACGGGATTCCCGGCCAGTCTTCCGCCGGTGTCGCGAGCGGGTTCTTTCCAAGAACCACGATGTCTCCGCGCATCCCCTTCTTGAGCATGCCCAGGCGCGGCTCTTCGAATACCGCATACGCCGATCCCTTCGTGTATCCGAGGAGCGCCTGCATCTGGGTCAGGGCTTCGCTGGGAACGAGCGCGTCTGCGAGTGGCTTGCCCGCATCGACGCGCCGGATAGCGACCGGCATCGTGGCGAGCGGGGTTGCCGTGTCAATCGGCCAGTCGGAGTTGAACGCCAGAGTGCAACCGGACTTTGCCATGCTCGCATAGGGATACTGCCAATTGTTACGAACCGGGCCGAGGAGGACTGACGACCCGTCCTTGTCGCCGGCCCAATAGGGGGATACGACGGCGGTGACGCCAAT
>JBAXTX010000162.1:0-5252 GCA_037129975.1 Verrucomicrobiia bacterium | reverse complement strand
TTCCGGGAAGTTGTTTGTCTTGTGGAGCCGGTCGAGCGCCTCGCGCCAGAGGCCGCGATAAACGAGGTCGTTCCACTCGGGAATGAGATTGTTGACCGGGCATCCGCTGGCCATCCCGCTGAGGAGCCTGCCGGTATGACAGAACGGGATCCCGCAATCCATGCAGCGGGCGCCCTGGGTGCGGAGGTTTTCCTCCGGCATGTGCAGGTGGAACTCGTTCCAGTTCGCGACGCGCGCGGTGGGCGGCGCATCGGACGGAACCTCGCGAAGGTATTCGATGAATCCGGTCGGTTTTCCCATAATCAGTTTCCTCCCACACGCGACGTGTCTCGCGAATTGGCTTCAAAGGCCGCGTTGACGGCCTCCTCGCCGGTGAGCCCGTCCGCCTCCGCCCGGGCGATGGCCTCGAGGACGCGCTTGTAATCCTTCGGCATCACCTTGACGAACTTCGCAAGCGAGGCGTCCCAGTCGGCGAGGACAGCGCGGGCGCGCGGGCTTCCGGTGAGCTCCGCGTGGCGTCCGATGAACGCGCGGAGATCCTCCGCCTCGGCCGGCGCCGCGATTTTTTCGAGGCCGACCATCGCCATGTTGCAGCGTTTTTCGCCGAAGTCGCCGGCATCATCCAGAATATAGGCGACTCCGCCGGACATGCCCGCCGCGAAATTCCGACCGGTCGCTCCGAGAACGACGACGCGTCCGCCGGTCATGTATTCGCATCCGTGATCGCCGATCGCTTCGACGACGGCATGGACGCCGGAGTTGCGGACGCCGAAGCGCTCGCCCGCCATGCCGCGGATAAAGGCTTCGCCCTTGGTTGCGCCGTAGAGCGCGACGTTGCCCGCGATGATGTTGTCCTCCGCCCGGAACGTCGAGCCGGCCGGCGGATAAAGGATGATCCGTCCGCCGCTGAGCCCCTTGCCGAGGTAATCGTTCGTGTCGCCCTCGAGCTCGAGGGTCATTCCCGAAGGAACAAATGCCCCGAAGCTCTGGCCCGAGCTGCCTTGGAAGTGGAGGCGGATGGTTTCATCGGGCAGTCCCGCCTCGCCGTATTTGCGGGTGACCTCGTTGCCGACGATCGTGCCCACGACGCGGTTGACATTTCTGACCGGCACGGTGGCGCGGACTTTTTCTCCGCGTTCGATGGCGGGTTTGCAAAGGTCGAGGAGGACCGTCATGTCGAGCGATTTGTCGAGCCCGTGATCCTGCTCCACCTGGCAGAAGCGTCCGACCTCGGGGCCGACCGGCGGCTGGTAAAGGATCGGCGAGAGGTCGATGCCTTTGGCCTTCCAGTGGTCCACCGCCTGGCGCGGCTCGAGCTTGTCCGTGCGGCCGATCATCTCCCCGACCGTGCGGAAGCCGAGCTCGGCCATGATCTCCCGCATCTCCTGCGCGACGAAGCGCATGAAGGCGACCGTGTGCGCGGGGTCGCCGGTGAAATTTTTCCGGAGCTCCGGATCCTGTGTTGCGACGCCGACCGGGCAGGTATTCTGGTGGCAGACCCGCATCATGATGCAGCCGAGGGTGACGAGCGGGGCGGTGGCGAAACCGAACTCCTCGGCGCCGAGGAGTGCGGCGATCGCGACGTCGCGCCCGGTTTTGAGCTGTCCGTCGGTCTCGACGGCGATCCGGCTGCGGAGGTTGTTGAGGACGAGCGTCTGGTGGGTTTCGGCGAGGCCGAGCTCCCACGGCAGCCCGGCGTGCTTGATGCTTGAGAGCGGCGAGGCGCCGGTGCCGCCGTCGAACCCGCTGATCAGCACGACGTCCGCGTGCGCCTTGGCGACGCCCGCGGCGACCGTGCCGACGCCGATTTCCGAGACGAGCTTCACCGAGATGCGGGCGCGGCGGTTCGCGTTTTTCAGGTCGTGGATGAGCTCGGCGAGATCCTCGATCGAGTAGATATCGTGGTGCGGGGGAGGGGAGATGAGGCCGACGCCCGGCGTGGTGCCGCGGGTTTTTGCGATCCAGGGATAAACTTTTTTTCCGGGCAGTTCGCCGCCCTCGCCCGGCTTCGCGCCCTGGGACATCTTGATCTGGATCTCGCGGGCGTTCGTGAGGTAGTGCGAGGTGACGCCGAACCGGCCCGAGGCGACCTGCTTGATCGCGGAGTTTTTGGAATCCCCGGCCTCGTTCGTCCAGGTGTAGCGTTCGGAATCCTCGCCGCCCTCGCCGGTGTTGGATTTTCCGCCGATGCGGTTCATGGCGATCGCGAGCGCCTCGTGGGCTTCCTTCGAGATTGAACCGTAGCTCATGGCGCCGGTCTTGAACCGGTGAAGGATCGCCTCGACCGGCTCGACCTCCTCGATCGGAACCGGCCACCCTTTGCGGAACTCGAGGAGACCGCGGAGCGTGAAATGCTTCCGGTCTTGGTCGTTCACGAGCGAGGCATATTTATGATATGCTGCGGAGTCTCCGGTGCGGACCGCCTTTTGCAGCGAGTGGATCGTCTCCGGGTTGAAGAGGTGCTCCTCGCCGTCCTTCCGCCACTGGTATTCTCCGCCCGCATCGAGCGTGGAATCGACGGCGCCGCCCGCGGGGAAGGCCCGCAGGTGGCGGCGCATGAGCTCGATCCCGATCTCATGCAGGCCGGCCCCCTCGACCCGCGAGGGCGTCCAACAAAAATATTTGTCGATCAGCGTGTGGTGGAGGCCGACCGCCTCGAAGATCTGCGCGCCGCGGTAGCTCTGGATCGTCGAGATCCCCATCTTCGCCATCGTCTTCACCACGCCCTTCACGGCGGCTTTGACAAAATTTTTGACGGCGGTCTTGTGGTCGATGCCGGGCAGCATCCCCTGGCGGATCATGTCGTCGAGGGATTCGAACGCGAGATAGGGATTGATGGCGCTGACGCCGTAGCCGATGAGGAGCGCGAAGTGGTGGACTTCGCGGGGCTCTCCGGATTCGAGAATCAGGCTGGCCTTCGTGCGCGTGCCGCACCGGATCAGGTGGTGGTGGAGACCGGCGACCGCGAGGAGAGCCGGGATCGCGGCGTGCTTCTCATCGACCCCGCGGTCGCTGAGGATGAGGATGTTTTTCCCGTTGACGATGGCGACATCCGCCGCCGCGCAGAGCTTGTCCATTGCGAGGGCCAGTCCGTCCGCTCCCTCGGATGCGGGGAAAATGATCGGGAGAGTGATCGGGCGGAACCCCTCGCGTTCGACGTGGCGGATCTGCTCGAGCTCCGCGTTGTTGAGGATCGGCCCGTCGAGCATGATGACCCGGCAGCTCTTGGGCTTCGGCTCGAGGAGGTTGCCCTCCGAGCCGAGCCTCGTCACGGTCGCGGTGACGATTTCCTCGCGGATCGGATCGATCGGGGGATTGGTCACCTGGGCGAAGAGCTGCTTGAAGTAGTTGTAGAGAAGGACCGGGCGGTCGGAGAGCACGGCGAGCGGCGTGTCGGCGCCCATCGAGCCGAGCGGCTGCACGCCGTCGCGGGCCATCGGGCCGAGGATCACCCGCTGGTCTTCAAACGTGTATCCGAACGCCTGCTGGCGCTGGAGGATCGTCTCGTGCTCGGGCAGATATTCGTGCGGGGGCTGCGGCAGATCCGAAAGCAGGACGTGATTGGCGTCGAGCCATTCCCGGTAGGGATGCTGGCCGACGATGCCCGCCTTGATTTCCTCGTCGTCCACGATCCGCCCCTTGCTGGTGTCCACCAGGAACATGCGCCCGGGCTGGAGCCGGCCTTTTTCCAGAACGCGATCGGGAGCGATCGGGAGCACCCCGGCCTCGGAGGCCATGATCACGAGGCCGTCCTTCGTCACCCAGTAGCGGGACGGACGCAGGCCGTTCCGGTCGAGGATCGCCCCGATGACCGTGCCGTCGGTGAAGGCGATCGAGGCCGGGCCGTCCCACGGCTCCATCAGGCACGAATGAAATTCATAGAACGCCCGCTTGTCGTCGGGCATCGTCTCATGAAGCTCCCAAGGCTCCGGGATCATCATCATGATCGCATGCGGAAGCGAGCGCCCGGAAAGCGCGAGCAGCTCGAGGCAGTTGTCAAACATCGCGGAGTCCGAGCCGTCGGCGGCGATGACCGGAAACGTGTCGGCGAGGTCGTCGCCAAAAAGCCCGCTGGAGAGCCGCGACTGGCGGGCGTGCATCCAGTTGATATTTCCGCGCAGGGTGTTGATCTCGCCGTTGTGGGCGATGTAGCGGTATGGATGCGAGCGGTCCCAGCTCGGGAACGTGTTTGTCGAGAACCGCGAGTGGACGAGTGCCAGAGCGGATTCCAGATCCGGATCCTTCAGGTCGGGGAAATACGCGTCGACCTGCTCGGGCATGAGCATGCCCTTATAAACAATCGTCCGGCTCGAGAGGCTGGCCACGAACCAGACCGGGTCGATGCCCCCGGTGCGGATGGCATTGCACGCGCGTTTGCGGACGATGTAGAGCTGGCGCTCGAAATCCATGACGTCCGTGCAGCCCGGTTTGCGTTCGATGAAGACCTGCCGGATGCGGGGTTCGCTGGCGCAGGCGGTCGGTCCCAGCGAGGCGTTGTCGGTCGGGAGCTCGCGCCATCCGAGCACGGCGAGCCCCTGGCCGGCCGCCAGCTTTTCGAATGTCGCCTGCGCCGCGGCGGCCTCCGCCGGATCCCGGGAAGTGAAGACGACGCCGACGCCGTAATTTCCAAACTCCGGAAGCCGGATCCCCGACTCTCCGCAGACCCGCCGCAGGAACTTGTCGGGGATTTGGATCAGGATCCCGGCGCCGTCGCCGGTGTTGGGCTCGCTGCCGACCGCGCCCCGGTGGTCGAGGTTGCGCAGGATCGTCAGCGCGTCGCACACGATCGCATGCGATTTTTCTCCCCGGACATTGACAAGAAACCCGACCCCGCAGGCATCGTGCTCGAAGGCCGGGTCGTAGAGCCCTTGCTTGGGTGGCGGGCCGGTCAGGCTGGTCGGTTTGGTCTGCATGCTTGTTTTTGCGTTTGCGAAGGCGTTTGGTCTCCCCGGAGATTTTGCTGACCCCCCGTGGCGGACCGAATCTTTTATCCGCCCGATGCCGGGGGACACAATAAATTTATGAGCAGAATTCGTGCCGAAGAAAAGGCATCGGTCGGACGCCGCCTGTGCGATAAATTAGAAAAACTAATTGCGCCCCAATTTATAAACGTGTAGCCCCTTTGGTTCTTATGCAAAATATCTCCCCTCAATGCGCCAAAGTTCTTGATCAAGTCCGCAGCCGGAATGCCGGCGAGCCCGAATTTCTGCAGGCCGTGCAGGAAGTTTTGGAAACCCTCGAGCCGGTTCTGG
>JBAXTX010000161.1:0-5292 GCA_037129975.1 Verrucomicrobiia bacterium | reverse complement strand
TAATCGTCGTTGCTCAGCGTCCGCTTCAGATCATTGAGCCTCCGGATCCACTGCGAGAAACTCACGTTCGGCAGAATCGCCCCCCGCATCACCGAATAGTCGAGGTGGCAGTGCGCGTTGATCAGTCCGGGCATCAGCACGACGTCCCCCAAATCCTCGGCCTTGCTCCCGTCCCAGCGCCCCCACGAACGGATCATCCCCGCCTCGACGCGGACCATCCCGTCCTCCAGGGGGGGAGAGGTCACCGGGTAGAGCAGGCGGGCGCGCAGGGTCGTCATCGGGAACGAGAAAACGCCGGGCGGGGCCGGGATTCAACTTTAAACGTCGGGCGTGCACGGGCTCTCACCCGCCACATCCGCGGCGGGCGATGGATCGCCTTTCGTTATCCGGGCGGCCAGCCGAGAGGACGCCCGCCGAGCAGGTGGACATGGAGATGCGGGACGGTTTCCCCTCCGTCGGGACCGTTGTTGATGACGAGGCGGAATCCGGTGATGCCTTCGGATTTCGCGATGCGGGCGGCGGTCAACAGAAGGTGTCCGAGAAGGCCGGCGTCATCGGCTTCCGCGACGCGCGGGATCACACGTCTCGGAACAACAAGGATATGCACCGGCGCCTTCGCGGCAATGTCGCGGAACGCGAAGCAGAGATCGTCCTCGAAGACGATGTCCGCCGGAATTTCCCGCGCGGCAATTTTTTCAAAGACGGTCATGTGAGCTGGAGGTGGAGGTCATTGGCGCGGTGGCGGAGTTCTCCGCGGATGAAGGAGACAATCTCCCCCTGGAGGCCGGAGCAGTCGCGCCGCCAGTTTTTGGCCGAGCGGAGGCGCTTGACGCACCGGTGGAGGTCGCAGAGCTCGACCTGCTCGGTCTCCGAGCCGATCAGGCTGCGCAAACGCTCCCGCAGGAGTTCGAAAAAAAGCAGCTCGTATCCCTCGCCGGCATCGCGCGCGATTTCCTCAAGCGAGATCCGCACGGGGGGCGGCATGGTGCGGAAATGCTGCGCGACATCCGAGTAGCCGATCACTTGAAGCACCGACTGAACGGCTTTTTCGATCCGGGGAATCGTGACCACCTGCTCGTTGAAATCCTGCTCCAGGTAGCTGGTCACACTCTCGGTGACATGGTCGGCCAGCCACCATTTTTTGTAGCCGGCGGCCTCGGCGGCGCGGATGAGCGCGGAGACAAGCCAGCGGCGCTCGAAGTTGATCACGCTCCCGTCGTGGAATCGCACCAGCGGCAGTCCGTCACGAAGCGCAATCATGCCTTGAAAAAGAGCTCCGGTTGCGTGGGAGTCCGTCCGCCGCGTTTTTCGAACGATTGGATCTCCTCGATAAAGTCGCCGATTTCCTGAAACTGCCGGTAAACCGAGGCAAAGCGGACATAGGCGACCGGGTCGAGCCCGTGGAGTTTTTCCATGACCTTGGCGCCGATGATCCGTGTGGACACCTCGCGTTCCTGCGCGGCTTCGAGATCCAGGATGATCTGCTCGACGGCCGCCTCCATTTCCTCAAGCCCGATGGGCCGTTTCTCGCAGGCCTTGGCAATGCTGCCCAGCAGCTTGTGGCGGTCGAAGGTCTCATGGCGTCCGTCGCGCTTGATCGCCCGCATCTCGATGCGCTCGAGTTGCTCGTAAGTGGTGAATCGGGTCTCGCAACCCAGGCACTCGCGCCGTCGGCGAATGCTCCCCCCGTCTTTCGAGAGGCGGGAATCAATGACTTTATCTTCCAATGAGCCGCACTTCGGGCATCGCATATTTTGTGCCAACGGAGGCACGATCCGACAATCCACCACAACATATTGATCGGTCAATTTCTTTTTGTGAAATTCCGCAGATCCCCGTGAGGCGGAAAATTACCGCTGGGTTTCTTTCCGGAGCGCTTCCTGCAGATCGAGGACTTCCTGTTTCAACGCCTCGGGATTTTCCCTTTTCAGCTTTTCCACCTGGTGGACGATGGCTTGGACGGTGTTGCGCATTTGTTCGATCGCGAACAATTTCAGAAGCCCGGCCATGGCGGAGCTGGGCGTCACAAAGTTCGTGTAGCAAAGGACCGATCCGTCATGGAAGCACTCGATCCGCAGGTTTCCCTCGCTGGCTTTTGTCTGAAGCGCGCGGAGCAGAATCCATGTCACGCAGTAGCTGCCGTCCTCGCCGGCTGTCAGCGAATTCCTGACGGTATAAAATTCATCGGGCAGATAAAGCGGGACATCAATCCCGTAATCCACCTCGAGCACACATGGGGAGATGTGGCGGGAGATGTCCGATTTGAAAACTTTCGGGATGTATCCCTTGGCGTTCCGGTAGTCGAAAAAGACGGCGGCGACTTCCTCGGGCGTGGCGCGGACTCTTTGGTAGAGTTTGACTCTGGGCCACGGTTTTCCCTCGACAGACTCCATCGTCACCACCTGTGTGCCGCGCGTCACCTGATAGAGCTGCGCCTTGTCCAGATCGTTGAGCAGGGATTCCGCGCGGAGCAGCGGAGCGAAGGCGATGAGTGCAATCAGGAGGCGCGTGTTCATCTCACCGGAAAGAAAACCCAAGGTTGCGTGAGGAGGCAAGAAATGATAGGATAATTTCTGTCATGAATGATTTTCTCCGACCCTGCAACTGCGTTCGTCCTGACGAAGAAGATTGCGAGAAGTGCATGGAGGAGGCCGCTCCCGAGAAGACGCCGGACCCGTGCTGCTGCAAGGAGAAAGAGAAGCAGGCCGTGCCGATCGCCCGCGATCTCATGCCAACTCTCGGAAAAACTGAAACTTCCCAGCGACCAGGGAGAACGGGCGTCCCGCCCGTTTAGGGCATTTTCCGTTTTACTGTAGCCGCGGCGCTGTGCCGCCGCGCCGGGAGAACGCCCCGACACAGCGGGGCTGTTTTGCTCCGATTGCCTTCCTCTCTTTATTTCCGGGAGATGATCTCAGGAGCTGCCTGTGACCGGGTCGGCCCTCAGCCGCCGGAACAATGCGGAAAATCTTTCGGTTGCCCGGTTGTTTCGGATCGCGGTTCCGAGGGCTTTTTTCTGGCCGACGAGCACGACGAACCGCTTCCCCCGGGTGAGCCCGGTGTAGATCAGATTTCGCTGGAGAAGCAGGAAATGCTGCATCGCCAGCGGAAGGACCACGGCCGGGAACTCGGATCCCTGGCTTTTGTGGATGGTGATCGCGTAGGCGAGCGCGACCTCGTCGAACTCATTGAAATCGTAGGCAACCTCCCTTCCATCGAAAGCGATCACCGCTTCGCGCTCGGACTCGGCGATTTTGATGATGCGGCCGATGTCGCCATTGAAGACGTTTTTGTCGTAGTTGTTCCGTGTCTGGATGACTTTGTCCCGAAGCCGGAACGACGTTCCGAACGACGCCACGGCGGGTTCGTCGGCACGGCAGGGATTGAGATTTTCCTGCAGAAGCGTGTTCATCTGCCGGGCGCCGAGCGTTCCCCGGTTCATCGGGCAGAGGACCTGGATGTCTTGGATGGCATCGCAGGCCAGCTTCTTCGGGATTCGGGATTCCACCAAATCCAGGATCGTTTTCAGGATCGCTTCCGGTTCCTCGCGCTCGATGAAAAAAAAGTCCGCGGCGGCGTCTCCGTCGAGATCCGGCATGGTTCCGGCGTTGATTTTGTGGGCGTTGGTGATGATCCGGCTGCCGGCCGCCTGACGGAAAATTTCCGTGAGCCGCACGACCGGCACGGCGCCGCTGCGGATGATGTCGCCGAGTGCCGCGCCCGGTCCGACGCTCGGGAGTTGATCCACGTCCCCGACCAGGAGGAGGTGCGCATTTTTCGGAAGGGCTCGCAGCAGCTTGCTGAGAAGCGGCACATCAATCATGGAGGCCTCGTCCGCGACCAGGAGGTCGCAGTCCAGCGGGTGGTCCCGATCGCGAGCGAACCCGCCCGACGGCAGGAACTCGAGCAGGCGGTGGATGGTCTTCGCCTCCAGGCCGGTCGTCTCACCAAGCCGCTTCGCCGCCCTCCCGGTCGGCGCACACAGCAGGCACCTGACATTTTTTGCCCGCAGAACCAGCAGGATGGCGTTGACGAGGGTTGTTTTGCCGACGCCGGGGCCGCCGGTGATGACAAGAACGCGCGAGGCAACCGCCATCCTGAGGGCTTCCACCTGGCTCGCGGCAAGTTCCTTCCCCGATTTTTCCTGAACCCATGCCACGGCTTTTTCGATGACGATATCCGGATACGAGGCCGGTCTTGCGGCGAGGTCGCGGAGCCTGGTCGCAATCTCGCACTCGGCGGCAAGCAGGGCCGGCAGATAGATGAGAGACTCATCAGGGACGACCTCCCCGTCCAACAGCAACCGATCCAGAGCCCCGCGAATCACGGCTTCGTCAATTCCCAGCAGGAGCACCGATTTTTCAATGAGCATTTCCTTGGGCAGGGCGCAGTGGCCGGCATTCATCGCCTCGGCCAGTGTGTGAACAAGCCCCGCCTTCGCGCGGATCATCGAATCCGCCGGGATCCCAAGCTTCCGGGCGATCGTGTCCGCCGTCTGAAATCCGATCCCCTGGATGTCCTTGGCGAGCGCGTATGGGTTGGCCCGGACGGTTTCAATCGCGGCCTCGCCGTAGGTCTTGTAGATTCGCACCGCCCGGCTCGTGCTGACGCCGTTGGAATGCAGGAAGACCATGATCTCGCGGACCACTTTCTGCTCCGCCCACGCCGCCTTGATCTTCAGCCGCCTCTCCCTGCCAATGCCCGGCACTTCCTCCAGCCTCGCGGAAAATCGGTCGATGATCTCGAAGACATTTTCGCCGAACTTCTCGACAAGCTTTTTCGCATAAACCGGACCGATCCCTTTGATGAGCCCGCTGCCGAGATATTTTTCGATTCCTTCGCGCGAAGTCGGGGTGCTGGACTTGATGAACTCCGCCTGGAGTTGAAGCCCGTGGTCGCGGTCATGGACCCAGACGCCCTGAGCCGTCACCCATTCTCCGGCGTTGATCCCGGCCACATTCCCGACAACCGTCACCAGCTCCCGCCTCCCGCGGACCTTCACCCGCAGAACCGAGAACCCGGTTTCCCCGTTGTGAAATGTCACCCGTTCCACCATGCCGGACAGGCCGTCCGCGGGGGCTGGCTTTTGATCTGGTTTCACGGGTTTCTGGCTAGCAGAAACTCCGGCGCCCGTAGAGCAAATCTCACGGCCCTTGAGGAAGATTCGATGGCACAGGCGGGCCATGTGACGAAATTGTAACATGCGGCCGCTTCCGCAGGCTGAGAATCTCGCGGAGGATTCCGGGTGATTCTGCCAATGCGCCCGCCCGTCCTCCAACCCGACCCGTGTCAAGC
>JBAXTX010000160.1:0-5305 GCA_037129975.1 Verrucomicrobiia bacterium | reverse complement strand
GCCGATGACCCACGGTTCCACGATGCACCGCCGGAATGGCGCCATCGGCAACCGCTCGACCCCGGGCCGTGTTTGGAAAAACATGGGCATGCCCGGCCACTTGGGCGACGAGCGCGTCACGCTTCAAAACCTCCGCGTCCTCCAGGTGCGCGGCGAAGAGGGCGTCATCGTCGTCAGCGGAGCGGTTCCCGGAGCCAAGGGATCCTACGTGATCGTCCGCCCGTCCAAGAAAAAGAAGGCGGTCTCAAAAAAGTAACTCATCGCATTCCCGGCAGTCCGGGGAATTGATTTCAAGCCGCTCCAGCCAAGCTCTGGAGCGGCTTTTTCATGTCATCCATTGATAAGATGACCATGCCTGGGCGGGATTTATTCACAGGCGCGGGATCCTACAAGCCACGGAGCAGGCAGATATTCGTGGGGCTCATCGTCACAAACACGAGGGAAAAGTGTGTTCCACACTTGATTTATGCGTGTTCCACGCCCTGTTGTGCTGAGTTTCCGAGCGGGATTCGAGCTGGAAACTGTCGGCGAATGCCACGTTTTCCTCTGGAGAATCCAGAGAAACTCACAGGTTGTTCACATCCGCTCCGGCCGATGCTATTTTGAAATTCGGCCGATGATCACGCTGCACAGATTCGTTTCACTCACCGAGGGTTGTCCCCGGATGGCCAGCACCGATTTTCCTGAGATTTGCCGGATGCTGAGGATGCGGGTTTGTCCGGGGGCGAGCGGGCTGTTTGCCTCGTAGGTGCGGCTGGAATAGCGCCTCAACCCCGCCGCGACTCCTTCGCTCAAAGTGATAGTCACCGTGATTTTTCCTCGGGAGAGTTGGCCCCGGACATCGGCGCGGCTGTTCGAGAGCCGGGTGGAGGATGAGAAGCGGTCCGTGGCTGCCAGGCTCTGTGCGAAAACGACGTAGCCCCCTTTGAGATACGGCTCCTTGGTCATGACGCGGTTCGAGTTGGTGATCTCGGCCAGGTCAACTTTCGCCAAGGCCGCATCCAGCTCGCCGGCGGTTTTTATTTCGGGAAATTGCACGATCGCGAGATCAAGCTGGGACGCGTTTGCAGCAAGGTCAAAGGCGAAGACTGCAAGACAGAGGAATTTGAGCATGTCCTCCGCTATTCCTGTCGCAAAACATTTGCAATGCCATTTCAGGAAAAAATCGAGCCCGCGAAGCGGAAAGGAAGTCAGGCACTCCCTGCGCGGATTTTTTCTTTGTCGCGCTCGCGCCTTTCTTCGAGGCGGCGGATCTCGGAGGCAAGCTGGCGGCGGATCTCATCCTTTTCCGCAGGGTCGGCCTTGGCGAGTTCCCCCTCGAGGAAGAGTTTTTTTTCTGCGAGCTTGGCGTTGACCTCGCTGTCCACCTCGGCGATCGCGCTCTTCTGCTTTTCGGTGAGGCTCACGGAGGGGGCGCATTTTTCCAATCGGCTCATGGCCAGTTCGTAGGCGGATTTCATGGGGGGCATCCTGCAAAAATTTTCCGTGGAGCGACAGATAAATTGCACGTCTTGGTCCGGGCGTGTTTACTGTCACCCCATGTCCTATCTGCGGCTCCTGAGCACCGACTTCGACGGCACATTGATTGCCCATCCCTCGGACGGTCGCTGCTCGCCGGCATTCGCCGATGTGCTGAAGCGCCACAGCGAAAGCGGCGGCCTTTGGGCGATCAATACCGGACGGGGGTTGGAGCACGCGATTCAGGGGCTCGCGATTTTCTCCGCGCCTGTTGAGCCGGACTATCTCCTCACCAACGAGAGGGAAATCTTTTTTCGCGCAGGGGAGGGGTGCTGGGAGCCGGACCGCCCGTGGAACGACCTGTGCCGGGACCGGCACGAGGAGCTTTTTTCTCGTGCGGAAGCGGTTCTCTCCAAAATTGTCGAGTTGGCTTCCCGCTCGCTGGATATCACGCTCATCAGGGAAAATGGCGACCTCATCGGTTTGGTGACTTCCAGCGAGGATGTCATGGAGGAGGTGGCGGGATTCATCGGACGCGAGGCGGACCACCTTCCGGAGTTCAGCTTTCAAAGGAACACGGTTTACATGCGGTTTTGTCACCGCGATTACCACAAAGGGGCCGCCCTGGGAGAGCTCATCCGAAAGCACTCCCTCCACCGTGGGGAAGTGTTTGCGGCCGGCGACCACTTCAATGATCTCTCCATGCTCGATGGAAAATACGCCGCCTTTCCTTGTTGCCCCTCCAACGCGATCGAGCAGGTCAAGTCCGTGGTCAGCGCTTCCGGGGGGTATGTGGCCACGCTGCCTGCCTCGGATGGCGTCGCGGAGGCCTGGAGGTATTTTTTAAACAAGCCATGACACCTGCCCTTCTCAAAAAACTCCAGGCCCGCCTCGGCAAGCCGGCCGTGCAGACCGATCCAGCCCCTGAATTTGCCGGCGACAAGTGGTTTGCCCGCACGCTCCCGGATGTCGTTGTCTTCCCCTCCACAACGGCGGAGGTTTCGTTTGTTCTTCGTGAGGCTTCCCGGGCGGGCGTGCCGGTCACGCCGCGGGGTGCCGGCTACGGTTACGTGGGCGGATGCACGCCGGTCCGCAAGGGGATCGTGCTTTCCCTCGACCGGATGAACCGTATCCTCGAAATTCACCCGGGTGACTTCGTGGCAGTGGTCCAACCGGGGGTCGTTACCGGAGACCTCCAGGCTGCTGCCAGGAAGAAGAACCTGCTTTATCCTCCCGACCCGGCGAGCCTGAAAGATTGCAGCATCGGGGGAAACATCGCGACCAACGCCGGCGGGCCGAGATGTTTGAAGTATGGCGTGACACGGAGTTATGTCCTCGGTTTGGAGGTCGTGTTGGCCGATGGAACGGTCGTTCGCTGTGGGGGACGGACGCATAAAAACAAGACAGGATTTGATCTGGTCGGTCTCTTCACCGGATCGGAAGGGCTTCTGGGGATCGTCACCGAGGCCACACTCCGCTTGATCCCGCTCCCGCCTGCGCGCGCGGCGCTATCGGCGGGTTTTGCATCGATGGACGCCGCGGCCGCCGCGATCCAGGCGGTCTTTGCCGGAGGGTTTCTGCCTGCGGCAGTTGAGGTCGCGGATCGCTTTACTCTCGATGCCGCCCGCGCCTACAGCCCAGGCGCGGATTTTCCGCCGGGCAATGCGCAGGTCATCCTGGAAGTGGACGGCCAGACGGCCAGCGTCCGCAGTGAAGCTAAAGCGCTTGAAATAATCCTGCGATCCGCCGGGGCGCTCGCCGTCAGCAAGGCAACCACTCCCGCTGCCTGCGACAAGCTCTGGGGACTCCGTCGCGTCTATTCCCAGTCGCTCAAGGCCACGGGCTTGAAGAAGCTCAACGAGGATATCGTCGTCCCGCGCGGGCGGCTGGTGGATCTCGTGCGGTTTGCGGAGCGCCTGCAAAAGAAGACCGGATTTCCGATCGCCTGCTTCGGCCATGCTGGCGACGGCAACATCCACACCAACATCATGGTAGCGGATCCCGAAAATCCCGCCGTCCAGAAAAAATCCCGCGCCGCACTCGACGAACTCTTCCGTCAGGTGCTTGCATGGAACGGATCGATCACCGGTGAGCACGGGATCGGACTCGCCAAGAAACCCTGGTGGAACCAGGCCGTGTCGCACTCCACACGCGAGCTTCACGCGACGCTGAAATCCGCTCTCGACCCGAAGGGAATACTCAATCCCGGAAAGTTTGTGTCAAGCCGGGGCTGCTGAGGGATAGTGCGGCTTTCAGGCCTGCTCAGCCGGGACAGCTGTCTCGCCCGCAGGCGTCCGCGCGGCCTCGGCCTTCAGCCGTAGCTTCTCCGCCTTCTTCGCTTTTTTGTCCAATTCCTTCCGCCGCTTCTCGAACTGATAATTTGGTTTTGCCATAGTGTCCTGCTGACCATGACATTCAGAGGTGCAGGGCGCGAGAGAAGAATTTTTCGATTTCCGCCAAATCGGGATGGAATTGGATTGAATGAATCCGGAAAAGGTTCCGTATAGTCCCCATGGGAAAGCTTCCGGCCGTTTTGAAAAATATCCTCCGTCCGCTGGTAGGTGAAATTACTTGGAGACCGCCCGGCTGGTGCCGATGGATCGCCTCGCACCGGGTTCTTGTGGTTCTGATTTTGCTCCTGCTCGTGGCGGGATGGAATGCGAACGATTGGTGGCAGCACCGGCCCCGGCCGAAGCAGATAGCTGTCACGGTCCGACCGATCGAAATCACCCCGCTGCGCGAGAAGCTCGATCCGGGGCCGATTCGGATCGAGTTCAGCGACCCGGCCGCCCCGCTCGATGCAGTGGGCAAGCCGGTAAAGTCAGGCATCGCGATGGAGCCCGCTGCCGAAGGGGAATGGAGGTGGGAGGGAGACAATCGCCTAACATTTTATCCAAAAAACGACTGGCCGGCCGGGCAGACGTATCGGATCCGGCTCGAGTCGGAGCTGGTTCGCAAGGATATCCCGCTCGACAATTCGAAACTGACAGTCGCGACGCCGAAATTTTCCGGGGCGATCCGCGAGTTCGCATTTTATCAAAACCCGCAAGATCCGTCGGTCCGGCAGTTGGTT
The DNA here is from genome assembly GCA_037129975.1 of Verrucomicrobiia bacterium. Lineage (GTDB taxonomy): Bacteria > Verrucomicrobiota > Verrucomicrobiia > Chthoniobacterales > Terrimicrobiaceae > QYQL01. The sequence goes on along the minus strand of JBAXTX010000160.1, from coordinate 774 downwards.
GCGACATTGGAATTCACGCATCCGATCCGGCACGGGGACCTGGAATCGCGTGCTGCGATCGAGGTGCTTGGCGGGGAGGATATTTTTGCCGCCGGACAACCTCGGTTTACGGTCGAATACGGTCTGCACGACCGCACGGTCTATCTTCGCAGCTCGCCGCTTCGCCTCCCGCCGAAGGAGGACTTTGCCCGACTAACGCTGCAGCGGGGCCTGCACGCTGCAAATGGCGGCGACGAGATGAAAGACACGGCGGTTGCCAAAGTGAAAGTGCCGGACCTGCACAACTTCTTCCGCATCGAATCCGTTTCCGGCGACATCGCCCGCAAAGACGATGGCGAGCCGGAGCAGGTTCTTGTCGTTCAATCCACAGCGGAGATGAAACCGGAGACGATTGCCTCGGCGCTGGGGTTGTTCCTTCTGCCGCCGCGTCCTCCGAACGTGGACCCGTGGAGCAGCCCGCGCGAGATCACCCCTGAGATCCTCGCCAAGTCCACCAAAGTCGCGGTCACCCTTATTCCGGCGGGACGCCCGACCGCCACGCAAATATCGTTCAAATTCAAACTCGAGCAGAGCGGCCGCCTCTACGTCCTCGTCAAAAATGGCATCGAGGCCCTCGGCGGTTATCCGCTGGAGAAGGACTACGACAACGTCCTGCCCGTGCCGGAGCCGCCGAAAGAGCTGGGGTTTCAAGGCGAAGGCGGGCTGCTCGCCTTGGGCGGCGAACGCAAGCTCTCGGTGAAGTCGCGCGGCATCCCCGGCATCCACTACGAGATC
>JBAXTX010000016.1:0-28950 GCA_037129975.1 Verrucomicrobiia bacterium | reverse complement strand
GCTGCCGCCTGAATGCGCCTCCTGCTCGACGAGTGTTTGCCGAAAGATTTGGCGCTGGAACTTCCCGGCCACACCGTCAAAACTGTTCCGCAAGCAGGTTGGCTTCTCTCCTGTATCCGCCCGAAGCCGTCGCGATCGGGGCTGTGGGAATGCTCCGACGAGCTGCCGTGTGGCCCATTCTCGGAACCTGCCGCCCTACTACGGGCTCCGGTCGGGCACGATGGCTGGAATTCCCATGACGGCTTTTCAAGCCCATACAGCAGGTTTTTCGATTCCCCCCACCTCCCTAACCTCGCGGGAGACTCTTGCGTTTCTCGTTCCTCAAATCCTCAGAAGGTGACAGATTTGGTTTGACCATTTGAAGAATGGCGGCCGTTGGTGAAGATATTTGCGGTTTCATAATTTTCGAGTTCTGAGATTGTTGCTGTTGCCAATTTCCATGCGTCTAACAACGCATGCGGGTATGGCATACCCGTTCCTTCCCTCTGGGTTCGCCACATGACCGTCCAGATTCAATGGAAAATCTTCTTTTGTGATTTCCGACACCCATTCCATGCCTTGCATTTCGGCGAGCTGGTCACGGTTCCAGATGAGGGCAGATTCGTTCTCCTCGTCACTGTTACGGAAAATAAGATGGGCATGGGGATGAAGTCGATAGGCAAGATGCCCATGCCACGGGAGTTGGTCGAGAAGACACTCCTTGGCGACAAAGGAGCACCCGCATAGAGCAAGCCGCTTTGAGCGGCTCTCATCACAAGCCTCCGGCTTTGCCGGAGGTTTCTGACTCTGAAAACGGTTTTTCAGCCACAGAGGTCAGGCACACGGAGGGAAACCACTCCAAACAAGATGGACAAATCTATCCAAGCAAGGTCGGCGTCGGGGAGGTCTCGGGCATCCTGCACGGGAGCGCGGGCATCCTGCCTGCTCCGTTTGGCATCTTGCCGAACGGTTTTTCCCCGTTTGGCTTCGATCTCTCCGGCAAGGATGCCGGAGAGTGCAGGCTGGAAGCCCGCGCTCCCCCTCCCGGACAGATGCGCTTCGACGACGCGGCGATTGAAGGATTCGGCGGGAGATCATGAGGAAGCGCAACGATAGGAGATTGGAGACAGGATTTGTTGTGCGAACGCGCCGGTTGACTCGGAGCGTCCGGGGGGGTAGAGAATGCAAGCCTGTGACACCGACACTCGAAAAACTCACCCGCATTTACAGCCGTCCGCTTTTCGATCTCATTCACGAGAGCCGGCGCGTGCATTTGGAATTTTGGAACAGGAACGAAGTCCAGCTTTGCACGTTGTTGAGCGTGAAGACCGGAGGGTGCAGCGAGGACTGCGGGTATTGCGCGCAGAGCTCACGGTACGCCACCGATCTGGAGCGCCAGACGCTTATGACGGTGGACGAGGTGCTGCCGGTGGCCCAGATGGCGAAAGCCAACGGCTCGACGAGGTTCTGCATGGGGGCGGCCTGGAAAGGGATCCGCAAAGGAGACAAGAAATTCGAGCAGATGCTGGAAACCGTTCGCGAGGTCAGCCGGCTCGGGCTCGAAGTCTGTGTGACGCTCGGGCAGCTCGGCGACGAGGAGGCGAGGGATCTCAAGGAGGCCGGGCTCACCGCCTACAACCACAACATTGACACCTCGCCCGAGCATTATTCCTACATCGTCACGACCCACACGTTCGAGGACCGCCTGAACACGATCGGAGCGGTGCAACGCGCCGGGATCAGCGTCTGCTGCGGAGGGATTATCGGGATGGGCGAGACGGTCACCGACCGGCTGAAGATGCTCGAGGTGCTCTGCAACTTCGACCCGCCGCCCGAGAGCGTGCCGATCAACTGCCTGATGCCGGTGCCCGGGACCCCGCTCGAAGACTCGCCGCCGGTGGATGTTTTTGAACTGGTGAGGCTCATTGCCACCGCCCGGATCGTGTTGCCGCAAGCGAAAGTCCGCCTCTCGGCCGGACGCGCCCGCCTGACCCGCGAGGCCCAGGCCCTGTGCTTCTTCGCCGGGGCGAACTCGATTTTCTACGGGGACAAACTTCTCACCGCGGGGAATCCGGGGGTGGATGAAGACCGCAGGCTGTTGAAAGATCTCGGCCTCGTGGCCCAGGCGCCCCACTCCGACCAACCCGTCCCCGTCCCATGAAAATCAGCATCGGCAGCGACCATGCGGGATTCGCCTACAAGGAGCGGATCATCGCGCATCTCAAAGAAGCCGGCCACGAGGTGGTGGATTGCGGGACGCACTCTTCCGCGAGCACCGACTATCCGCTGTTCATCATTCCGGCGGCCGAGGCGGTGGCGCGGGGCGAAGCCGAGCGCGGGATCGTGCTCGGAGGATCTGGAAACGGCGAGGCGATTTCCGCCAACAAGGTCAGGGGCGTCCGCTGCGCGCTCTGCTGGAATGACGAGACGGCCGAACTTTCGCGGCGGCACAACAACTCGAACGTGCTCTCGATCGGCCAGCGCATGCTCTCGATCGAAATCGCCCTCCAGGTCGTGGACATCTGGCTGAAGACCCCGTTTGATGGCGGACGCCACGCGCGCCGGATCCTGGAGCTGGATTGCTACGAGGCCGGCGGCGGGGTGGATGGCATGAAGAAAATCGCGGCCTGCCCAGCAGGATAAGACGCCGTGGTTGCTTTCATCATCCGGCGGCTTCTCATCAGCCTCGTGCTGGTTTTCGGGATCAGCCTCGTGTCATTTTTCATGATGACGATGGCGCCGGGAAGCCCGTATCCCTGGGGCGAGTTGAACCCGAGGATCACGCCGCAGGTGAAGGAGATGTTCCGCAAGAAATTCCATCTCGACCGTCCGATTTACGAACAATACTGGCTGAACATGCGGGATCTCTTCAGCGGACGGCTCAAGAGCATCAAGGATGATCGTCCGGTCCTCGACCGGATCTTTGAGCGGATGCCCGCGACGATCACGCTCAACATCGCCGCGATGATGCTCGCGCTGGCCTTCGGCCTCCTGCTCGGGATTTATTGCGCGCGGAATGCCGGACGGCCGCAGGATTTCCGGGCATCGCTCGGGGCGTTCGTCTTCATCGCCGTGCCCACGTTCTGGATCGCCAACCTCGCGATCATCGGGCTGGTCAAATGGACATCGGTGCCCGTGCTGGGAACCCAGTCGTTCGGGATCGACTTCCCGAATTTCGTGTCGGCCGGGCTCGACCGGGTGTGGCACGTCGCGTTGCCGGCAATCATCCTTTCGCTCGGGGGGATTGCGGTCCAGTCCCGCTACATCCGCGCCAGCATGCTGGAGACGCTTCGCGAGGATTACATCCGGACCGCGCGGGCGAAGGGCCTCGAGGAGGACGTCGTATTTTACAAGCACGCGCTGCGGAATTCGATCCGGCCGCTCATCACCGGCATCGGCGGGCTTCTTCCGGCGCTGATCGGCGGCTCGGTGATCGTGGAAATGATCTTTGCGTATCCGGGAATGGGGCGCCTGGGATACGAGGCGGTTCTCGAACGGGATTACCCGACGCTCGTTGCGTTGAATTTCATCGTTGCCGGACTTGTCCTGATCGGGAATCTGATTTCGGACATCCTCTATGCCGTCGTGGACCCCCGGGTGCGCCTGGAATAAGGGCGGAAGCTGGGGGACGCGGGTCTGCCGGTGCCACTCCGGGCCTTGTGAGGGGGTGCCGATTAACGGGCGAGTTCCTCCGCCCAATCGGCGAGCGAGGCGGCGCGGGACGGAGATGGCGCGGCGAGCAGACGGCATTTTTCCACACCCGTTGCGATTTCACACGAGGCCAGCAGAGCGCGCAATTTGCGGGAGGCGTCACGGGGCCGCCCCTCGAGGCCGGCTTGAAGCCGTTCGACCCTGGCGGCATTGTCGTGCTGGTCGTGGGCGAGAGGAAGGACGAGCTGCGGAATTCCAGCGGCAAAGGCTTTCGCCGTCGTGCCGATCCCGCCGTGGTGGACGACCGCGCGGCAACGGGGGAAGACATCCTCGAACGCGACATGCGGATAATAAAAGAGACCGTCCGGCAGGGCGAAAGCCGGGGCCGTTTTTCCCACCAGCAACGCGCGTCCCCCGATCTGTCGGGTGGTTTCGCGGGCCAAGGCGTGCGCTTTTGCGAGGTGGACATTCGCCGATCCGTGCGTCCACAAAACCGGAGGCTCTCCGGATCCGAGCCAGTCGAGGAGATCGGGTGGAAGCGGCGATGGGGCCCCCGGCGGGAAATCGAACTGCCGAAGATCCTTCGGCCAGTCCGGCTGCGGCGGCGCGAACCATTCCGGCGAGAGCAATGCGAGCCCGTTCGCCCGCATGAGGGCATCGCGGTAGAAATCCCGGAGCGGGGGGAGGCCGAGGCTCCCGCGAAACCGGTTCAGTGGCGGCAGCAGGGCTGTGTTGAGAATCCCATCCACACACAAAAACACCGCATCCTGGAGAAACTTCGGGGCGTGGCGCAGCCAGGCCCAGCCGACGGCTGACACCGGCAGATCGCGATGGCTTCTCAGGCACATCGGTTGCAGGTGGAGCATCAGGCGGGGAATCCCCCGGGCCTCGGCCAGTGCGGTTGCCGCCAGGCCGAACGACGATGTCACGACGAGATCGAACTTTCCTCCCGATGATTCAAAAGCCTTTTGATAGGCGGGCAGCGACCCGCACATCACCCGGGCCACCAGCCAGGTTCCTATGCCGGGTTTCCAAAGCGCCGGATCGTTTGCCGTTCGCAGAAAATCCTCCCCGGTTCCCATCGGATGCCATGCGAACCCGCGCTGATCGGCGAGATGTCCGTAGTGGGGGGTGAGAAGAAATTCCACATGGTGTCCGCGCTCCGCCAGCAGCCCGGCCAGCCAGAGGAGGGGGTTGACGTCGCCCTCGCTTCCGAACGGCGAGAAGAGGACCCGCATCACAGCCGCTGCAGCGCGGGCAGCGAGTATTTGCGGATGAGCGCATCCCGGTTCGCCTCGATCGCGGCCGCATCCAGGAAAATCAGGCCGGGATCCTCGTTGAGCTCGATCTTTTGGTATCCGTCCACAGGAGATTTTGCGGCCTCCACCACATCATCCAGGCAGCGGATTTCTTTGCCGTTCACTTTCGAGACGACAAGGTTGTCGAGTTCGTCGTAGCCGAGAGTGTCCGGCGTCGGGAGGATCTGGGAAATGAAAACAATTTTCCCCCGGTCCTTCGGCAGCTCGTTTTGGAAGGCATCGAGGAAGACCATCCGCGGGGGGGCCTGCTTCATCCAGTCGCCTCCCCATTCCTGCAGGTAGGGGCGTGACAGCTCCATGAAGACGATTCCGCCGAGGATGACGTAGCGCGGCGCGCGGTCCACCACATACGACTCGCTGATGATCTTCGACCGGTCGCGGGTTTCGAGCTTCACCGGAACCTCCAGAATGTTGCCGTCGCGAAAAACCCGGAATGGCACGGTGTCGCCCGGATGGAAGATCGTGTTCGTGAGGTGGCTGAATGCGATCCTCCCCCAGGCGGAATCCTCGTAGTTGCCATCCTGATCCACCGCATGTCCGTCCACGGCGAGGATGACGTCGGCTATTTTCAGCCCGGCCTTGTCGGCGGCTCCGCCCTTCATGACCTCCGTGACATAGACCCCGCCGGCTGCTTTCAAGCCGATGTAGCGGCGGAGCTGGGGGTCGCGTGTGCTGGAGAACGCGAGCCCTGTCCGCGCAAACCCGCCGTAGGACGGCTTTGCCGATTCCTTCAAAAAGTGTTCGATGACCGGCGTGGAAATGATGTCGGCCGTCTGGCTGCGGGCATCATACCTCATGAGGAGGCCGAGCAATTTTCCATCGCGCACAGCGGGCAGGGTGAAGCTGCCGTCGCGCTGCTGCATGGGGGCGCTGAGCCGGAAGAGGAGAAGCCCCATGTTGTCGAGCGGGTATCCCCCGACGGAAATCGAGGTGACCGTGCCAAGGGTCTGGGCGATTTCTCCGTTGGGCTCGAGCTGGAGAACCGTGGCGCGGTCGCCCACACGAACCCCGGTGTCGGGCGCGAGCGGTTTCATCCCTTCAAGAAATGCCGGATCCGCAGGCTTCAAAATGGCCAGGTTGCACTCGTAGTCCACGCGTTCGACCTCGGCCGACGACTTCTCGGCGGTGGTCGCTTTTTCCAGCTCGATGAACGTGTGGTTCGCGACCAGTTCGGCCGTCACGAGGAGCCTTCCGCCCCCGATCAGAGTTCCGAGCCCACGCTTCGTGACGGGAGGTTTTTTCGCCCACGGGCGCACGAAGTCATACGACTGGCACGTGGAATTGACACGCAGGACAGACAGGGTTTTCGGCGCGGCTTCCGGCTTGCTTTTTTGCGGCTGGGGCAAGACTCCCGCCGTGGCCGGCAGGCAGAGCGCAAGGAAGAGAGGGAGGATGCGGAAGATCATGGGTTCTGCTCCTTGGTCACCCCGTATCGGGAGAGGATTCTCTGGCGGGCTTCCCCAACCGCTTTGCGCTCGAGGATGATCGGGCGTCCGCTCCCGGCCATCTTGATCGCATAATACTCCGCGGGTTTGGCGAACTCCTCGGCCGCATCCGCAAGTTTGAGAATTTTCCGACCGTTGATTTCATCAAGTATCCCATACCGGAAATCGGCCGCGTAGGCATTGACCGGGTCGGCCAGGATCCCGCTCAGGACAATGATTTCCGGGCGTTCCCTGTAGATCTTGTCCTCGATGAAAAAGTCAAAAGTATAACGCAGCCGGAGGTCGTCCGGTTGGTATTCCGACATCCAGTTCTGATCCGCCGGCTGGAAAAGCAGGCCAGCGAAGAGGAGGAACCGCGGGTCTTCGTCGTAGGCATTGCTGTGGAGGGTGAACGGCCAGGGGCCGTTCAAAGGGATCTTGAGATGGAGCGGCTTGCCGTCGCGCAAGACGTCGAGCGTCACCGTGTCGCCTTTGAATTTCCTTTCGACCACCTCGGCGAGCGGGACAGAATCCTTGTCCATTGCGATCGTGGCGTCGCTGGAGATCGGCAATCCGTCAATCGCCAGGAGAACATCGCCCGGTTTTACGATGCCCTCGGACGACCCGCCTCCGTAGACGCTCCCGACCAGAACCCCGCGGTCGTCGTCTTTCAAGCCGAGCGCACGCCGCGCGGCGGGATTGAAGAGGTTCTTGTAGCTCAGCGCGAGGTCCACGTAGCGGTCGTAGTGACCGTCCTCGATATCCTTCAAAAACCGTTTTGCCACAGGGGTCGGGATCATGTAGCCGACGTTCTGCGCCACATCCCCGCTATATCCTTGAAAGGCGATGCCCACGACTTTGCCGTTCTGCAGGACGGGTCCGCCGCTGTTGCCGGGGTTGATCGCGGCGTCAATCTGGATCGTCAGATGCGAGTCCACGCCGGAGTGCGAATACGCCTGAAAATCGATCCGCGAGACGATCCCCTGGGTGACCGACAGGCGGGAGCCGCCGATGGGATACCCATAAACCGACACCGTGGACTCGATCGCGGGAATGCCGTCGAATTCCAGCGCGACCGTGCCGCGAAAAAAATCCGGCTCCTCGACCGTCAGAACCGCCATGTCGCAGTCGTGTGCGATGTAGAGAACCTTTGCGGGATGCGGCCTCGAATCCCCCTCCTTCGAAACCGTCAGGAACCTTGCGTTGCTCACCACATGGGCGTTCGTCATGATCCGGTTGCCGGAGATAACAAACCCCGCGCCGACCCCGCCCGAGACCTCGCCGGGGTTCCACGGCGCTTTATAGCTCGGCTCCTGAAAGGTCGCCTCGATCCGCACAAGACTTTTCGCAACAGGCGCGGCCTCGACAACCCCCGCGGCGATCACGGCAAAAATCAATGGTCGGAACATCCGGTTCAACGTAGGCAGGGCGGACGTTTTGACAACCCGGATTTTTCAGGCGCCCCGGATATCCCCTCTGTCAGGCGGATCATTCCATCAAATTCCTTCGGGATTGCCAGTTGGAAAGGAAAGGGGGTCGCTCTTTCAAGTTCTGTCGCTTTTTCAAGTTCTTGCTATTTTCGGCAGGAGGGGACAGCCTTTCGCAAAAATCTTTTCGGCGGGATTGACCGCTTTTATCTTATGAAAATTCTTGTTACCGGCGGGGCCGGGTTTCTTGGCTCCCACCTCTGCGAACGGCTCGTCGACGCGCGTCACGACGTGATCTGCCTGGACAACTTTTTCACCGGCCGGAAGGAGAACGTCCAGCACCTGCTGGGAAATCCCCGGTTTGAAATGGTGCGGCACGATGTGATCGATCCTTTCAAAGTCGAGGTCGATCAGATCTACAACCTCGCCTGTCCGGCCTCGCCGCCTCATTACCAATACAACCCGATCAAGACGACGAAGACGTCGGTGATGGGGGCGATCAACTGCCTGGGCCTCGCCAAGCGGGTGAAGGCCCGCGTCTTCCAGGCCTCCACCTCCGAAGTCTATGGAGACCCGGAGGTCCACCCGCAGACCGAGGACTACTGGGGACATGTCAATCCGATCGGATTGCGCTCGTGCTACGATGAAGGCAAGCGCTGCGCGGAAACATTGTTTTTTGATTACCACCGCGAGAACGGGGTGGACATCCGGGTGATCCGGATTTTCAACACCTACGGCCCGCGGATGCTGGCGAACGACGGACGCGTGGTCTCGAATTTTGTGGTGCAGGCGCTGCGCGGCGAGGATCTGACCGTCTACGGCGAGGGGTTGCAGACACGCTCGTTTTGTTATGTGGACGATCTCATCGAGGGATTCATCCGGTTCATGAACCAGACCGAGATCATCGGTCCGATGAATCTGGGAAATCCCGGAGAGTTCACCATGCTCGAGCTGGCGGAACTGGTTTTGCGGAAGGTCGGCGGAGCCTCGCGCATCACGCACAAGCCGCTTCCGTCCGATGATCCCAGGCAGCGCCGCCCGGACATTTCGCTCGCCAGGCAGCATCTCGGCTGGGAGCCGAAGGTGTTGCTGGAAGAAGGCCTCGAACGCACGATCTCCTACTTCCGCGCCTCTCTCCATTCCTGATTCCATGAAAACCACCCTGAAAATCTGTTGCCTCGGTGCCGGCTATGTCGGCGGCCCAACCATGGCGATGATCGCGGCCAAGTGCCCGGACATCAAAGTCACTGTCGTTGACCCGAACGCCGCCCGCATTGCGGAATGGAACTCCGACGAGCTTCCGATTTACGAACCCGGCCTCCACGAAATCGTCCGGGAGTCGCGTGGAAGAAACCTCTTTTTCTCGACCGACGTGGATGGAGGCATCCGTGACTCCGAGATCATTTTTGTGTGCGTGGGAACCCCGACAAAAAAACAGGGGATCGGGGCGGGGCGCGCCGCAGACCTGCGCTATGTCGAGAGTGCCGCGCGCCGGATTGCCGCGCTCGCCGAAGGCCCGAAGATCATCGTGGAAAAAAGCACGATCCCGGTGAAAACCGCCGAGGCGATCATGACGATCCTTCGCGCGAATTCGAAGTCCGGCCAGTTCCAGGTGCTGTCGAACCCGGAGTTCCTGGCGGAAGGCACGGCGGTGGAAGACCTCCTGCACCCGGATCGCGTGCTGATCGGCGGGGAGGAGACCGGGGACGGGCGCGCGGCGGTTAAAAAACTCGCGGCCATCTACGCGCGGTGGATTCCCGCCGAGAGGATCCTCACAACGAATCTCTGGTCGTCCGAGCTCTCGAAGCTGGTGGCGAATGCCTTTCTCGCCCAGCGGATCTCCTCGATCAATTCGATCTCCGCCCTCTGCGAGGCGACCGGGGCGGACGTGGATGAGGTCGGCAACGCGATCGGAAAGGATTCGCGGATCGGCCCGAAGTTTCTCAAGGCGTCGGTCGGGTTTGGCGGTTCGTGTTTCCAAAAAGACATCCTCAACCTCGCCTACCTCTGCCAGCACTTCGGGCTTCCCGAGGTCTCGGCCTACTGGCAAAGCGTGGTGAAAATCAACGACTGGCAGAAGCACCGCTTCGCCGAGCGGATCGTCCGGGAGCTCTTCAACACGGTTACCGGGAAACGGATCGCGATCCTGGGGTTTGCCTTCAAAAAAGACACCAACGACACGCGCGAAACGGCGGCGATCAGCGTCTGTCAGGATCTGCTGGCCGAGGGGGCCGAGGTGGTCGTCTACGACCCCAAGGTCCGTGAACACGATATCCGGCAGGACGTGCTCGGGGAAGGGAGGAACGACAATCTGAAAATCGCGGGCAGCGCCGCAGAGGCCGCCGCCGGCGCCCATGCCATCGCGATCCTCACCGAATGGGACGAGTTCAGGACCCTTCCCTATGCGGAGATCTTTGAAAACATGCCCAAGCCGGCCTGCATTTTTGACGGACGGAATATCCTCCCTCACGCGGACCTGCGGGCGATCGGCTTCCGGGTCTTCCCGATTGGAAAAGCCCACAAAAATCCCGGGCGCAAAGCGGAATAGAAACGCCCATGAGCAACGCGATCCTCGTGACAGGCGGAGCCGGATTTATCGGGGCGAACTTCGTCCTCGACTGGCTCCGCGTCGTGGGAACTCCGGTCGTCAACCTCGACATCCTTTCCTATGCCGGAAACCGGGAGAGCCTGGCACCGGTGGCGGCGGATCCCCGCCACATTTTTGTGCGGGGCGATATCGGAGATGCCGCGCTGCTGGCCACCCTGCTCGAAACCCACCGCCCGCGTGCCATCGTGAATTTTGCGGCCGAGTCGCACGTGGATCGCTCGATCCACGGACCGCGCGATTTTATCCAAACCAATATCGTCGGGACATTCGAGCTGCTCGAGTCCGTGCGCGCCTACTGGAGCACCTTTGACGAAGCGGCGAAGAAGGCGTTCCGCTTCCTCCATGTCTCGACCGACGAGGTTTATGGGTCGCTCGGGAAGGGCGATCCCGCGTTCACCGAGCTCAACCGCTACGAGCCGAACAGCCCGTACTCTGCCTCGAAAGCCGCCAGCGACCACCTCGTCCGCGCCTACCATCACACCTACGGGCTGCCGGTCCTGACCACCAACTGCTCGAACAACTACGGGCCTCTCCAGTTCCCCGAGAAGCTCATCCCTCTCATGATTGTCAATGCCCTGGCCGGACTTCCTCTGCCGGTCTATGGCGACGGCATGCAGATCCGCGACTGGCTCTATGTCGGCGACCATTGCAGCGCGATCCGCCGGGTTCTCGAGGCCGGCTCCGTGGGCGAAGTCTATAATATCGGGGGATGGAACGAGAAGCCGAACATCGGGATCGTCCACACGATCTGCGACATGCTCGATGGCATCCGCCCACGGCCCGACGGCCAATCCTACCGCACCCAGATCCGGACCGTCACCGACCGGCCCGGTCACGACAGGCGATATGCGATTGACGCGGGGAAAATCGGGTCCGGGCTCGGATGGCGCCCGGCGGAGACATTTGAAACGGGGATCACGAAGACCCTCCGGTGGTATCTCGAAAACCCGGCATGGATCGCCCATGTCCAGTCGGGCGCCTACCGCCAGTGGGTCGAAAAAAACTATTCCGATCGCGCATCATGAAAACCCGCAAAGGCATCATATTGGCCGGAGGCTCCGGCAGCCGCCTTCACCCGATCACGCAGGCCGTGTCGAAGCAGCTCCTGCCGGTCTACGACAAGCCGATGATCTACTATCCGCTGAGCACTCTTCTGCTCGCGGGAATCCGCGAAATTCTGATCATCTCAACCCCGCACGACCTGCCCCAGTTCCGCCGGCTCCTGGGCGACGGGGCGCAATTCGGCGTCTCGTTCTCGTATTGCGAACAGACCAGCCCGGACGGACTCGCGCAGGCGTTTATCCTCGGCGAATCGTTTCTCGGCGGGTCCCCCGCCGCGCTCGTGCTGGGCGACAATCTTTTTTATGGCAGCGAGCTCACGCATGTGCTCGTCGAGGCGGATGCCTGGCGCGGGGGGGCCACGATCTTCGGCTACGAGGTCACGAATCCCTCGGACTACGGCGTCGTGGAATTCGATTCGGACGGACGCGCGATCTCGCTCGAGGAAAAGCCCGCAAATCCCAGGAGCCGCTGCGCCATTCCCGGGCTCTACTTCTACGATCATCGCGTGGCATCGTTCGCCCGCTCGCTCAAGCCCTCGCCGCGCGGAGAGCTCGAGATCACCGACCTCAACCGGCTCTACCTCGACGAGGGAACCCTGCGCGTCAAACGCTTCGGCCGCGGCACCGCCTGGCTCGACACCGGCACCCACGAGTCGCTGCTTGAAGCCGGCGACTTCGTCCGCGCGATCCAAAGCCGCCAGGGGCTCCGCATCGCCTGCCTCGAAGAAATCGCTTTCAGCCGGGGCTGGCTCAGCACGGAAGAACTGGCGGGGATCGCCGCGCGCTTCGGAAAATCCTCCTACGGAATCTACCTGAAAAGCATCCTGGAAAGAACCCAACCATGAGAATTGAACCCTTGAAAATCGAAGGGGCACTGCTCCTGCAGCCCCAGCTTTACGGTGACGAACGCGGGTTCTTCCTCGAAACGTGGAACCGCAGGGTCTTCGCGGAAATCGGTCTCGATGTGGACTTCGTCCAGGACAATCACAGCCGCTCGTCGAAGTATGTTCTCCGCGGCATGCACTACCAGGTCAACGGAAAAGCCCAGGGCAAGCTCGTGTGGGTCTCGAGCGGCGCCGTCTTCGATGCGGTGGTGGACCTGCGCGAGGGCTCGCCGACATTTGGAAAGTGGGATGGACGCCTCCTCACCAGCGCCTGCCACGAACGCCTCTGGGCACCGCCCGGCTGCGCGCACGGGTTCCTTGTCGTCAGCGACCACGCCGACTTCCATTACAAATGCACCGATTACTACTCGCCGAAGGATGAAAGGACCCTGCGCTGGAACGATCCGGAGACCGGGATTTATTGGCCGATCCCCCGTGGCCTCCAGCCGCAACTGGCTCCGCGCGACGCCGAGGCCCCCGGCCTGACGGATTGCGAAAAATATGCCGCCGGCTCCGATCTCGGTCGGGGGTTCTCCTTTCGCGGAAGTTGACTTGCCACATTGCCGATTTGCAGATAATGATCCCGCCCTTATGAGCAGACTGGAAGGAAAAGTACTGGTGGCGCAGGGTGGCGGGCCCACGGCGGTAATCAACCAAAGCATTGTCGGAGTGACCCTCGAAGCGAGAAAATTCACCCAGGTGAAAGCCGTGTATGGCGCGATCCACGGGGTGCGGGGAATCATCGAGGAGGACTTCATCGACCTCACCCGCGAGACCACGCACAACCTGGAACAGGTCGCCGACACGCCTTCCTCCGGCCTGATGTCCACCCGCGACAAGCCGGACGAGGAATACTGCTCGCGCATGTTCAAGGCCATGCAGAAGCACGATATCCGCTACTTCTTCTACGTCGGCGGAAACGACTCTTCGGATACCGTCCGCATCGTCAATGAACAGGCGGAATCCGCGGGCTACGACTTTCGCGCCATCCATATCCCCAAGACGATTGACAACGATCTTGCTGTGAACGACCACTGCCCGGGCTTTGGCTCCGCCGCGCGTTTCGTTTCGCAGGCGTTCATGGGCCTGAACCTCGACAACCGCGCGCTGCCGGGAGTTCTGATCGGGGTCGTGATGGGGCGCCACGCGGGCTTTCTCACAGCCGCCTCGGCACTGGCCCGCAAATACGTGGATGACGGTCCCCATCTGGTCTATGTGCCCGAGCGCGCGTTTTCTCTGGAACGTTTCCTCGGCGATGTGGACCGCGTTTACCAGGAACACGGACGCTGCATTGTCGCGGTTTCCGAGGGGATCCAGGACGAGCATGGCGAAAGCATTGCCACCAAGCTCTCCAGCGAAGTCGAGCGCGATGCCCACGGCAATGTGCAGCTCTCCGGCTCCGGCGCGCTGGGCGATCTGCTCGGCGACGAGGTGAAGGCGAAGCTCAAGATCAAGCGCGTGCGGTCCGACACCTTCGGCTACCTGCAAAGATCCTTCCTCGGCGTTGTCAGCAACCGCGATGCGCACGAGGCCCGCGAAGTCGGCGAGATCGCCGTCCAATATGCCATGTGGGACAACGTGGACGGCTCGGTCGTCATCCGCCGCCCGGTTCTGAACTACAGTGCTTCCTACGACCTTGTCCACATCCGGGAGGTTGCCGGCAAGACCCGGCACATGCCCGACGAATTCCTGATCCCCGAAGGCAACCATGTGACGCACGACTTCCTGAGCTACTGCCGCCCTCTGGTCGGCTCGAATTTTCCCGAGCCGCACCGCCTCCGCGCCCCGCGCGTTCCAAAAATCGAGGGTTAGCCGGCGGACGGCTGGAGGTAATAAACCGCGGTGTGGCCGACTTGTTGGACGAGGACCGAGCCCGTGGTTCCGGCGAGTTCCTTGGAGAGAGTTTTGCGCGCGTCCTGAAATCCTTCAAAACGGATTTTGACGAGGTGGTTCGTTGCGAGAAGTTGGCGGAATTCCGCGAGAAATTCCGGAGACGCGCCGGCTTTTCCGAGCCGGATCGCAGGCTTGAGGAGCTGGGATCGGCTTTTGAGCTGCCGCATCGTGGGTTCCGTTTCTGACATGATATTTCCAATGCTCTACGGGATCGCCCGCCAGAGGAGGAGAACGATGGTTGCAAGGATCAGAAAAAGAACCAGGGATTTGATCCGCGCATTGTGGAGTTCGCGCATCGACAGCGGGCGGGGTTTGCCGTTTTGCTTCAGGCTGCGTGGGCCGCGCGTGCCGTTGAGCGAGATGGCCTGCGGAGAGGTCTGCGCCCGGAGCCTCGCCAGCTCTTTTTCCCTTGTTCTCCGCGCCTCCATTTTTGCCGGCAGCATCCGGAGTTGCCGTTCGAGATCCTGTTCCTTGCGTCGCAGCTCCGCAGCCTCCCGTTGGAGCGTGCGCTCTTCAGCGCTCAGCTTGGACGAGTGGACAGGGGACGGGCGTGCCATGGCTTATTTTGCGGCAGACAGAATGGACCAGATCCAGATCAGGAGTCCGAGGGCGGCGAACAACTGAATCGGCAGCGTGAACGCGAACCCGCTCTTCAGCCAATAGGCAAACCCGCGGTCGTCGTACATCGCGTAGTCACCGTCCATCGGGAGAGACCCGGAGGAATCGGCGGGGGAATCAGGAGAAATTTTCGCCTGGGCCTTGATGAATTCCGCGCGCGCGTCCTCAACCGCACTGATCGCTTTGCTGAGCTCCCGCGGGAGCTCGTTGCTGCTCCAGCCCCTGGCGTTGATCGCCTCGAGATGCCGCAGGTGCTGGGTGAACGAATTGTAGATCGCGTGCAGCTGTTCGAGGCGTTTCTGGGTTTCCTCCACCTCGCGCTGGACGACGACCAGCGAGCGGGTGAGCTTGTCCAGCATCTCCGCCCGCCCGGAATCCAGCTCGTCCTGTCGGCGCTTGAGTTCCTCGAGCCGCAGTTTCTCTCGCTCGATCTCCTCCTGTTTTTGTTTCAGACTCTCGAGCTCCGCGCGTACCTGCTGGACTTTTTCGCCCAACTCGCCGGAGGGGTCGTCATCAAGGTCGAGATATTGGTCGGGATCTTTGTTGTAGTCGGCTGCCATTTTTTTAATCGTTTCGTGAGTTGTAGCCCGTGCCGCGCGAAATTCCAGAGAAAACCGGCCGAAGATTTTCCGTGTCACGATCGCGACACGGAAACGCATTTTTGTTTGGCTTCATGCGGGGCGGGTTTTTTGCTGAACGGCGGATGATGAGAGAAATCCGGAGATTCAATCAGGGTTGACGAACCGTATCAACTTCCTGAAGGCCCGCCGATGCTCCGGCAAACGTCTCGCATCTCGGAGAAAATGAGCGCATATAGTCGCCTGCGTGAAATCAAATCCCGTCCTTCTCCGCCTGGCGGCCTATTTTTTAGGGTTGCTCCTGCTGGCCTGCGTGCTGTCCCCTCCCCTGTATTGGACGGGAACGGCGCTCGCGGAAAACGGGGTTCTTCCGTTTCTGAAAGGGTTCCCGTTTCACCGGTATTTCAGCCGCTCCATTCAGATCTCCGCGCTGGTGATGCTTTGGCCGGCCTTTCGATGGATCGGGATCCGACGCCTTGACGAGCTCGGAATCGAACGCAATCCGCTCCGCTGGCGGGATCTCTTCACCGGGATGGGAATCGCCCTGGTCCCGGTTCTCGGGCTCGCCGCCGGATATCTCTCCTGCGAGATTTACCGGATGAAAACCGGTTTTTCTCCCGGCGGAATTTTCCGCATCCTGACCACGGCCCCGGCCGTGGCCGTGCTCGAAGAGTTTTTATTCCGCGGGGTTTTGCTCGGGCTTTGCCTGCGGGCGATGAAGCCGGTGGCGGCCGCATGCCTTTCCTCGGCAGTCTTCGCGGTCGTGCATTTTATGCGTGTCGCCAAACCGGAGGTTCCGGTTCCGGTGGACTGGCTCAGCGGCTTCGGGCAGCTCCCGCAGGTTTTTTCGAGCGCGCCCGCCTGGCCGATCCTCGGATGGGGGATTTTTTCTCTGCTGCTGGCCGGGCTGATCCTTGCCTTTGCCACGCTGCGGACGCGTTCGCTTTTCCTTGCGATCGGCATCCATGCCGGCTGGATCCTCGGACAACAGGGGCTCCAATGGGCCGCGAAATTCCGCATCAAGCCCGCTGATGCGCTTCTCCCCTGGGTCGGGCCGAATGTGGTCAGCGGTGCGGTCCCGACCGGACTGGTGCCGGTCTGCACACTTCTCATCACCGCGGCGCTCGCCGCGCTTTATCTGCGCCATGCGAGAGGTGTTCTCCGCCATCCTTGAGCCGCTGGGCTCGCTGTTTTTTCCAGCCCACTGCGCGGGCTGCGGTTGCCCGGTGTCGCAGCACGCGAGGCTGTGCCGCACCTGTGAGGGCGGGCTTGAGCGGATCCGGCCCCCGCGCTGCGATGTCTGCTCGCAGCCGTATGACGGAATGACCCCGGTCTTCACCTGCCCGAATTGCCAGGGCGAGGAGTTTGCCTTCGACTGTGCGGTGGCGGTTGTCCGCAGCCGCGGGGTGGTGCGGGAAATGATCCACCGCCTGAAATACGGACACGAAATCTGGCTCGCACAGACTCTGGCCTCGTGGATGCACGAGGGGATCTCGGACCCGAGGCTGAGAGGTTGGAACCCGGACGCGCTGGTCCCGGTGCCCCTCCACCCGCGCAGGCTCCGCGAACGGGAGTTCAACCAGTCGGAGCTCCTCGCCGGGGCACTCTCCCGGGTTTGCAAGATCCCGGTGATTTCCCCGCTGGCCCGCCACCGCTACACCACGACCCAAACGAAACTCGACCGAAAACACCGAAGGCAAAACTTGCGGGATGCGTTTGTTCTGCGCAAGAATGCGGATGTGACGAACAGGAACCTGCTTCTGGTGGACGACGTGCTGACCACGGGCTCGACATTGGACGCCTGCGCGCTGGTCCTTCTGGAGGCCGGCGCGCGGTCGGTCCGCGCTCTCACCGCGGCGCGCGGCTGAACGGAAACTTAACCATGGCCATTTTTAAAAAACCCTTTCTCCGGCCGCGGCCGGCCAAGCTCCGGGAAATGCCGGAGGGCCTTTGGACGAAATGCCCGTCGTGTGGGGAGGTCATCCACAACCTCGCGCTTTCGGAAAACCTGCATGTCTGCCAGAAATGCGGGCACCATTTCACGCTCGGATCCAGAGAGCGCATCGCCAGCCTCGTGGATCCCGACAGCTTCACGGAAAGCGACGCGGCACTGACGTCGGTGGATTCGCTGCAGTTCAAAGGCGTCGCCACGTACGCCGACCGCCTCAAGAGCTACAAGGAAAAGACCGGGCTTGTGGACGCGATCCTCACCGGCACCTGCGCGATCGAAGGGCATCCGCTCGGCCTCGGAGTCATGGATTTCAACTTTCTGGCCGCCACGATGGGGTCGGTCGTCGGAGAAAAAGTCACGCGCCTCATCGAGGTCTCGACGAAGCGCAGGATGCCGGTCGTGCTCGTGTGCGCCTCCGGCGGCGCCCGCATGTATGAGGGCATGCTCAGCCTCATGCAGATGGCCAAAACCAGCGGCGCACTCGCCCTCCATGCCCGGGCCGGACTCGCTTACATCTCGGTCCTCACCAACCCAACGACCGCCGGCGTCATGGCCAGCTACGCCTCGCTGGGAGATATCATCATCGCCGAACCCGCCAGCATGATCGGATTCGCCGGTCCCCGCGTCATCCGCGAAACCACCCACCAGACGCTGCCCCCGGACTTCCAGACCGCCGAGTTTCTCGAGAAACGCGGACTCATTGACATCATCGTTCCCCGTCCGAAACTGCGCTCCACCCTGGGCTCGCTGCTCGGCTATCTTATCCCAAAGTGACTGAGTCGCTCGCCTGGCTGAACGCCACGCAGTTCTTCGGTGTCAAACTCGGACTCGACAACACCCGGCGGCTTCTGGATGCGGCCGGGTGCCCGGAAAAAAACCTCCGGATTTTTCATGTCGCCGGAACGAACGGCAAGGGCTCGGTCTGCGCGATGCTGGATTCGATTTTCCGTGCGGCGGGCCTCCGCTCGGGCCTTTACACGTCCCCTCACCTCACGGACTTCCGCGAACGCATCCGGGTGAACGGCGAGCGAATCCCGTCCGCTGTCGTGGCGGACATTCTGACGCGGATCCGCGGGAATTGCGAGGGCTGGGACCATTCCCCCACATTTTTCGAAATCGCGACCGTCCTCGCCCTCGATCATTTCGCCCGCGAAGATTGCGGGGTCGTCGTTCTGGAAACCGGGATGGGCGGACGCCTGGATGCCACGAATGCCGTCGTCCCACTCGTGTCAATCCTCACGCCGATCGCGATGGACCACGCGCAGTGGCTGGGAGCAACCGTCGCGGAAATCGCCCGCGAAAAATCGGGCATCATCAAGCCCGGAATTCCGGTGGTCTCGGCGCCGCAGCTTCCCGAGGCAAGGAGGGTTATCGAGGACCATGCGCGCGAGTGCGGCAGCCCGGTCACTTTTGTCGGCAGCCCCTACACGGGCGCGATCGGACTTTGCGGAGCGCATCAAAAATGGAATGCGGCCCTCGCGCTGACGGCCATCGCGGCCGCATCGCTTGAACTTCGCGAGAAAGCGATCCCACGCGGACTCCGCGAGGTGTCCTGGCCGGCACGGTTCCAGCAGATCGGAGAAACCCTCGTGGTGGATGGCGCGCACAACCCGCACGCCGCACGCGCCCTTGTGAAAACATGGAAAGAGACCTTCGGCGCCGCCCGGGCCACGGTCATCTTCGGGGCGCTGAACGACAAGGATTATGCCGGAATGATCAGCCTCCTCTCCGAAATCGCCCGTTCCTTTTTCTTCGTTCCTGTCGCCAGCCCCAGAAGCGCGGATGTCCGAACCTTTTCCGTGCCCGCAGACCGCCCGGCCAAAACTTTTTCCAATCTTTCCGAGGCCCTGTTAGCCGCAGGGGATCAGCCGACCCTCATCACCGGCTCCCTCTTCCTCGCCGGCGAAGCCCTTTCGCTTCTCATGCCCGAAGCTTTTCCTTGTCGCGATCGCGACACGGAAAATCTGCAGTGATTCGGGTGGCTCTACTGAATTTCGAAAGGGACGGCCGGGAGCAGCCCCATGGACCAACTTTTCTCGCCCATGGGTTTCTCATTCTTGCCCGCGGGCTTCACCTCTCTCAATTCTACAATCAGATTTCCGCGAGTGCCGGGTTTCGCCTTCGCGACGTCCGCCCGGAAAGCGATCTCGACCCCGGCCTCGCAAGGCGAGACTCCTTCGATCCAGATTCCCTCGGGGGGATTTTTCAATTCCGCCCTCATGCGTTCCTTGGAAAAAGTTTTGTAAAGAAGCACGGTGGCATGGCCGGCGGTTGACGAAGAAATTTTCACCGTGCCGGGAGCAATCTGGAGGGGGGTTCTCGCCGAACGGTCCGGTGGCGAATAGGCCAGAAGCTCGGGGGCTGGAACCAGGTGATGATAAATGAATGCCTGGAGCATGTCATCCGCAGGAACCGCTTTGTGGGTGACCTGCGCGCCGGCGATCTCGGCGACGCCGGTGATTTCGACAGGTTCCGGAGTGGGCTTCAGCTTGTTCGGAAATGTGAGCGTGGCCGTTATGGAATCGGTGCCTGCGGGGATGCAGCCGCCGGAAAGAACGAACCCCGCGGGTGCGACCGAAAGGTTGATGTCGCCCGAGAATCCATCCTTGCGCAGGGCATGGACGGTCACGGGCACTGAGGCTCCGGGCGTGCCGTTGATCCCGGAGGGCACCGTGCGGAGCGCGAAGTCCGGACGCGGCCGGTCGAGCCGGAGACGATAGGAAAATTCCTTTCCGCCCTGCCGCTGGGCATCCCCCAACCGGACATAGAACAGCCCGTCGGAGGGCGGAACAAAGTGGATTCGTGAGTCGGCATGGTGTGTGAGAAAACCGGAGCCGACATCCTCCTGATCGTCATTGTAAGCGATCTGACGACCGGAGATGTCGGTGATCCGGAGATAGGAATCCAATGGCGAGTTGAGCCTCCGGGCGAACACTTCGAGTTCCAGAGGTTCTCCCTTTTTGCATTTCACGGCAAAAACGTCCCCGTCGCCGGGCGACTCGATGCGCCCGTTGATGGTCGTCGGAACCGCGACGAGCGCGGCATGGGCGATGTCGTTGTCGGGCTCCACGGCAAAGGTCTCCGGAATCGTGTCGTGCGCGAATGCCACATCCGCTGTGGCAAATCCATTGGCAAGCTGCGACACGGGTTGGATTCCCTCGCCGGGTGGCACACGGGTGGAAAGCGATTGGCGCGGAAGATTCCAGCCGGACACTTCAACCGTTGTCGCCGAGCCGGAACTCCCGCCCAGGGGAAAGATTCCCGTGACAAAGGGAATGTTCCCCGCGGTGATCCGGTAAACAAAATCCTCGCGCCCCCGGTGCAGGGCATCGCGGATTTCCAACTGGTAATCTCCGCTTTCCTTCACATCGAAGGCCAGCACGGGATCGGGAGCGAACCGCTCGGCTTGGGCGGTCGCCACTTCGCGGCCGGCACCGTCAAAGATCGTCAGGACAGCCTGGAACCAGCCGGGGACAGCGTCGGCAAGGTAAGGCATGAGATCGCGCGCCTGGACAAGGAAAACAAGCCGTTCCCCCTTGTCCGCGTGGAAAAGATATCGGTCGCTTTGTCCCGGCATGATCTGCCCGTTGAGCACAACGGGGAAGCGGATATTCGGCGGAGCTTCGGGAACCGGCATCTGGGGGGCCGGGCGACGTTCCTCCGGAAAGTCGCCGATGAAAATGGTCAGGGGATTCGAGATCCCGTTTTTCCCGAAGAGCCGCACCGTGCGCGGACCCTTGGCCGCATCGGGCGCGATTTCCAGCCGGAGAATCACCGACTCGGCAAGCTGCTTGTTGTCCTGCCGCTTCGGATCGTTTTTTTGTTTTTTCCCGATGAGGAAAAGACGGATCTCATCCTCCGTGGCACCGTCCTCCCGCAAGATCGTGGCGATGTCCTCTTTCTGGTTTTTTCCCGCGGTTCCGGCCTGCATCGCTTCCATCATTTCTTTCCGGTGCTCCGCGATGGAATCACGGAATTCGTTGAGGCGCTTCTGCGGAAGCGGTCTGCTGAAGCCCACAACTTTTCCCTGGACTCCCTCCCCGGAAATCATGGCATCGGTCATCTTCTCCAAGCGCTGGCCACCCACCATCACCTCAACAACCGTCCCCTTTTTTCCTCCGGCCGGATAGACATAGGCGAGACCGGGTTCATAGGAGCGTTGCGCCCGGCAAAGTCCGGTGAGAAACCAGAACGCGACGAACACCCAAACAGCTTTGCCCCACGAACCCATCACATGATCTCCTTCAGCCGCCCCCCGGATTTCATGTTTTCTTTTATCTCGGGGATGAGGCGCACCGAGCCATCGCCGACGTGCGGGAATGTGCCGTCCGGGTCAATGCCGAGCAACTCGTACATGCTGCCGATCAAATCCCAGGGATAGACCGGACGCTCTGCGACCTCCTCGCCGGTGGCATTGGACGCGCCGACAACGTGTCCGCCCCGGAAGCCTCCGCCCGCGACCAATAGGGAAAAGACCTTGCCGAAGTGGCTGCGTCCGCCATTCCAGGGAGCTTCCCACTGCACGCGTGGGGTGCGGCCGAATTCGCCTCCGCACCAGACGATCGTGCTCTCGAGCAGTCCGCGCTCGGCGAGATCCTGCAGCAGCGTGGCGAGCCCCTGATCCAGCTCGGGCAGTTTTTTATTCATCGCCTGGAAGTGCTCCTTGTGAGTGTCCCAGCCCTTGAAGTTGATGGTGACAAATTTGGCGCCACGCTCGACCAGCCGCCGCGCGGCGAGGCAGGACTGGCCGAACGTGTTCCGACCATACCGGTTGCGGAGCTCGTCGGTTTCTTTTGCGAGATTGAAAACATCGGCCCCGTCTCCAAGGATCATGTCGTAGGCCGCCTCGCCGCATTGGCGGAATTGCGCAAACCGGGAGTCGGCCGGGAATTGCTTCCCGAGCGTGTCCAAGCGACCGAGGAGCTCGCGCCGGTTCTTTTGCTGATCAAGGGAAATTCCCTCGGCAACGATCCCCTTGACTGCCCATGGAGTTTTGGAGGGATCCCCTCCGGTTGCGAACGGCTTGTAGCGCGGTCCCAAAAAGCCGGCCTCGGAAAACCTCCCCTGCGTCTCAGTCAGGACGATGTAGGGCGGGATGAGGCCTTTGTAACCGGCGTCAAATCCTTTGAAGAGCGACACCACCGCGCCGATCGAAGGGTAAACCAGACGTTCGCCCTCGGGATGCCCCGTCTGCATCATATAAGCGGCGGTCTCATGACTGGTGTTTCCATGGGTCATGCCACGGATGAGAGAAAACTTGTCGGCCTGCTTCGCGAGATTCGGGAGGAGCTTGCTCAACTGGATCCCGTCCACATTTGTCGCGAGCGCCTCGTTGAGCGGACCGCAATAGTCGTTCCCCGCGGCGGGCTTCGGATCAAAGGTATCCAGATGGCAGGCTCCGCCCCAAAGCCAGATTTGGATCACCGCTTTGGCGCGGGGAGGTGTCTCGGCGGCAAATCCCGTCATCTGCCCGAGCAGCAGAGCGGTTGTGGCGAGGAGGCCGCGGAGGAAGAACGTGCGCCGGAAAATTTCCGGGACGAACGGGAACAAGGGAAGGTTCATAGGATCAGTGGCGGTAAAGAAATTCCGGGCTGTTCATGAGCGCCCAGGCAACATCGAGCATTTTCTGCTTTTTTCCACTTTTCGATGTCAGGTCATATGCCGCAATGGTTGCCTTCTCCTCCGCGGTGGGATACCGTGAGAGGATCGTCAGATAGAGAAGAGGGACCGCTTCCTGCGGGGTTTGCACGGTGTCGATCAGCGCGTTGAGCTTGTTGCTTTTGCTGATCTTGGAAAGAATGTCGCCCGAGTTCAGCAGGCTCAAACGCTGCGTGGTGGTGATCTCCGCCGTCCGTTCCGCCAGCAATCCGGTATCGCGCGGCGGGCGTCCAAAAAGCTCGAGAAAGGAGCTTGTAATGCTGCCGTCGGGCAATGCGATCGAGCGCATGGCCTCGGGGAGGAACGTGAACGGCTCGGGGATCATGCTCATGTATTCCTCATGGGATCCGGTGATCTGGTTGATGGCGTCAATGAGAACTTCCGCCTCGAGGCGGCGAACCACATACGGGCCCGCCGCGCTCTTTCCAGCAGGCGGAATCGAGGAAAGCTGGTAGGTGTCGGAATTCAGAATGATCCGGAGCAGGTGCTTGGTGTCGTAGCGGGCCGACTCGAGTTGCTTGGCCAGCCAGGCGAGCAGCTCGGGATTCGATGGCGGGTTGTCCGGCCGGCTGTCATCGGGCTCCTGGATGATGCCCTTGCCGAAAATCCAGAACCAGAGCCTGTTGGCGGCGTTCCGTGCGAACGGAGAGTTCGGGGAGGTGACGAGCCACTGGAAAAAAATCTCCCGCGGGTCGGCATCCGGAGCCAGTTTGACTTCCGTCCCATCGGGCAGGCGGGCGGCGGCCGCCGGCTTCTTTTCGTGGCGCGAGATGTCGAAGAACACGATCTCCTCCTTCCATTCTTTGGTCTTCTTGAACCCGACGCGGGAGAAGAAGCGCGCGAGGTCGGTCCGCTTTTTCGGCGGCCAGTTTGAGATGCGTTCGCCCATGAACGTGAGTGCGGACGCCGCCGCGAGCGCCTCCGGCTCCCGGCTGCCTGCGGCACGCAGAAAATTGACCGGTGGGTCGCGGAAATTGCTGCCCTCGGAAGTCAACAACCGGTGGGCGAATTCCGAGCAGGACATGTTCTGTCGCAGGCTCGCACGGATCCAGGCATCGTAGGCCTGGGTCGCATTCGGCCACAGGTTGACAGGAAATTCGGATTTGACCCGGAGGATGTCGCCCCACTTCATCCCCCAGTAATCCGCATACTCCGGCCGCTCGAGCAGACGGTTGATCAACTCCGCACGCTTTCCCTCGCTCTTGTCCGCCAGAAACGCGACGGCTTCCTCCTTGGTTGGCAAAGTCCCGATGACATCCAGAAAAACCCGGCGCAAAAAAACCTCGTCCGAACACATCCTCGTCCGGGGGATTCCCGCCGCTTTCCGTTTCACGACCAGGCTGTCGAGGGTCGCCGAAAGCGGAGGGATGAGCCGCGTGCCGGACTCTTTCTCGAAGGGCTGGATGGCGGAATCCGCCGCGGCACAGCAGGCCGCAATTCCCAGGAATATGCCTAAGAGAAGTCGCATATCGGGTCTGCAAACAGGGGGGGGACGCACATAAAAGCCTCGTATTCATTAACCCCACAGGGAATGCAAAGTCGCGAAAAATTCTCGCCCAAGAAAATCCGCGACTTCGCCCGGCGGCCGCTGTTGAATCCCATTGATGCACCCAGCCCATTTTCCCAGCACCGGAATTCCCGTCGGTTCCGGCACCGTCAGAACCATCGAGCACCCGGGCTGGATGGAATCGCAGATAACGATTCCAGAGCCGGCGGACGAAACCGACCTCCGGGATGTGCTCGGGA
This sequence comes from Verrucomicrobiia bacterium, assembly GCA_037129975.1. Taxonomy (GTDB): domain Bacteria; phylum Verrucomicrobiota; class Verrucomicrobiia; order Chthoniobacterales; family Terrimicrobiaceae; genus QYQL01. Next base: position 4,153 of record JBAXTX010000016.1, on the reverse strand, counting down.
AATTGCCGGACGGCGGAGCGGAAACGGTCGTCGGCGTGGACTTGTTCGGAACGCACGAGCAGGTCGCGCGAATGGAAAAATCGGTGCGTCAGGCCGGGGTCGCCGCGCCCGTCACCTCCGTCCTCTCGACTTCCTCTCGTGGGGGAGGAATCCAGATGGCGGCCGCCTCAGGTGTGGAACGGACGCCTCTTTTTCTGGAAGGGGAGATTGTCGGCTACCTTCTCGAAGATGCCGAAGCCCGCTATTGCATTCTCGGAGGCATCAAGCCCGGGGATGCGCAATCGCCGCGCGCGCGGCAGACAGAGGACGTGTTTTCCAGCATCGAAAAAGCGCTGGCCCTCGCGGGAATGGGCTTCGAACACGTTGTCCGGACTTGGTTTTACAACGAAAAAATCCTGGAATGGTATTCGACTTTCAACAGCGTGCGGACCGGATATTTCGCGCGCCACGCCATCCGGAGAATGCCGGCCAGCACGGGCATCGGTGCGCCGAATCCCGCGCGGACAGCCCTCGTGGCCAAGGCCGTTGCCGTGCGTCCCGCCGCCGGAGGGGCGGGCATCCGGACCGTCCGCTCCCCCATGCAGTGCGATGCGTTCGCCTACGGCAGCGCCTTCAGCCGCGCGCTGGAGGTCGCGGATTCCCGATCCCGCACCCTCTCGATTTCCGGAACAGCCAGCATCGAACCCGGCGGCAGAAGCATCCACCAGGGGGATCCCGCCGGACAAATCGAACTCACGATGGATGTCGTGCGCGGGATTCTGGACGAAGCCGGAATGAAATTCGAGGAGGTGACGCGCGGCCTGGCCTACTTCCGTGATCCCGCCCATATCCCGCTCTGGGAGGATTATTGCCGCCGCCGGCTTCTCCCTCCGCTGCCGGTGCTTGCCGTCGGCTGCTGCGTCTGCCGGGATGATCTCCTCTTTGAAATCGAGTTCGACGCTTCCGCGCCCACGGGGTTCAGCCGTGCGGGATAATTCCGCCGCAGCCGGTCAGCCGGAAAACTGTTCGCTTAATTAATTGAACTGGTCGTAGTCCGCTCGCATTCCTCCCCGCCGTCCTTCGATGCCAACCAGATTCGCCTCGCGTCCGCCGAGGGGCTCGCCATGCCGCTGAATGCCTGAATCCGAAAACCGCTTTTCCGCATCCCTCTCTCAATATGTCAACAGGGAAGAACTGACATCTTTTATTTGTTGAAGCCGACAGGGTGGCATTCTTCGTGCCTCCTGTCGGCTACATGTCATCTTTTATTTGCGCATTTGCATATATGCACGGAGCGACCCCTGCTCGCCTACATTAACGTGAAAAGCGCGGACGATAGAAGCGTGGGCGACCGGGATTTTTTCGTGTAATGATCCTCATGTCAACACGCCAACTTTTTCTATTTTGTTGTCGAAGTCTCCACCACCAACCGCGCTTCCTTCGGTGCAAAGGGTTTGATGAGGATGGTGTTTGTGCCCGGCTTGAGTTGTTTTGATATTTCCAGTCTGAACGGTTTTCCGATGAACCCGCCGGCGTATTGGCCGTTGACTTTGACGCTCGCGGCGGCTTCGGGCTCAATGCCGTCAAGTTCGAGATAGATGCGGGATGTGGCGGGGTTCACATCGGGGGGGATGGTGCAGGTGCCGGTGAAGGGATCCGCTGTCACCGGGCTGGCGGCGAACGGCCTGCCGGCAGCGAGGCGAGTCAGTTCTTCCATCTGGGTGCGATTACTATCCTTGTCATCCGTCGGCCGGATTTCAGAGACGGGGAGTTCGCGTTTTGGCGTCGTGTCACCACCGCGCGGCGGCAGGGCGCGCTTCTCCGCCTGAAAGACCAGCAGCACGCTTTCCGATGGCTGGAGGGTCAGGTTCATTTCAGCGACATCTCCATCGCGCCGGTATGGCACGGCAGTCATCTCATTGCGCATGGGATCCCAGCATTCGGGCTCGCCCGGAGCGGTGACGCGGAGGCGGAAATCTCTGGCTCCCTCGCCCTGATTCTGATTGCACACCAGAAACACCTCGCGCCCGGCCTTGCGCCGGTGCAGCACATGCAGCCAACCGTCGGTGCGGCCTTCGGTGACTTCGAGTGTGGCATGGATGCCGGCATCGCCCGCCAAAGCGGCCTGGATTTGATCTGGCGTTGGTTTTGCAGGGAGAAGATAGGAGCGCCCGCCGGCGGGGGTGGTTCGGCAGGCGGCGGTTCCGGGTTTGGGATCATCGCCCCAGATCGAGGTGCATAGCGCCTTGATGTCGGCTGACGTTTTTCCAATCGTGGCCGACAAGGTGGGCAGGAATCCGTATGCGACCACCACGCCGCCCGCATCGAGGAATTCCTTGGCCTTGAGCAGCGTCTTCCACGGAATGACCTCGACAGCGGGCAGGACCAGAACACGATAGTCCTCCTGGCGCAGGCGCAGGACCTTGCCGTCGATGCGGGCGAGGTCTTCCCAGGCATCGTAGGGCAGCCAGTCGCAGTCGTAGAGTGCATCTTGCAGAGCGGAGGTCATGTCCTCGGGTCTGATGGTCTTGCCAACATGGTAGCTCTGGCCGGGATGTACGAAGGCCACCGGGCAGACGTGCCGGCCACCGGTGAGCATGAGGCTGAGGCGCGAGGCATAGTCCGCCCACACCCGGTAGAGCGGCCAGCGCGGTTCGAAACCGCCGTTGTAGAAATACGGTGGAAAATCCTTGTCGAACGGCGCCCGGGGATTGAAGGAGTGGGGAATTTGGAAGTTGATGCCTCGCAGTTGCTCCCAATCGAGCAGCCATTTCATCGTCGGATAGGTGATCTGTTGTTTATATCCGCCGTAGATCTCGCAGAAGGCGGCATCGTCATTGCCCTCGCGGCCATAGATGTGGGAAATCGAACTGGCGATCTTGGGGGTTTGATAGACGCCGGGTTTCCGCTGGCCGGGTTGGAGCTGGTTGCAGACCAGGTCGATCCCTCCCCGGTCGCTGTATTTCATCAACTGCATGACGTTTCCGGCGTTGAGATCGCGGTTGAAATAATCATGTTCCATGAAGTGGCCTTGGGACACCACCCGATGTTCCCGGCACCAGCGCGCCATGCCGCCATACATCGTCCGGCCCCAGGCTTCGGCGAAGGCGTCGAGGTAGTTGTATCTGCCCGCCGCCTGCTCGTCGCCGGCGAGCTTGAATTTATAGGCCACCAGAGCCTTTTTCATATCGATGTGATGCTCGGCCATCCATTTCGGCACATCGCTTCCCCAGTCTCCCTGCGTCTCCGGCTCGTCATAGAAATAGCCGACGATGGTCTTGCCAAAGTCGTCCTTGAAGCGGTCGTAGTGCGGCTGGTAGACGGTCTTGATAAACCAGTCCACGCAGTCCGGCGAGGCACCGTCCACCGAGATCATCTTCTTCTTCCCATTTTTTCCTTTGAAGGCCCAGGTGAAGGTCATCACCTTCCATTGTCCCTCTGGCACCTCCCAATCCAACCTGCCATCGTGGATGCCGCTGCCCAGATCCACGAGGGTGGAACCATCGACGGAGCCGTCGGCTGTCTCGAGGCCCGCCAGCACGGCGACAAACTTGTCGCCCGCGCACCCCTCGGCGCTGTAATGAGCCGGGCGGGTGACCGTGGTGGCGGCGGCCTCCAGCACCTTGCTGCCATAGGCTGCCGGCACGCGGCCGCCCATCATCTGGCTCGGCCACCAGTAATCGTCGTAGATCCACAATTTCAGATCGCGCTTCTTCGCCCCCTCCAGACAGATGCCCAGGTCGCGATACCAGCCTTCGCCCAGCCAGTCGTTATGCGGCCGCGGCTCTGCGGTGAAGCATCCGTTGCCGCCCTCGGCCACCCGGTCCAGCTCCCGCTCCAAATCGTCCTTGGTCTCGGTGCCGTGCATCCAGAACAGCGGGCCGGTGAGTCGCCTTGCGTCCATCGGCAGCTCGCGGAACTGCTTTTCAACAGTGCCCATGGACGGTTCATCCGCGATGGCAGCGGATGGGATGGATAGAACGAGACCGAGCGCCGACATGGTCGTAGAGATCAGGATAAATTCGATGGATTTTCTGAGATTCATATTATTGCCAGCCAACAGAGGAGTTGAAAATGTTGAGGGAGTCGCCGGTGGAGAGATCCATCAGCACGCAAGTATCGACCAGAATCACTCGTGTCCCCTGATCCCGCGCAGGATTTCATCCGTGGTGCC
>JBAXTX010000159.1:0-5356 GCA_037129975.1 Verrucomicrobiia bacterium | reverse complement strand
AGCGGGGTGAGGTCCATGGCGAAGGCGACGCTCTCGCATTCGTCCACGGCGTGGGACTCGAAGAATGTCGCGTTCGCGCGCCTTCTGCCGAGGGTGGCCAGATCGTAGCGCTTGCCTCCGGCAATCTGGGAATCGAAGACCCCGTTCAGGGCGGCCGCCAGATTTTCGTGTGTGGCGACATGGTGGACCACTTTTTCTTTGTCCGGCATCCAGTCCAGCCCGCGCCAGACCTCGCAGCCATAAACCGCTTTCGGCCTGTCTGCGGACGGCATTTCCCTCAGCGCCTGGATCGTGGCGACAAAAACGCCGATGTGGGTGTCGTGCTTGTCCGCCGGATTGTGGGTATAAACGACATCCGGGCGGGTGGCGGTGAGGATTTGCAGGAGGTCGTTCTTCAACGAGGGATCCGACGAACTTTTCACCGCGCTGCCCGGGTAGCCGAGCTGGATCATGGCCCCGTAATTTCCGACGACGGCGGCCGCCTCCTGCTCCCGGATCCGCACACGCTGCATCTCCTCGTCGGTGAAATCCGCGTAATCCCCGGCGCGCGAGCTTCCGGCACCGTCCGTGCAGGTGACTCCGCCAAACCATTTCTCCCGGCTGCGGAAGCAGGCAAGGATGCCGTGGAACGTCATGAACTCGAGGTCGTCCTGGTGGGCGCCGATTCCCAAATGGGTGATCCGTCCGAGGGGCTCCGGTGTCTGGTCGGGGACAAAAAGGCGGGCGCTGGCGTTGTGGAATTTCATAAGTCTATTTGAGTTTTGGAAGGCTCGCGGCCGCGACCGCCTGGCCGTGCCGCTTGTCTTTTTCATCGGGCGTGCGGAGAGCCGGATGGCAAGCTCGGAGAAATCAGCGGCCTTTTGTGGCGGCCGTTCCGACAACACCGGATGTTCCGCTCAGCATCGACCAGAAGCAGCCGTAGCCCGCGACAACGACGAAGCACGCCATCGGAACGACGAACCCGGCCGACATTCCGTGCATGTCCGCGATGTGTCCCATGAGCTTTGGCATAATGGCGCCGCCCATGATCGCCATGACGATAAACGAGGAGGCTTTTTTCGCTCGACCGCCGAGGCCGTGGATGCCGAGCGAGAAGATTGTCGGGAACATGATGGACATGAAGAAATAGGTGAGGAAAAGCGCGATGGCCGAGAGCCAGCCAAGCTTGAGGAATACCAACAGGCTGCAAAGACCCGCCAGCGCGGAGAATGCGGCCAGCACCTGGTGGGCGGGGAATTTCTTGAGCAAGGCGGCACCAATAAAGCGGCCGGCGAGAAAGAAGAAAAAGCCGACCGAGGCGAGATGGGAGGCGCCCTTGTCGCTGAGGCCGAGAATGCTGTTGGAATGAATTTCAAACCAAGCGTTGAATGGACCGGACTTCCAGGCATCCGGCACCGCCGGGATCTGGGTGGTCATGTAGTTGATGAAGTAGGCAAAAATCCCGCACTGCGCGGCGACGTAGAAGAACTGGGTCAGGGTGGCTCCCGAGAAGTGGGGATGAGTCCAGATGCTGTGATTGGTGATCTGGTTGTTCTTGAGAAAGAAGACCACGCTGCCGGCCGCCAACAAAATTCCCGAGGCATACCAAAGCGCTTGGTTTTCGCTGAGGCCAAGCTGTGCGCCCACTGCGGGGATGGCGACCACGGCGGAAACGATCATGCCAATCGCGACTGCAAGCACCACGATGTTGAGCCAGAGGAAACTCATGGCTACGCCACGATGGGCAATCGGGATGTTTCCGCCGGAGCCTTGGTCATCAAGGTGGAACTCATCTTCGGACTTGATGTCCGGCATTTTACAAAAGAAGAAAAGCGCAGCGAGCACCAGCACGAAGGCGCCGACCGCAGCGTAAGGAATCCACAGCGTTGCAGAACCGGTGCTTTTTCCTGCGGCGTCCTGTCCGTAGAAGAACTGTGCTCCTGCGATGGGGCCGAAGATCCAACCGATGCCGTTGCAGGATTGGGCGAGGTTGATGCGGGTGGCGGCGAATTGTTTCGGGCCGAGCACGGTTGTGTAGGGATTGGCAACGGTCTCTAAAAAAGTGAGTCCGGATGCGATCATGCACACGCCCAACAAAAAAGCAGGGAATGTCGCGATCTGAGTGGCGGGGATGAACCAGAATCCACCGACGGCAACCATCAGCAACCCGGCGATAATGCCGCCCTTGTAGCCGAACTTGCTAGCCAGCAACCCGGCTGGCATGGCCATCAGGAAATACCCGAGGTAGTGGGCGAACTGCACCCAAGCGGACTGCGCCAGCGTGAGATGGAGCTCTTTTTGGAAATGCTTATCCATCACATCAATCATGCCATTGCAAAACCCCCATAGCAGGAACAGCGAACTAACGAGGACGAAGGTGACGAAATAGCTCTTTCCGTCCGGCGAGGTGAATAGGCCTTTACTGTTAGGTTGGTTCATGGAGTCTGGTGTTTTTCAGGGGTGGTGGTTCAGGCGCTTTCCAAAACGATGTTGGCGTATTGCGTGGTGTCGGCGATGACGAGCGTGTTGGTGTGCCGCACGCGGTTGAGCAAGGAGTTGATTTGCGGGTTGAGAATGCCGGTTTTTATCATGAGGTGAGCGGGCTGGGTGCTGGAACTCAGTGTGATTCTGGTCGCGACGACGCCCGTTGTCAACCAGTCCGGAGTTGAGGGCGAGGCGCGGCCGACCCCGATCCCTTCGAGGTGGCGGGCAGGGACTTCTGGGCCATCGCTGCCGGGTTCGACTGGAACTTCGCTTGGGGCACGCTCGAACTCGGAGGCGCGGACATCGGGCGCGTTCAGTTGCTCAACAACTTCGACAACCAGCCGTCATGGGTTGGCTCCGAAGCACTGTATGTGTGGAACTTGGTCGTCCGCCGCCGGAAACGCTGAACCGCCCGGGCTCATCGTGCCGCAGTTCGCGGCGGTTTCGTTTTCTCCCGGTTTCTCACGGTCTGTGCTTGAAGCCGGCGGGCCGCTCGGGTTCCATGCAGCCAGTGTCTGCGATCATCTGCGAGAACCTGACCTGCGAGCGGCCCGGGCATTCCGGGCGTGTCCGGGAATTTTCCGGGAATTTTGGCGTGGGGGAGTTTGTCGGGTTCTGTGGCGAGGACGGATGCGGGAAGGGACTTCTCTTGAATGTGATCGGGCTTCTCGAGAAGGCGGACAGCGGGCGGCTTGTCCTGCTCGGGCATGACGCGGCGGAGTTTTCCGGGGAGGATACGGCGACATTCCGCAACGAGGCATGCGGGTTCCTTTTCGGCCATCCGTATCTGCTTCCGTCGTTCACGGTCGCTGAGAACGTGGCGATGCCGCTTTTTCGGATCTGCGGCGGCGGTGCCCGCGAGGCGCGTGACCGCACGCGGCAGGTGCTTGAGTTCGCCGGCATAGGAGACCTGGAAACCCACCGGACAGGGAGGCTTGATCCCGCGCTGCGGTGGCGCGCCGCCTTCGCGAGGGCGCTCGTCCACCATCCGCGCATCCTCATCGCCATTTCCCCGCCGGACAACAGCCTGCTTCCCCTGGCAAGAGTCGCGGCGGAAAATTTTGGGATCACTGTCCTCTGGGCGGGGACGCGCGAGGCGGTGGCCCCCTCTGCCGACCGGATCATCGAAATGCGCGACGGGCGCGCCATCCCCAGATGATCCGGCTCGCGCCCGCCGCTTCCGCACGCAAGTCCCACCTTGCCTTCGCATTGATTTGGTTGCCGAAAAACCGCCGCCGGGACGCGCTTGTCTTTTTTCGTTTCTGCCGGACGGCGGATGACATTGCCGACGAGCCGGGCAGGACGGCTGACGAAAAGCGGCGGCTCTTGGACGAGTGGCTTGAGGCGATCGCGGCGGACCGGCTCCCGGATGAGCTTGCGGATGTCGTGCGGCGGAATGGCATCGAGCGAATGCTGCTGGCCGAGATCGTGCGGGGCTGTGCGATGGATATCCGTCCCGCCCGTTACCAGTCGTTCGGCGACCTGGAAAAATATTGCTGGCGGGTGGCCTGCGCGGTCGGGCTTGTCTCGATCCGGATCTTCGGATGCACCGATCCGCGGAGCACCGGCTACGCGGAGAACCTCGGCCATGCGCTCCAGCTCACGAACATCCTCCGCGATGTCGGCGAGGATGCCGCCATGGGCCGGATTTACCTGCCGCTCGATGACCTGGCACGCTTCGGGATCGGCGAACGGGAGATCCTCGAGGGGCGGCCGGGAAAACGATTTCCTGATCTGATGCGCTTCGAGGCCGCGCGTGCCCGGGCGAGGTTCCATGCCGCGCTTCCCCCGGCACCTGACGCCCGAGCCCTATTGCCCGCGGAGATCATGAAGGCCATCTACGCGAGAATTCTCACCCGGATGGAAAAAGCGCCGGCCTTCGATCGGCGGCTCCGTCTCGGACAGCTCGAAAAACTCGCCGTCGCTCTCCGGGTCTGCCTTCGCGGCCGGACGTGGTTTTCGGAGAATGCGAAATGAGGCATCAGGCCGCCTGGCTTTCGAACAGCGTGAGTTTTCCCTCACGGAAAAGAAGCGGGACCGGTGAGCCGGAGACACGGCAGCGCGGGTGGCCGCGGAGCGCCGCCGCGATGTCCTCGGAGCAGTAAAGCGACTCCAGGTGGAGGGTGTTCGGGATGAACATCCAGCCGTCATCTCCGAAGCGTTCGCGGATGCGGGCCACGACCTCCTCATCGTCCCGCAGCGTGCATGGGATCGCCATGCGGCGCATCTCGCCGGTGGTGAAAACATTCAGAAAAGTCTTTTTCTCATCGATCGCTTCCCGCAGCCGCCGGGTGATGAAATCGGCGAGGCCGACGCCGATCGCATTCCCGCGGGACGCATCGGAAAGCGAGAGCGCGGCGATGATCGCAATGCGCGGACGGTCAAGATCCTCGTGATGGTTGAATCCCCGGCGTCCGATGACGTTGGTATCCATGCCCGATCCGCTGAAGGTTTTTCCCATTTCTCCGACGACCAGCACGCGGAGTTCCTCACAGGGAAGGGACGGGAAATACTGCCGGTGACGTTCGAGCAGGGCCGGCTCCCGCGAAAGGATTTCCCCGGCCGCCACCGCATGCAGCTCGGCCGTCTGGTCGAGCCCGTCCTCAAGGATCGCCAGGCCGGCAAAGATTTTTCCGGAAGCCACGAGGAGGGCGCCCATCTCGCGGAGCATCTTTTTCATTTCGGGCGTGGGAGTGGAATGGAACGTCTCCGCCGAGGGGGTTTTCCCCATTCCGACAACCATCATCTTGGTGAGTCCGCTCTGCACCGGCCCGGAAAAGCAGGTGTGGAGCTTGACGCGGTTGAGCACGAGAACGCCGTCGGACTCGAAGCAATGCCGGTCCATCCAGACATCCCCCGTTGCCACGGATCCGATCTTCACGACGTCCATGCT
>JBAXTX010000158.1:0-5401 GCA_037129975.1 Verrucomicrobiia bacterium | reverse complement strand
CCCGCAAAGGCGACCGGCCAGTTGTGGGCGAGGTCCGCGGTCCGTTGCCGCTCGCGGTCGGACCACATGTTCAGCGGTTTTTGAGGTGCGTGCAGCGAGCACCAGGCATCGGCGAACCGGCGCGGCCAGAACTCCGAGAGCGCGGCGGGCGCGCTCGTGCAACCCCGGCGGAACCGGATCGTTTTTCCGGGCAGAAGATCCATGGCCGGCAGGTCTCCGGGATTCCAATACGAGGAAATCTGCAGGATGGCCGGTCCGCTGAACCCGCGGTGGGTCACCAGGAGCGATCCCTCAAAATCTCCCCCGCGATTCCTCACTCGGACCGGAAGCGAAACGCCGCTGACCTGCGCGAAAACCCGGCGGGCGGGTTCCTCCAGGGTCAACGGCACGAGCCCGGGGCGGAGCGGGGTCACGGCCATCCCGAACTGCCCGGCCATCCGGTGCCCGAAATCGCCGGCTCCCAGCTTCGCGAACGAGAGCCCGCCGGTCGCGATGACGAGCGATTCGCAGGAAAGGTCGCTGCCGCCCGCCCGGATCCGAAACCCCGCGCGGACATCGCTGACGTGGCACCCGCACCGGATCTCGACGCCGGCCGCCGCGCACTCGCTCAAGAGCATCCCGATGATCCCGCCCGACGAGCCGTTGCAAAATTGCTGGCCGAGCGTCTTCTCATGAAAGGCGATCCCGTGCTTCCCGACGAGCTCGAGAAAATCCCGCGGAGAAAACCGTGCGAGCGCCGAACGGCAGAACCCCGGGTTCCCGGAAATGTAGTTGTCCGGTCCCGCATGGATGTTCGTGAAGTTGCAGCGTCCGCCGCCGGACGCCCTGATTTTCTCGCCGGGCCGGGCGTTGTGTTCGAGGACGAGAACCCTGCGCCCTCGCCGTCCTGCGGTGGCCGCGCAGAAAAGCCCGGCCGCGCCGCCCCCGATCACAATGACATCGTATCCCTTCATCCGGTGTCCCGGAGTGTGCTGGAGCGGGCGTTGCCTTCAAAGGAAAACTTGCCGAACCACTCCAGACACGCTCAGAATAAACTCGGGTTCGCCGTGATAAAGAATCCCCTCCGTGTGCGGGAAGCCGCACGGGCATTATGAAAAAAAAGAAACGAGCCTCCGCGAAACCTCCCTCCGCCGACAGTCCGTCCGCGTGCGGGGATCCTGCGCAGGCGTCCGTCGTCGGATTTCCGATTGTTGGGATCGGGGCCTCGGCGGGCGGGCTGGCGGCGTTCGAGGCATTTTTTTCCGGGATGCCCGCGGATCCGGGCATGGCGTTTGTGCTGGTGCAGCACCTGGCGCCGGACCACAAGAGCATCCTCTGCGACCTGATCCGGCGCTACACGCGGATGCAGGTCTTCGAGGTCGAGGATGGGATGCCGGTGCAGATCAACTGCGTCTATATTATCCCGCCGGGGCGTGATATGGCGTTTCTGAACGGCACGCTCCATTTACTGGAACCCGGCGAGCCTCACGGCCAGCGTCTGCCGATTGATTTCTTCTTCCGCTCGCTCGCCCAGGATCAGCACGAGCGGGCGATCGGCATCGTGCTCTCGGGCACCGGCAGCGACGGCACGCTCGGCGTGCGCGCGATCAAAGGCGAGGGCGGCATGGTCATCGCCCAGAACACCGCCTCCAGCGAGTTCGACGGCATGCCGCACAGCGCGATCGCCACCGGCCTGGTGGATTACGAGCTGCCGCCGGCCGAGATGGCGGCCCGGCTCATCGCCTATGCTGTTCACGCCTTCGGCAGGCCCCCGCGCCCCGGAGCCGTCGCCTCGCCCGGGGTCGGGAGCGCGATGAAGAAAATTTTCATCCTGCTCCGCGCCCAGACCGGCCACGACTTTTCCCAATACAAGCCGAGCACGATCCATCGCAGGATCGAGCGGCGGATGGCCTTGCAGCAGATCGAATCGCTCGATGACTACGTCAAATTTTCGCAGCGGACGGCGACCGAGGTCGAGGCGTTGTTCCGCGACCTGCTCATCGGCGTGACGAATTTTTTCCGCGATCCGCAGGCGTTTCAGGTGCTGGAGGAAGAGGCGATTCCCAAGCTCTTTGCGGGCAGGCCCGCGAACGAGGTGATCCGTATCTGGTCGGCGGGATGTTCCACCGGCGAGGAGGCGTATTCGCTCGCCATCCTGCTGGTCGAGCGGATGGAGGTGCTGAAGCAAACCCGCCCGGTGCAGGTGTTCGCGAACGACATTGACAGCGCGGCAATCGCCGTGGCACGCGCCGGGATCTACCCGGCCAGCATCGCCGCCGATATCTCGCCCGAGCGGCTGGCGCGGTTTTTCACGGCCGAGCCCGGCGGCTCCTACCGCATCCACAAGGGCCTCCGCGACCTGCTGGTGTTTTCCGAGCACGACGTGATCAAGGACCCGCCGTTCTCGAAGCTCGATCTCATCAGTTGCCGCAATCTCCTGATCTATATGGACGCGGACTTGCAGAAGAAGCTCCTCCCGATCTTCCACTACGCGCTCAAGCCGGGCGGGATCCTCTTCCTCGGCACGTCCGAGGGAGTCGGCGAGGCCGATGCGATGTTCGAGGCGATGGACCGGAAAATGAAAATCTACCGGGCCAAGGGAAAATTTCCCGATCCGAGGTGGGCGGGTGCCGTCCGTTTTTCCCCGCAGGTGTCGGCGGCGGATTTCGGGGCGCGTTCGGCGGCGAAGCCGGCCTTCCCTGCGAAGTTGCCTTTGCGCGAGCTGGCCGAGCACGCGCTGTTGCAGCAGGTCGTCGCCGCGGCGGCGCTGGTCAACAGCCAGGGCGACATCCTCTACCTCCACGGCCGCAGCGGGATGTTCCTCGAGCCGGCCACGGGCGAGGCGGGCGCCAACAATATCCTCAGGATGGCCCGCGAAGGGCTGCGCGACGCGCTGGCAACGGGCCTGCGAAAAGCCGCGGCCACAAATGACACCGTGGGCGACCCCGGTCTGCGCGTGAAAACCAACGGCGACTTCACCACGGTCAACCTGACCGTCCGTCCGGTCACGGGCGCCGCCGCCCACGAGCCGCCGCTCTTTTTGGTCGTCCTCGAGGAGGCGCCGGAGCCACCCGATCGGTCGGATCTGCCGGATCTGTCCGATGCCCGCATCGCCGCGCTCAAGCAGGAGCTGCGCGCCAAGGAGGAATACCTCCAGAGCGCGAACGAGGAGCTGCAAAGCTCGACCGAAGAGCTCAAATCCTCGAACGAGGAAAGGCAGTCGGTCAACGAGGAGCTGGCCACGGTGAACAACGAGCTGCAAATCAAGGTCACGGATCTCTCGCGGGCGAACAACGACATGAACAACCTGCTGGCCGGCACCCGCATCGCCACTGTTTTTGTGGACCACCAGATGCGGATCCTGCGCTTCACCCCGACCGCCAGCGAGATCATCAACCTCATCCTCAGCGACGTCGGGCGTCCGCTCGCGCACATCGTCTCAAACCTCGTCGGCTGCGAAACCCTGCTGGCGGACGTGAAGTCCGTGCTCGACACGCTGGCACACAAAGAGGCCGAGGTGCAAACCGCCGGAGGCAGGTGGTTCAAGATGCAAATCCAGCCCTACCGCACGCTGGAAAACGTGATCGAGGGCGCGGTCGTCTCGTTCGTGGACATCACCGAGATCGTGCGGATTCGGGAAGCTCTGCGCGAGGCCAACGAGCAGCTCCGCCTCGCGGTGGTCGTGCGCGACGCCCGCGATGCCATCACCGTGCAGGACCTCGACGGACGGACCATCGCGTGGAACCCCGCCGCCGCGCGGATGTATGGCTGGAGCGAGGCCGAGGCGCTGGCGATGAACGTGCGCGACCGGATCCCGCAGCCCCTGCGCCAAGGCGCGATGGACACGCTGCGCCGGCTCAGCCACGCGGAAATCCTCGAGCCGTATCCCGCCCAACGCCTCGCCAAAGACGGCGCGTCCGTCGAGGTCTCGATCACCTCCACCGCGCTCCTCAACGAGGCCGGGGAAATGTATGCGATCGCGACCACCGAACGCCCAACAAGGGAAGCCAATATCCAATGTCCAACAAGGAATATCCAATCATGAAGGCTGCGGCTCCGGGGAGCGAACCGTTTCGCAGCACGGGCTCGCTATTCCATGTGCCCGGCGGGACGCCCGGCACCAACACGCCGGACGCGTGTGCTCCCCGGAAAACCCTGCGACCTGGAAGCACCCCATTCGCCATGAACACTGAAAACGAAAACGTCTCTCTGCGCAAGCGGGCGGAGGAGATGTTCCGGGAAATGGTCACCGATTTGCCAGCGCAGGCCCTGTCGCCGGAAAGTCTCCACGAGCTGCGCGTGCACCAGATCGAGCTGGAGATGCAGAACGAGGAGCTGCGCCGGGCGCAGGCCGAGCTGGACGCCTCGCGGGCGCGGTATTTCGACCTCTACGACATGGCGCCGGTCGGCTATTGCACGTTGAGCGAGCAGGGCCTGATCCTCGGGGTCAACCTCACCGCCGCCACCCTGCTCGGGGTCGAGCGGGCCGCGCTGGTCGGGCAGCCGATCTCCGGATTTATCTTCCAGGACGACCAGGATATCTACTACCGGCACCGCAAGCTCCTCTTTCAAACCGGCGCGCCGCAGCAGTGCGACCTGCGGATGCTGAAGACCGACGGCACGACGTTTTGGACGCATTTCGCCGCAGCCGCCGCGCGGGACGAAACCGGTGCGCCCGTGTGCCGCGTCGTGATGAACGACATCAGCGCGCGGAAGCAGGCCGAGGCCTATCGGGAAATGGGCAGCGAAATCCTGCGGATTTTCCTCCAGCCGGGAGATTTGCGGAGCTGCATCCGGCGCACCCTCGCCGCCTTGAAGACGCGGACCGGGTTTGATGCCGTGGGCATCCGGCTGCAAGAGGGCGAGGACTTCCCGTATTTCATCCAGGAGGGATTTCCCGAGGGGTTTTTGCTGACGGAAAACTCGCTGCTTTCGCGTGCCGCGGATGGCGGGATATGCCGGGACAGAGACGGCGGGGCCTGCCTGGAATGCACCTGCGGCCTGGTCATTTCCGGCCAGACCGATGAGTCCAATCCGCTCTTCACGCGCGGCGGAAGTTTCTGGACGAACGACTCCCGGCCGCTGCTGGACATCCCGGCCGACAAGGATCCCCGGCATCACCCGCGCAACCAGTGCATCCACCACGGCTACGCCACCGTCGCCCTGATCCCGATCCGGACCCAGCAGCGGATCACCGGGCTGATCCAGCTCAACGACCGGCGCAAAGGGCGTCTGACCCTCGAAACAGTGGAGATCCTGGAAGGGATCGCGGGGTATATCGGAGAGGCGTTGATGCGCAAGAGGGCGGAGACGGAACGGAACGAAGCCCTCCTCCGCGCCGAGGCCTCCGCCGCCGCGAAAACCGAATTCTGAGGTGGACCCCAAAATTAGGACCAGCAGTTAAGCTATAAAAAGCGATGGA
>JBAXTX010000157.1:0-5453 GCA_037129975.1 Verrucomicrobiia bacterium | reverse complement strand
CCTTCGCCCACCCCGACACCCGTTCCCACGCCCACGCCGGTTCCCTGGATTCCCAGAAAGCCCCTGCCAACGGCCAAGCTCTTCAACGGCCTGTCGCTTCAGACAAAATTTGTCGCCGAAAAAAGCAGCGGGCCCGCTTCTTTCGAGCGGCGGGAGTCCGACTCCTACGAGGTCGAGGTCACGGTGCGGGCACGGCTCCCGCGGCCCAGCCTGTCGGTGGAGGATTTCACGGGAAACGACCCGCTGCTGCCGGGGGCTTTCAAGGACTTCGCGGGCCTGCTCGCCGGGGCGAAGGTCTCCCCGTTTTATGACCGCCTTTATGCGCTGAAGGTTGCCCAGGTCGGGCACGAGATCGGGCAGCTGGATGTCATTCTTTCCCGCCATAATTTCTACGACTGCGAAACGATCCTGAATCTTCAGAATCCCTCCACCGGACGCCGGGCGCTGCTGGCGGTTGCCGATATGGACGTGAACGGGGACGGGTCGGATGGCGACCGGAATGTTTCGGTGGAGGGATCGTCGCCGTTTTTTCTGCCACAGACGAGCTACCGCTGGCCGAAGCTCACCGCGCGCGCGAACCCGTTTCTGGCGGTCGAGGAAAAACGCCTTGCGGCACTCAGGGGGGAACTGTCGGCGGGCAACGCTTCTCTTCTGCGGAAAAAGGAAATCAACGAGGGGATCGATCTCTCCAATCGCCGGATTTTCGATTTGAAAAAATGGAGCTTTCTGGTTTCCGAAACCGACCCGTTCATCGTGCTGCCCGGTTTTATGCTGAAGAAAGAGGGCGGGGCCTTCGCGCCATCCATCGGGGATTTTGCCCTGGTGCTTTTCAACGGCAGGGCGTATCCGGCGGTCGTCGGCGATGCCGGTCCTTCGATGAAGATCGGCGAGGCCTCCATGCTCCTCTGCCGCGAGATCAACGCCCGATCCTCCGCCGCCATGCGTCCGGTGAGCGATCTCAAGGTCGCCTATCTCGTCTTTCCGGGAACCTCCGATGCGTCTCTGTCCCAGCCCGACCTGGAGGCCTGGAGGAAACGCTGCGAGCAGTATGCCGACGAACTCGGCGGGCTTGCCGTCCCCGTGCACAGCTGGCCGAATCTCGTCAAGCCCTGGCCAACACCAACCCCCGAGCCGACACCCGAGCCAACGGCATCGCCCGCACCCGCCGAGCCGTTTGTCGTGTCCCCACCTCCCGCCGCGCCGTGAAATGCCGGACCCCGTGAGCCAGCCAGCCGCCGGACATCTTCCCGTCATCACCGGGTTCGGCTGTGTGAGCCCGCTTGGCCGCGGACTTCCCGCCACGCGGGTGGCGCTGCGTGCGGGAACGGACGGCATCTCGGATGTCCGCCTGTTTTCTGTTTCCTCATTCCGGGCGAAAACGGCCGGTCAGGTTGCGGACCTCCCGCAGGACGATCCCCGGAGAACGCGCGCCGCAAATCTCGTTCTTCCGGCGGTCCGGGAGGCGCTGGCATTCCGGCCCGGATTCGTTCCCGAACTCGTGATCGCCGGCACGACGAGCGGAGGAATGGATTTCGGGGAAAACTTTTTGCGCGGATTTTCCGAAGGGATGTCGTCGCGCGACGCCCGGCGGTGGGTCCGCGGATATGCCCCGCAGCAACCGGTGTTTGATGTGATGGAAGAGCTCGGCTTCGACGCTCCGGTGCGGGTCGTTTCCAATGCCTGTGCATCCGGCACGAATGCGCTCTGCCTGGCGGCCGGGCTCGTGCGCGGGGGCCTCGCCCGGCGGGTCATGGCCATCGGCTTCGACGCGTTGTCGGAACTGGTCTTTGCCGGCTTCGACGCACTCCGCGCCTCGACGGAAGAGAAGTGCCGGCCGTTTGATTCCGCGCGGAGCGGGCTCGCGCTCGGCGAAGGCGCGGCGTGTTTTCTGATCGAGGATATTTCCGCGGCGCGGGGGATTCTGGCCGCGATTCCGGGCTGGGGCCTGGCGAACGACAACCACCATCTGACCCAGCCGAATCCCGACGGCTCCGGCCCCAGGCTTTCCATGCGGCGCGCACTGGCCGCCGCGGGATGGGACGGCGTGGACTACATCAACGCCCATGGCACGGGCACGCCATTCAACGATGCCAGCGAAGCCGCGGCCATCCGTTCGGTGTGTCCGTCCACACCGGTAAGCAGCACCAAAGGAATGACCGGCCATACGCTCGGGGCCGCCGGCGCGATCGAGGCGGCCTTCTGCCTCCTGGCGATGGAGGAGGGGTTTCTCCCGCCGAACATCAACCTTCGCGAGAGCGATTCGGGCCTGGACATTGTGGCGAATGTCGCCCGGCCGGCCCGCATCCGCCGCGCCATGTCGAATTCCTTTGGTTTCGGCGGAGCAAACGCCACGGTTCTTTTGGAGAAATTTCCATGAACATCGCCATTCTCGGAATCGGATGCGTCAATCCGCTCGGGAGAGATTGGAACACCGTGCGCGCCAATCTCGCCGCCGGACGCCGGCCGGAGTCCGTTCTCCTGCCCGGCCCCCCGGGGCATCCCGCCCATCCGGCCTATTGCGTTCCGGCACCGTTTGATTTCGTGCATCCGCGCCTGCGGCGATCCAGCGCGATTTCCCACTTCGCCTGCACTGCCGCATCCGCGGCCGTCGCCCGGTCGGGCCCGCTCCCCGCGGGAACGACGGCGCTGGTCTTTGCCGCCACCGATGGGGCCGTCGTCTATACCCGCCGGTTTTACGAGGAGGTGGTGAAATCCGGATGCGGCAGCCCGTTGCTTTTTCCCGAGACGGTTTACAACGCCCCGGCGAGCCATGTTGCGGCGATGTTCGGGATTGACGGCCCTGTCCTCACGATGGTCAGCGACGCAACCGCGGGAACGGATGCGCTCGCCACGGCGGCCGAACTGATCCGCTCCGGCGAAGCCGGGCGCTGCCTGGTCGTCGCCTCCGAGGAAGCGGATTGGATTTTATGCGACGGCTCCCGCCGGTGGGGGCTTTCCTCGACGGGTTCCGAATCCCGGCGCAGAGGCCTCCTCTCCGAGGGCGCCGTCGCCCTGGTCGTCGGCGCGGCTTCGCCGGGCGACATCGTCTTGGAAACGGTTCATCGCGGACTCGGCATCGCCCGGAATTCCTCCCGGCGCGAACGGCTGGAAAAAATGTTTTTCGAACTGGCGGGCGGCACGCCGCCGGAGGCCGCCGTTCTTTCCTCGTCCGGCGCATTCGGGGGAAACGCGGAAGAAGCCGCCCTCGTGAAATTATTTCCCGGCATCCGGTTGGACGCTCCCAACAAGCTTGCTGGAGAAGCCTTCGCGGTCTCCACTCTCCTCCAGTGCGCCTGGGCGTGGCAGGAGATCCGCGACGGCAGGGCCGGGCGGGTTCTCGTGTCCGCTCTCGGCTGGAACGGCCAGGCCGGGGGAGCAGTCTTGACAGTCTCCGCACGGGAAGGATAAGCGATAACCATGCCGGGCATCCCGTTCCTTCGGTCACGGAAATCACCGCAGTGACAGAAGATTGAAAACCATGAAAAACGAAATCGTCTCTTTCGCCGGCTGGGGCCGGAATCTCCTTCTCGCCAACAACCACGCGGAAGTCATCATCACCCTCGATGTCGGTCCCAGGATCATTTCCTACAAGCGGCCCGGCGCGGACAATGTCTTCAAAAACTACGAGGATCAGCTCGGCGGGTCCGGGGAGTCGGAATGGAAGATCCGCGGCGGCCACCGGTTCTGGATCGCCCCCGAAGATGAGGTTCTATCCTACCACCGGGACAACCAACCCCTCGATTACCGGGTCGGAGAGTCCGCCGAGGAAATGGTTTTCGATTCCCTTCAGACGCAAGCCGGACGGATCATGAAAACCCTCGGCGTCACGCTCGCCGAAAACGATTCGCATGTCACCGTGCGGCACACCGCCAGGAACGACGGGGATGAACCGATCCAGATCGCCTCCTGGGCGTTGAGCGTGATGAAGCCCGGCGGCATGGAAATCATCCCGCAGCCGCCGCTCGGCGAACATCCCCGAGACCTGCTCCCCAACCGCGGGATCGTGCTCTGGCCCTACACCGACCTCACCGATCCCCGCTGGCACTTTGGAAAAAATTTCTTCACGCTCCACCAGCGCGCGGGTTTCCCCCCAACAAAAATCGGTCTCTCCCACAAGGAAAAATGGATCGCCTACATCATCGAAGATTCGATCTTCCTCAAGACCTTCGACCGCATCACGGGAGCGATCTACCCGGATGGAGGCTGCAATTTTGAAACCTTCACGAACAACGACATGCTCGAAATCGAATCTCTCAGCCCGCTCGCCTCGCTCGCCCCGGGCGATGCGGTCTCCCATACCGAGAACTGGTATCTTTTCCCCGTTCCCGGAGAAGCACGGATCGAGTCGGAAGAGGCGCTGACCAACTGGCTCAGGCCGTTCCTTTCCCAGGCGGGCCTGTGAGCGGGAAATTTGAAATGAAAAATGCGAAATTCAAAATCGGGAATGAGGAATTCCGGGAGCGCACGCATCTTGCGTGCAGGACATCCGGCAGGGAGCGCACGCATCTTGCGTGCAGGACATCCGGCCGGGAGCGCACGCATCTTGCGTGTAGGACATCCGGCATCCTGCCGGATGCCAAACAAGACGTCCTCCGCGCAATTCTTTTCGCGTTGCTGGCGATCATCGCGCTGACCGGTTGCGAGACGATCGAGCGGGATGCCCCGGCGCGCGCGGCGATGAACGCCGCGATTCCGTCCGAGCAACCCGGCGATTATTTTATCGGCCGGCGGATGTATAAACAGGACTACAAGATGTGGGGCTGGGTCCGCGAGCCCGGCAAGCCGTGGAAGACCGCGCGCCTCGTCATGATGAACGAGCAAACCAAACTCGCTCCCGACCGGGAGGCCGGGAAGCTCGGCGGCGACAACAACTACGAATACCGGCTGCTCGGAAAGTTCTCGGGCGATCTCGTCTATGAGCCGGCCAGCGACTCGTTCCATCCCGAGTTTGTCCTCAAGGGTTGCGAGATCATTTCCACATCGCCCGCCCGTATTTTCAGCACCAAGCGACAGGAGGATCCGGCGATCCGGATCCTCGCCCCGCCAATTTGAGGGCTGCGCGTCAGTTTGGGCAGCGGGATTTCCTTGATGGCCCGCCCCCCGTCTCTGCTAGAGTGGTCCGCTTATGAAGTCCTCCGCACGCCTGCGCCCACATTCCTCGATTGTTCTCGACGGCCTCAGCCGCGCGCCCAGCCGCGCGATGCTTTATCCCGTGGGATACAAGGAAAGCGATTTTGCGAAGCCGCAGATCGGGGTCGCCTCAACCTGGAGCATGGTGACGCCGTGCAACATGCACATTGACCAGCTCGCCCGCGAGGCCGCACTGGGGATTGACGCGGCGGGCGGCAAAGCCACGATCTTCAACACGATCACGATTTCCGACGGGATCTCGATGGGAACCGAGGGGATGAAATACTCGCTCGTCTCGCGCGAGGTGATCGCCGACTCGATCG
>JBAXTX010000156.1:0-5463 GCA_037129975.1 Verrucomicrobiia bacterium | reverse complement strand
CCTTGTAGCCGACGGCGATGATGGCGGAGAGGTTGTAGTGCTGGGTGTCGTAGGATTTGCCGTCGGCGGCAGTTATTCGAAAATTTCGAATAACTGAACCGGCCTGCAATTCGCCGTCGTCAAAGATTTTCTTGAGGTGGTAGTTGACGGTGTGGGTTTCCACATCATAGAGCAATCCCATCATTTTTTGGCTGAGCCAGACGTTTTCGTCGGCGTAGACGGCCTCGACGCCACCCTGACCACTGGCCGCCACGAAGGTGAGGTATTCAGCCGCCGAAGAGCGGACGAGGGAGACTTCGGTGTTCTTTTTATCGCGACCGCCGGAAGTGGGTTTGTTTTTACTCATGGGGTCAGCCTCTTCCAAATCGAACTTGTAAGTAATGCTTAATAGTTACCCGCGCCTCCTCGGGAATGGCCGGGTTCAGCCGCCGGATGGCCTCGCGCTCTTCCTCCTTCTCCCCGTGGGAGAAGGGCGGGATGAGGGTTGGAGCAACGCGACATTGCTCCCCGAACCATTCGAGCGCGGCGTCTTCGACGATGGCTTCGGCTAGGGACATCTGCATTAGTCTGCTGAAACAAGGGCAAGGAAATCGGTCGAAAAGCGCTCTGCTTCGGAACACTTCGCCCGCACATCAGGCCAGGCATCCTGAATCCCTTTTTCGTTCGCGACGTATTTATCAATGAGCTTTTGGCCACTCTTGATGAGTCCGTATCTGCGCAGGCGAGGCTCAGCACTCCACCAGCATTCAATCCTCGGGCTCATTGCATCGGCATCGCCCGGGAACAAGGCGACCAGCACCCAAGTCTCGATGCTCTTCGATGGCGTGCAGAGAACGGCTTTCGGCGGCACTGCGGTTTCCCCCATCCAACCGAGCATCACCGTGCGCAGCGCGTTGCTCGTGTCACTGGGCGGAGGACATGGCTTCTCACAGGTTCGGCGGAAGAGTTCATCATCGGGTGGATCATTGATGCCATAGTCTGAGTATTTCTTCCGCGCCACATCGGCGTCCACTTGCATCACTACCATGTCGTTCATGGCGAAGACCGGATTGTCATGCGCCGGACCATCCCCCTGCTTGAGCAGTTGGCGGCACCACTTGTAAACGGCACCCCATCCCCCTTCCGCCATGGGTCGAAGGTTTGCATCCAGTTCGGGCCAGACTCTCGTTGGCTCAAAGTCTCGCCCCTTGAGCAGGGCGCGCACAACGGCACGGAGCACGACGTAATCCGTCGAACCCTCCATCACAAAGGCCACCTTGACCGGCTTAGACATTCGGCACTCCTCCGAGGTGTCCCATGACCCAGAGGCGGGAGAGCGGCCAATCTTTCTTCTCGGCGATTTCGACGAGTTTGTCCGTCATCTCCACCCGGCGGATGCTGGTGCGTCCAGCGTCCGTCCGCGCCACCGTGAACAACCTCACGCGGTCATCACGCAGCGGCAATCCATCGAGCACCTGCGGGTTGTGAGTGGTGACGAGGATCTGCCTCGCCTCTGGCCCGTCGAGAATCCAGCCGCACAGCATCTTGAACAGTGCCCTCGCGAGCCGTGGGTTCAGACCGTGGTCCGCATTGTCCACGGCGAAGAGATGCGGGCTGTCATGATGCGCGGCCAGCACGGCGAGGAACAGCACATAAAGCGCGCCTTCGCTCGCGTCATAGCCGGAGAGCACGTTTCGTCCTTCCCTCATGTAACGGTCCACAAAGCGAATTACGCGTGGCGAGGCTCCCGCCGCCGCCGACAATGGCATGTCCACGGCTGCCGCACTGCCATACTGCCGCGCCCAGTCAATTAACGATAGCGCCTCGCTACAGACCCGTTTGAAGTGCGGGTTCTTCGTGCGGCTCTTCAGTAATTCATGGACAGCTTCAGGCAGTCTCCCTCCATGCAGGCCGACGGGCTGCCGTGTTCTGGTTTCCGGCGAGGTGCCGCGAAGCACCGGTGTCGTCGGTGCGTAGATGACGAACTCCTGCAACTGTTCCAAAAGTCGGCGGGCCGGGTCGCCCTTCTTCAATCTCAGCGCTTCCAGCGCCGCCAGCCCGCGTTCTGTATTCGGATTGCCTTTCAGCCGGGGGGAGCGGCTCGTCACTTTCTCACTGCCTCGCATCAACAGCTCCGTCTTAAAACGCCACGGTCGCGTCGCATCCAGTGGATTCAGCAGCGACACCTCGAAACTCGACTTCTCATTGTGTGCCGCAAAGTAAATGTGCTGCGGTAGTTTTTCCTGGAAGGCCGACTTGTAGAGTTCCGGCACACCGGGACGCACGCCACGGTTGAGCAACACCTGGTCATCCACCTTGCCGTCCGCCGCTGCGGATAACACGCCAATCGCTTCCAGCAGGTTGCTCTTGCCGCTGCCATTCGCGCCGACAAAAACGTTCATGAGCCCGAGTTCGATTTCGACCTTCTCCAGCGTCTTGAAGGACTCCACAGTGAGTTTGGTTATCATAAATTGATTATAGATTTCTTTGGGCGCAAACCCAAGCGCATTTCAGGCTGTCAGTGTTTCCGCCACGCTCAACTCCCCGCTCAGCAGCTTCGGCAGCAGCGTGTCGCGCAGGGTGGCGAGGGTGCGGGATTGATCGGTGTTGCGGTTGATGCGGTCGAACATTGGCTTTGCGATGCCGGTGAAGGCTCGAATTAAGGGGGCGGGCGGAATAAAGATCTTCATGTCCAACACGCTTTCGGGTCGAATGCGCTGATGACTGCCGGTGGTGCCTGTGACGAGTGTGCCGTAGATGCTGGCGAAGCAGGAACTGGTGAAGAGGGAGAATAGGTATTCGCGCGATACGCCGGGCTTTGAGCACGCGACCATGAACTCGGTCGAGCAGACCGAGCGGCTCGAAACGTGGAGGTCTGGCAACCAGATACGTGGTATGTGCGGGTTGAGTTTGGAGAGCAACACAGCGTTCGGCGTGACCGTGAGCTTGTTGCTCATGATGGCGCTGCCGAGCTCCATCTTCGGAGTCCGGCCATTGTCGAAGGCGGGCAGGCTGAAGTGGTCGAAGGTTTCCGTTGGGAAGTCACCGGGATTGACCGCGCCACGGTTGAGTGTGGCGAGGTCGCTGACCTTGCCGACCGTCCAGCCTTTCGGGATGTGACCGGTCTCGGAGTCATGGAAGTTGGCGGGGAAGAGAGCGGCGGTGGTTTCGTCCAAGCCGACAGGTTTGCGGCCATCAAGTTTGGCGCGGACGGGGTCGAAATCCACGAACCAGCTCTGGAACAGCGCCCGCGCCATCGCCTCCAGCGTCGCGTTCATCCGCCAGTTCAACTCGATCTTGTCGTCCAGTGCCCCAAGCACCGCCGCGATGGCTTTTTGCTCGGAGAGAGGTGGGAGCGCGAATGGGACTGCGCTCATGATGGAGGTGTTGAGATTCGGCATCGTCGCGCCGACGGCGTGACGAACAATCCATTCACGAATCGCTGGATGCCCAAGAAACAGTGAAGCAAACAGCGGATCAACGACACCGCTCCCAAGGCGAACCTTCAAGCAGCCAGTGCCGCAGAACCAACCTTCTTCGCGTTCCCTGATGAGCGCCCGTTTCTCAACATCTCCACGTCGGCTATAAATGATGTCGCCCGCCCTCAATCGGTGCTGGCCCAAACGATTGGCGTCTTCCTCGGTGATGCGGACGATCCCATCTTCAACGATTCGGTTTTCTCCGATGTTGGTCGGCATGATTGACGGGACACCGACGGGCACATAATCCGAAGCGTGAAGCTGGCTACCGAACGGGCCGGTTTGAATGTTGCCACCTCCGCGTTGGCAAATTTCACCAAGCGTTGTGAACTCCCAATGTTCGGGAATTTCTCCGTTTATGAGGTCACCCGCCATAATCCAATCCCCTCAATTTCGCTTTGATAGCCGGCTCCAGTTTCGCGGACTCGGCGCATTGAAGAAACGTCACATATTCGTTCTGCACATCGAGGGCCAAAGTCTGACCGGCTTGCAGAGCGGCGAGGTGATCGGGGGCGAGGTGGAAAACATCCCCGCCCCAGCGACGGCCAAACGGGGTTTCCGCGCCGTTGGTGGCGTTGAATGCCTCGGGGATCATTGCTATGGCGGGCTTTGCGTCCGCCGTCGTTGGCAGGCGCGCTGGGTTTGGCCAGTAGCGATGCAGCTTGTTCAGCCAAGGGGCCAATCCCGCCTGGCGGATGGCGGTGAAACGATCCAGAACAGAGGCCATCTCGTGAAGTTCGGGGCTGATCCATGTGATGACTTGAAGAATCTGGTCGTGGCGCACATCAAGATCCCTCCAGTGGATGATGCGTTCGTGATGGAAGACGCGGTTGCGGAGGTCGCGGATTTCAAGCCAACGCCTATCGAGCTTGGATTGGTATTGTTCGGCAGCGGGGGCGTGGGGAAAGGCGTTCTTCGCGAGATAGGAGCCGATTCCGGTGCGTGCGTGCCAATTATTGAAGAAGGCGGTCCAGAAGCCGAACGTCAGTTCAGCGACAATCCGGCCCGGCGTGAGAGCTTTCCTCCGCTTTCTCAAAGCATCCTTCGCCTCTGTCACATTGTCTTGCTGCCAGGTGGAGAGTCGTGCCAACGGAGAATCATACCATGCATCCGTCCCGCACCGGGTAGTGAGGGTTTGGTGGATCGCATTGCGAAGCGCGATTTCCGCGAATTGGAGCGCTGGGTAGAGGGACTCGCTCAGGGCCATGTTCAGCAGGTAACGGGACAGCGTGATGGCGTAATCCGCCCCGTCCCGACGGTAAACGTCGATGCGCTCTGTATGCAGGATGTTCTCGATTCGCTGAAAAAACGCGGGGTTCATGGCCTACTCATCGATGAAATATGCGTTTGACATGACCGCAATATGGCAACGAAACTGTATTCGTTGACCCCGGGATCCCTTCCTTGGCCGCTTGCGGTTGAGAGGCCCCGGGGTTTCTTCTTTTTCGGGGTCAGCCATCGTAGCCGAGCCCTTTCAAATTCGCGCGGATCGCGGCTTCGAGTTTTGCCGATTCCTCAAATTGGCCATTCAGTTCCCCGACGAGTCGCGGCATCTTTTCCCCGAAGGGTTCTCCGTCGTCTTCGACTTCCTCTGCGCCGACATAGCGGCCGGGCGTTAGGACGTGGCCGTGCGCGGCGATTTCGGCGGTGGTGGCGGATTTGCAGAAGCCGGGGATGTCGGCGTATTGGGGAGCGCGGGCATCCTGCCTGCCGGGTTTCGCATCCTGCGGAACCCCCATTCCCGGCTCCGCACGCTTCCCGGACGTCGGCAGGATGCCGACTGATGCAGGCTGGAAGCCCGCGCTCCCTGATCCATCCGAACGCCAGGCGTGGTAGGTGCTAGTGATCTTGTTGAGGTCGACGTCGGTCAACTCGCGGTGGACGCGGTCGATGAGGGTGCCGAGTTTGCGGGCATCGATGAAGAGGGTCTGTTTGCGGCGATCTCTTAGAGTGGGAGAGCTGGCCCGGCTCTTTGCTTTGGCGTTCAGCGGCGAGACGCCACTTT
>JBAXTX010000155.1:0-5522 GCA_037129975.1 Verrucomicrobiia bacterium | reverse complement strand
CCCGTCCGATCATCGTGACGGGGCCTACGGGAGTCGGAAAATCCGCGTTTGCCGTCGCTCTCGCGGAGAAAATTCAGGGGGAAATCGTCGGTGCCGATGCTTTCCAAATCTATTCGGGCCTCCCGATCCTGACGGCCCAGCCCGGCCCCGACCTTCTGGCCCGCGTTCCTCACCACCTTATCGGCATCCTCGGATTGGATGATTCTTGCGATGCCGCACGCTATGCGGGCCTGGCCTCGCAGGCGATCCGGGAGATCCAGTCCCGCGGACGGACCCCCATTCTCGCAGGAGGCACCGGGCTCTATCTCAAGGCTCTCACCCACGGGCTCGCCGAGTTGCCGCCCGTGGATCCCGCGCTTCGCAAAGCTCTATCCGAAATGGAACTCCCCGAGGCACTCGCTAGGCTTCGCAAGGCTGATGCGGGTGTGCAGATCGATGAAAAAAACCCTGTGCGCGTCCGCCGCGCCTTGGAAATCGTTCTCTCCACCGGCAAGCCTCTGGCTGCCTCCCGCACAAATTGGAACTCCGTCTGCAACGATTTCGGCGGAATCCTTCTCGAAAGATCCGACCTTCGCGAGAGGATCGCCGCCAATGTGGATGCCATGTTCTCTCAGGGTGCCATCGAGGAGGTCCTCCGGGCTGGAATTGTCGGGCCGGGCGCCTCTCGCGCGATCGGATTCCGGGAAATTCAAGAGCTGATCGCGGGGCGGATGACCCGACTAGAATGCCGGGACTGGATCATCACCGCCACCCGCCGCTATGCCAAAAGGCAATTGACCTGGTGCCGCCACCAATTTAATTTTCCCGCCATCAATCTGACCCCGTCGATTTCCCCGGACGAACTCCTCGACACCGCCTTGCATCTTGCCGGCCGTTCGGAAGCATGACGTCCGGTTCTCCCAGCACGGGTGAAAAGACCCTGCTCGTGGGTTTGGAACACAGCGGCATCAATCGCTGGGACGTAGAAGACTCGCTTGGCGAGTTGGCGCAACTCGCCGCCACCGCAGGGGCGAATGTGGTGGAGACTCTCATCCAGCGCCTCGACAGGCCGACCGCTCCCTATTACATCGGCAAGGGCAAGGCCGAGGAGATTGCGAAACAATGCGAGGATCATCAGATCACGTCGCTGATTTTTGATGATGAACTCTCGCCCGCCCAGGGCCGGAACCTGGAAATCCTTACCTCCCGCAAAGTCCTCGACCGGACCCAGCTGATCCTCGACATTTTCGCCCAGCGCGCCCGCACCAAGGAAGGACGGCTCCAGATCGAGCTCGCCCAGCTCCAATATCTGCTGCCGCGCCTCACCCGCATGTGGACCCACCTATCCCGCCAGAGCGGCGGCATCGGCACAAGAGGTCCCGGCGAAACCCAGCTTGAAGTTGACCGCCGGCGTGTTCAGGACCGCATCGCCCGCCTCGAACGTGATCTCAAAGAGGTCCGGAAGAACCGAGGCGTCCAGCGCGAGGGACGACTGCGCCGGAACTGGCCGGTTGCCTCGCTCGTCGGCTACACGAACGCGGGAAAATCCTCGCTCCTCAACCGCCTCACCGGAGCCGGAGTCCTCGCCGTGGATAAACTCTTCGCCACGCTGGATCCCACGACTCGACAGGTCACCCTGCCGAACCACCAGAAAATCCTCCTTACCGACACGGTCGGCTTCATCCGCAAGCTCCCGCACACGGTCATCGAGTCGTTCAAAGCCACGCTCGAAGAAGTCCAACTCGCCAACCTGCTCATCCACGTCGTAGACCTCAGCCATCCGCAATATCACGAACAGATGGCGGCGGTGGATGCCGCGCTCGCCGAACTCGACGCCTCGGGCAAACAGACGATTATCGTTTTCAACAAAATCGACCTCGTGCCGGACAAGGAAATCGTCGTCAACCAGCTCGCCCGCCTTCCGGGCAGTGTGGCGATCTCTGCCCGCACGGGCGATGGAATCACCTCGCTGATCGAGGAGCTCGAAGTCCGCCTCGCCGCCTGGCGGCTCCGCGGAGAATTCCGCATCCCGTCAAACGAATCCGCCCTTCTTGCCGAAATCCATCGCGCCGGCCACGTCCTCGAAATCCGCTACGAGGGCGACGACGCCATCCTCCACGCCCATGTCCCCCCGGAACTCAGCGCCCGGCTCGCGCCTTACGAGACGGGCCGTTGAAGTATCAGAATTTCACCTTCGGATACGTCGCGAGGTAGCTTGTCACTTCGGCGGTAAAAGGCTGTCCGAATTCAGACATTTTCTTTTCCCCGATGCCGCTGATCCCCCGGAGGTCGTCCAACTTTTGCGGATACTCACGCGCCATGAGGCGCAGGGTGTTGTCGCCGAAGATCACATAGGCGGGGACCCCGCGCTCGTCGGCCAGCTTTTTGCGGAGCTTGCGAAGCCGGTCGAACAACGTCTCGTCGCACTCGACCTCGCCGGCGCGAATCACCGGAACCTTCCGCTTCGTCATGGATTTCGTCAGCATGATGACGCGGCGGGATTTGAGCGCATCGAGCCCGGGCTCCGTGAGCGCGATGGTGGGAAACTCGCCTTTTTCCTGCTCGATCAGGCCCATGCGAATCAGTTCGCGGCCGATGGACGCCCATTCAGGCCGGCTGAGATCGCGGCCGAGCCCGTAGGTGCTGAGCTGGTCGTGCCGCCAGCGGCGGATCTTTTCCGTGTCGGCACCGGTGAGGATTTCGATGAGGTGGTTCAGCCCGACGCCGAACCGTCCGCCCTCCCTCACGCGATAGACGCAGGAAAGAAGCTTCTGCGCGTGCGTGGTGGCGTTATAGGATTCGCGGGGTTCAATGCAGTTGTCGCAGGAATCGCAGGATGGTGCGGGATACTCCTCGCCGAAATATTTGAGCAGTTCGCGGCGGCGGCACGAGGGACATTCCGCGTAGTGCATCATCAGCCGGAGCTGCTCGCGCGCGATCTGCTGCTCCTTCGCGCTGCTCATCTCCTCGATGAAGTGCGTTTGCTTTGCCGCGTCTCCCGGATTGAAAAGAAGAAGGCAATCCGCCGGCAGGCCGTCGCGCCCGGCCCGGCCGGTCTCCTGGTAATACCCCTCGATGTTTTTCGGCAGGTCGTGGTGGATGACCCAGCGGACGTTCGGCTTGTTGATCCCCATGCCGAACGCGATAGTCGCGCAGATGATCCGGACTTCGTCGCGCAAAAATAGTTCCTGGTTTTCCGCGCGCTCGCCGGCTGTGAGACCTGCATGGTAGGGGCGCGCGGGAAACCCCCGGTCGTTCAGGCTCTCGGCAAGCCGGTCGGCAGTAGCCCGCGTCGCGCAATAGACAATCCCGCCATCCATCGGACGCCTGCCGACAAACTCCGCAAGCTGCTTCACCCCCTGGTCTTTCGGAATCACGCGATACGAGAGGTTCGGACGGTTGAAACTGGCGACAAAGACTGAGGGGTCGCGGAGTTTGAGATGCCTGACGATGTCCTCGCGGACACGTTCGGTGGCGGTCGCGGTGAGGGCAGTGACCGGCACCTCCGGAAGCAATGCCCGCAAGCGCTCGAGCTGGCGGTATTCCGGACGGAAGTCGTGCCCCCACTCCGAGATGCAGTGCGCCTCATCAATCGCCAGGGCGGTGACGTTCCAGTTGCGGAGGTTTTCCTGCCAGTTGTCGAGCATCAGCCGCTCGGGTGCGGCGTAGAGCAGGCGGAACTTCCCCTCGTGCAGGCCGCGAAGGCGGGATTTGCTCTCCGCGACTTTGAGCGAGGAGTTCAAAAATGTTGCTGCCACGCCCGCCGCCTCGAGTTGGTCCACCTGGTCCTTCATCAAGGCGATCAGCGGAGAAACCACCACGGTCAATCCGTCGCGAAGCAGCGCCGGGAGTTGGAAGCAGAGCGACTTTCCACCGCCGGTCGGCAGCAGGGCAAAAGTGTCGCGCCCCGCGAGCGAAGCCTCGATGAT
The DNA here is from genome assembly GCA_037129975.1 of Verrucomicrobiia bacterium. Taxonomy (GTDB): domain Bacteria; phylum Verrucomicrobiota; class Verrucomicrobiia; order Chthoniobacterales; family Terrimicrobiaceae; genus QYQL01. The sequence continues at coordinate 1,614 of JBAXTX010000155.1, read as the reverse complement.
CTCGCGCTGAAGCGGCCGGAACTCGTCGTATCCGAACGTCTTCTTCAGAGCCTTTTGAAGGGCGTCCATTTTTACGGCTCGAGCGACAGGATGGATACTGCCCCATTCTCCATTCCTATGGCCAGCCAGTCGTATTCAGGGTGCCAGGTAAGAGCGCTGATCCCTGCATCCAGGCGCAACCGCTTCCGCGTGGCCTTGCTGCCTGCAAAGGTAAAAATGAGAACCATCCCGGTCCCGTCGCCGGTGGCAAGCTGCCCGGTTTTGGGAGAAAATGCGGCGGCGACGACTTCGCCATCGTGCCCGTCGAGTTGAACCGGAGTGACTCCCTCGGGGCCATTTTTTCCTGTGCATGGCCAGATCGTGATGACCGGTCCTCCCCCGGTCACAAGCCGACTGCCGTCGGCGGAAAATGTCATGGCGTGCACCTTGGTTTCATAGCCCTGGATATGCAGCGGATGGTCTCTCGTGAAATCGTAGATGTGGACGCTTGGCGTCTGATCCGCCGTAGCCAGCCAGCGTCCGCAGGAACTCCAGTTCACGCGGAGGCTCGCGCCGCCCCAATCGAACCGCGCAAACGGTTCGTCCGCCCCAAATCTCCACATCCGCGCGCCGCCGGCTCCGACGACGGCAACCTGCTTGGAATCGGTCGGGTTCCATGCGAAATCCGCAACTGACGCCGGAAGGATTGGCAGTCCCTGTGCGGGGTTTCCCTCGCAATCGAAAACGAGCAGATTTTTTCCCTGGCCTGCACCGAGAAAATTTCCATCCGCGCTCGCCTTCACCCGTTCGATGATCCCGCGCCCGGCGTGGATCTCCCGCCCGTTCCACCGGACTTTCCCGTCGAATCCGCACGTCGCCAAGGATCCGCGGAACCACGCGGACTCGCCGTTTCCCAGTCCGTTGCCGTCAAGGGCTGAACCTTTCCGGCTGGCGGCATCAAGAATCAAAATCCCGCCGGTCGAGGGCGTGGCAGCCAGCATGTCTCCGTTCCAGGCCAGGCTCAAAATATTGTCGTCCGCCGTGACGGCCGCGATCTGTTTCATGCGAGGCAGCTCCGGAACCCGGCGTTGAGCGCGGCGCGGTCGAGATTGCGTCCGATAAAGACGAGCACGTTCCAGCGCGGGCGTTCTCCCCACGGGCCGCCGTTGGCCGCATCCATGATCATATGAACCCCTTGGAAGATGATCCGGTCCGGCCCGCCCTTGATCGCGAAGACTCCCTTCATGCGGAAAATATCGATCCCTTGCTCGCGCACGGTCCGGCTCAGCCACTCGTTGAGCTTCTTTCCATCGCAGTCCCCATCCGCTTCAATCCCCACGCTGGTCACATGATCGTCGTGATGGTGGTGATGGCTTCCTTCGAGAAAATGCGGGTTCACCTCCATCGCGTGGTCAAGGTTGAAGCCGCCGACATCCAACACCTTTTCGATCTCGATTCCGGCATTCGTCGTCCGGTGGATCTTCGCCAGCGCGTTCATCGAGCGGATGCGATTTTCCAATTTGTTGAGGTCCTCAGGCGCGACAAGGTCGCGCTTGTTGAGCAGGACGACATCCGCAAATGCGATCTGCTCGCGCGCCTCGTCGCTGTCGTCGAGGTGCAGGAGGATGTGCTTCG
>JBAXTX010000154.1:0-5623 GCA_037129975.1 Verrucomicrobiia bacterium | reverse complement strand
GTCTTCATCAGCGTGAAGGACACCGACAAGCCGGCCGCCATCGGGGTCGCGCGCGAGTTTGTGGGCCTGGGATTCACGGTGCATGCGACGGCCGGAACGGCCGAAATGCTCGCCGAAGCCGGCGTGCCGGTGAAGACCCTGCTGAAAATCCAGGAGGGCCGTCCGAACGTTCTCGACCTGATCAAGAACGGCGAGATCCATTTCATCCTCAACACGCCGAGCGGCCAGCAGCCCCGGCGCGACGAGGTCTCAATCCGCAGCGCGGCCGTCGCGGCCCGCGTCGCCACGATGACCACCCTCCGGGGTGCCCGCGCCAGCGTCGCGGCCATCCGTGCGATCCAGCAGTCGGGCTACGGAGTCAGGAGCCTGCAGGAATACCACGCGCAACAATGACGGCGTGGTTTCACTGATCGTTTATTCGGGCATCCGCGCAGCCCGGAAGGAAAGGGATTCCCGGGCAAGCGCCCCGGCCCGGTGGACGGCGGCTTGCCAGGCGTCGTCTGTTTGGAGCAGGTCGCGGGCGCGGGCCGCGAGCTCTTCGCGTCCGGCGGCGGAAAATTCCCCGAACGCGATCCGTTCGATCGCCCCGTTTCCGCCGAGACAAGGCATCCGGCAAAGCAGGGCGTCTCCGGCCACCTGTCCGGGAACCGCGCTGGAATCGAGCTGCCAGACGATCCGGTGCCGGGCCATGAGCCTGAGGTAATCCGGGTAGGGAAGGGGAGCCTCGATGACGGCGAGCAGCGGGTTCCATTTTTGGAGGCTTTTCAAAATCATCCCGCCGTGGCGTCCTTCGGTATTGACGACCGCGAGCGGGCACCGGAGGCCCCGGGAGATTCCATCCGCAAGCACGACCGCCGCGAGGTGGTTGCGCGAGGGGGTGTCGAATTCCCGTGTGCCGACGAAGATCCCGTGCCGTTTGTCGAGGGGCCGGCTGAAATCCCATGCGGGAAAATCCACCGGATACGGGGTCGGGACAAATTCCGCGCGGGGAGCGCCTGCGGCGCGGTAAAGCGGGACGAGTTCCGGCGTGCTCGAAATCGCTCCGTCCGCCGCCGCGCAAATCTCGCGAAAGAGATTCCAGCGGGCTGCGTCGCCGAGCAAATCCGCGACCTGGTGGCTCCCGGATTCCTTGCAGGAAACGAAGACCCGACACCCGCGCCGATGAAGCGAGGCCACCGCGGCGAGCGCGCGGCGCAGGTTCCTTTTTCGCAGAAGGACGAGGACCGTGCCGGCAGGCACGGATTTTTCCTCGCGATAAAACCCTCCGCACCGGCAGGCGGCGTAGGCGTGGTAGTTGACGGGAGGGTGGCCGGGATCGCCCGGTTTGCCGGGGCCATCCGGGAACGTCCGCTCCGGATCACGTCCGCCGGGGTTCAACACCGAGAAGCTCATGCGTGCTTGATCCGGTTCCAGATGATGTCGAGTTCTTCGAGCGGGGTTTCCTGCATCTTGCGGTCACCGAGTTCGCGCCCGACCGCCTGGAAGCGGCTGATGAAGCGGTTCGTGGCGGCGGCGAGCGAGGTCTCGGCATCCACATGAAGCTTGCGGGCGAGGTTCACCGCCGTGAAGAGGATGTCCCCGACCTCCTCCTCGACCGCGCGCCGGTCGCCGTCCGCGAGCGCCTTCCGCACCTCGGCAACCTCCTCCTCCAGCTTCTCGAAAACCGGCTTCGCATCCGGCCAGTCGAACCCGACCCGACCGGCCTTCTTCTGCGCGTTCTGGGCGCGGAGGAGCGCGGGCATCGAGGTCGGAAGGCCGTCAAGAACCCCCGACGTTTTTTCCTCCCGCTTGATCTCCTCCCATTGGCGGAGGACGGCGGCCGAATCGTTCGCGAGATTGTCCCCGAAGACGTGCGGGTGCCGACGGATCATTTTCTCGCAAATGCCCGCCGCCACTTCCTCAAGCGTGAACGCCGACCGCTCGCCGGCCATCTGGGCGTGCATCACCACCTGCAGGAGAAGGTCGCCGAGCTCCTCCTTGAGATTCGCGTCGTCCGCGCGATTGATCGCCTCGATGACCTCGTAGCATTCCTCGATCAACGCGCCGCGCAGGCTCGCATGCGTCTGCTCGAGGTCCCACGGACAGCCGCCCGGCCCGCGAAGCCTCGCGACAATGTCCCGGAGCCGGCGGATCGGGGACATTTCAGATCCTCCAGAGCGAGCTGTTTGTGGAACCGAACTCGCTGACTTCCTCGCTCGATGTGCGTGCGGCGGCGTAAAAGGTCAGCACCGTGATGGCGAGGATCGTTCCCACATATACAATGCAGGCGAACCAGGCCGGCAGCTCCCGCACGGCAAGCGCCTGATAGAACTCCCGGAGCGAATGGATCGGCACCGGCGAGTGGGTCAGGATCTTCATCGTCCAGGCGAGCATGATGATCCCGAAGATGAACCCATAATTCCTCTTCAGCCGCCTGCCGATCGCCTCCAGCTTGGTGATCTTGAACGACGGCATGATCAGGTCCTCGCAAACCAGCTTCCGCCACTCGCCATCCAGGAGCATGGGATTCCTTGAAACCATCGGCACCAGAAAATGCGATTCGAGCATCCGGACCCGCCCGCGGAAGGCATCGTAGAACCGGTAGCGGCGGGCCTCGATCCAGAGCATGATCCAGACGAGCGCGAGGTTGAAAAAGAAGATGATGTGCGGGAGGTCCTTGAAGGTGAATGCGGCGCCGATGATCGTGGTCGTGCTCGTGATCGCCCATGTCGTCGTCACGTCGAGCCGCTGCCGCCAGATCATGATCCGGCCGAGCTCGCCGCGGTAAAAATGCACCATCGCGTTGACGTAACAGGGATCGCTGAGACTTGCGAAGGGAAGAATAGAAGGTTCGGGCGGACGGTTTTCTTCTGGCATAGAGCTTATGGGTTGCGGTCTTTTTCCAGCAGTTCCTCGCGCGCCTGATCCAAGCGGGCCCGTTCTCCGGCAGACAGGCTCCGAATTCCGGTCCGGGAGATTTTCTCCAGGAGGGCATCCATCGAGGCGGGCGGCCCGTCGGGTCGTTTGAGCGCCCGCAAACGCGGCGGCGGTCGGGCGGGAAAAAGCGGGCGGAGATCGGGGAAAACCTTCCTGCCACACATCTGCCGCACCAGAAGAAATGCCGCCCCGCAGTCGAGCGCAAGAACCGTCAGCCCCGTGACGTCGGAACAGGCCAGCGACTGGAGCGCGCTCACCGCCACAAGACAGATCGCGACCCACCTGGCCTGGATGCCGAAAAAAACCTCCGCGGAAGGGTAGAGCGTGGCGAATGCCACAAAGACGCCGAAGTGCAGCGCGCCGGAACCCGACAAGATCGCGGAGAATCCCGCGAACGCCGCCACGGTCAGCGCCAGCGGGGGAAGCAGCAGAAGGGTCAGATAAATCGCCAGAAAAGCCCGACGACCGAGGAACTTTTCAATTTCCCTCCCAAAAACCACCAGCATGTAGAGCTCGATCAGAAAAAGCAGTCCCGGCGGGTGGACGAACGCATACGTCACAAACTGCCAGACCGCAAAGTGCCCGCACACCGCCGCGCTCGAAAATTGAAAAGCCCGCCACTCCGCGCCGGACGCCATCGCCAATGCCGTCGCGACCATCGCGAGCGCATGCACCCCGGCCAGCACGGTGCTGGCGTAAACCGGAAACGACCCGGCCCGTGCGAGCGGAGACGTGTTCCCGAAGTTGCGCGCCGCAATCATTATTCGCGGAGCTTAACCCGGAGAAAAAATTCCCACAAGATGGAACTCGTTTCCCCCGGGGAAACCGGATGCGACGCGTGGAGATTAAAAAAATATAATGTGCCGCCGCCGCCGTTTTTCTTGCCTCACCCGGGAAATCCGTCACTATTAGCCGTGCTAATATATATTATTTTATGAGTAAAAACACCACGCTGGGAACCTGCAAGCCGTCCAACACAACCATCGTCGCCTGGGTCGATGAGATCGCCGCGCTGACGAAGCCCGACGCCATTTTTTGGTGCGACGGATCCGAAGCCGAAGACAAGCACATGCGCGAGCTGCTCGTGGCCTCCGGGTCCTCGCGCTGGCTCGACCCGAAGAAGCGCCCGAACTCGCTGCTCGTGCGCAGCGACCCGCGCGACGTCGCCCGCGTCGAGGAACGCACGTTCATCTGCTCGAAGTCGAAGAAGGACGCCGGCCCGACAAACAACTGGGAGGCCCCGGACGTCATGAAGAAGAAGATCAAAGGCCTGTTCAAAGGCTGCATGGCCGGACGCACGCTTTATGTGATCCCGTTCAGCATGGGCCCGATCGGCTCCCCGATCTCCCAATACGGCATCGAGATCAGCGACAGCCCGTATGTGGTCGCCAGCATGCGCATCATGACCCGCATGGGCGCGGCCGTTTATGACCAGATCGAAAAAACAGGCGTCTTTGTGAAGTGCCTCCACTCGGTCGGCATGCCGCTGGCCGCGGGCGCAAAAGACGTCGCCTGGCCGTGCAATCCCCCGAACACCTACATCACCCACTTCCCGGAAGACCGGCTCATCATGAGCTTCGGCTCCGGATACGGCGGGAACGCCCTCCTCGGAAAAAAATGTTTTGCGCTCCGGATCGCGTCGGCGATGGCGCGCGACGAAGGCTGGATGGCCGAGCACATGCTGATCCTCGGGGTGAAGGATCCCGCAGGCAAGAAGACCTACGTTTCGGCCGCATTCCCGAGCGCCTGCGGGAAGACGAACTTCGCGATGATCATCCCGCCGCAAGTCCTCAAGGACGAGGGCTGGGAAATCAGCTGCATCGGCGACGACATCGCCTGGATCAAGCCGGGTCCCGACGGAACCCTGCGCGCGATCAACCCGGAGGCCGGGTTCTTCGGCGTCGCTCCCGGCACCGCCTACGACAGCAATCCGATGGCGATGGAATCCATCAAGTGCGACACGATCTTTACGAACGTCGCGCTCACCGACGACGGGGATGTGTGGTGGGAGGGGATGAGCAAAGAAGCACCCAAGCACCTCGTTGACTGGAAGGGCAAGGACTGGACGCCGGAGACAAAGGACGCCGACGGCAAGCCGGTGCTCTCCAGCCACCCGAACAGTCGGTTCGCGGCCCCGGCACGCAACTGCCCGATCATTGATCCCGACTGGGAAAATCCCGCGGGCGTCCCGCTCAGCGCGGTGGTCTTCGGCGGACGCCGGGCGACGACGATGCCGCTCGTCTTCCAGTCGTTCGACTGGGGCCACGGGGTGTATCTTGGTGCGACCGTCGGTTCCGAAATGACCGCCGCCGCCGCCGGCACGGTCGGCCAGGTGCGCCGCGACCCGATGGCGATGCTGCCGTTCTGCGGATACAACATGGGCGACTACTTCGCCCACTGGCTGGAAATGCGCCACCTCGTCAAGAACCTGCCGGCGATTTTCCACGTCAACTGGTTCCGCAAGAGCCCGGAGGGCAAGTTCCTCTGGCCGGGATTCGGAGAAAACATGCGCGTCCTCAAGTGGATCGTCGAGCGCTGCCAGGCCGGCAAGCACGCGACCGAGACAGCGATCGGATGGATGCCGGAATACCAGGATCTCGACATGCGCGGACTTGAAAAAGAAATGCCCGCCGAGAAATTCGAGCAGGCCCAGAAGATCGACACCGCCGAGTGGCACCGCGAACTCGTCATGCAGGACGAGCTCTTC
>JBAXTX010000153.1:0-5894 GCA_037129975.1 Verrucomicrobiia bacterium | reverse complement strand
CGCGGTCGATGAGGGTGCCGAGTTTGCGGGCGTCGATGAAGAGGGTTTGTTTGCGACGGTCACGGAAGCCGCGTTTGGCGTCGGCATTTTTGTTTTTCGCAAGGAACCAGAGACAGACGGGGATTTGCGTGCTGTAGAAGAGCTGGCCGGGAAGAGCAACCATGCAGTCCACGAGGTCGGCCTCGATGAGGGCACGTCGGATCTCCCCCTCCCCGGACTGATTGGATGACATGCTGCCGTTGGCAAGGACGAATCCGGCCATTCCCCCGGATGATCCGGCTGCGGCTGGCGCGAGGTGGTGGATGAAGTGCTGCACCCAGGCGAAGTTGGCGTTGCCCTTGGGCGGAACGCCATACTGCCAGCGCACGTCGTCGTCCTTGCGGAACCAGTCGGAGTCGTTGAAAGGCGGGTTGGCGAGCACGTAGTCTGCGCGAAGGTCGGGATGGAGATCGCGGCGGAACGTATCGGCGTGCTCGGGGCCGAAGTCGGCACTGAACCCCCGAATCGCCAGATTCATGACCGCAAGCCGCCGTGTGGTCGCGTTCGACTCTTGCCCGTAGATGGCAATCTGATCGCGTTCACCGCCGTGTTCCTCAATGAATTTCTCGGATTGAACGAACATCCCTCCCGATCCGCAGCACGGGTCATAAATGCGGGAGTTTGCGTGCGGGGCGAGCATCTCGACGAGGAGCCGCACGATGCATGAGGGGGTGTAAAATTGGCCGCCGTTCTTGCCTTCGGCGCTGGCAAAGCGGGTGAGAAAATATTCGTAAACGCGACCGAGCAGATCAACAGAACGGTGAGTCTTCTCTCCCTCGCTGGCAGCAGTGAGGCTGATGGTGCCGATGAGATCGATCAATTCGCCAAGGCGGTGCTTGTCGAGACCTGGACGGGCGTAGTCCTTGGGGAGAACTCCCTTGAGGCGCGGATTATCCCGTTCGATGGCCACCATGGCGTCGTCCACGATCTTGCCGATAGTGGGCTGCTTGGCGCTGGCTTGCAGGTAGGGCCAGCGAGAGGATGGTGGCACCCAGAAGACATTTTCGGCTTTGTATTCATCCTGATCCTCCGGATTCGCCCCGGCGTAGTCGCCCTTGCCAGCCACGAGCTTCGCGTGATGTTCCTCGAAGGTGTCCGAGATGTATTTGAGGAAGATCAGGCCGAGGACGACGTGCTTGTATTCCGCGGCGTCCATGTTGTTGCGGAGCTTGTCTGCGGCGAGCCAGAGTTTTGCCTCAAATCCGAGGTTGGCGGTGGAGTCTTTCGGGGAACTTTTCTGTTTTGCAGGCATTTCGGCTTTTTTTACTCTCTGGGCTGTATGGAATCCGTTTCAGCTTCTCAGAAGAGAAACCCAGAGCACGGAAAGTTTTTTATAGCCGTTCCGGGTGATGATTTCACGGATTCTTTTTGCTGGAATTATTTTCGCGTCTGGCCGGTCCCGCGGATCTGGTATTTGTAGGAGGTGAGCTCCTCGAGGGCCATCGGGCCGCGGGCGTGGAGCTTGTCGGTGCTGATCCCGATCTCCGCCCCGAAGCCGAATTCCCCGCCGTCGGTGAAACGCGTGGACGCATTCCAATAGACGGTCGCCGAGTCCACTTCCCGCAGGAAAACCTCCGCCGCCGCCGCGTCGCCGGTCACGATCGCATCGCTGTGGTGGGAACCGAATTTTTCAATGTGGGCGATCGCGTCTCCGAGGCTGTCCACCACCCGGACCGAGAGGATGAGGTCGAGGTATTCCGTCCGCCACGATTGCGCGTTCGCCTCGCGGAGCGGCTTGTATCCAAGGTCCGAGAGCAGGCGGAACGCGGACGGGTCGGCGCGCATCTCGACGGGAAACTTCTGGAATGCCGGTGCCGCCACGGAAAAAAACCCTGCCGCGATGTCCCGGTGGACGAGCAGGGTTTCCATGGCGTTGCAGACTCCCGGGCGCTGGCATTTCGCGTTGATCGCGATGTCGCGCGCCATGTCGCAATCCGCCGCCTTGTCCACATAGACATGGCAGATCCCGTCGTAATGTTTGATGACCGGCATCCGGGCGTGCGCGACGACGTTTTCGATCAGCGAGTGCCCGCCGCGCGGGATGATCACATCCAGGAAGTCATCCATCCGCGCCAGGATCTTCACGGCCTCGCGGTCGGTTGTGGGGATGAGCTGCACGGCGGCGTCCGGCAGCCCGGCGCGCGCGCCTCCCGCCTGCAACGCCTCCGCGATCGCGAGGTTCGAGGAGATCGCCTCGGAACCCCCGCGCAGAATGACGGCATTGCCGGCCTTCAGGCACAGGACCGCCGCGTCGCTTGTCACGTTCGGACGCGACTCGTAGATGATCCCGATCACCCCGATCGGCGTCCGGATCTTTGTGATCCGGATCCCGTTCGGGCGCGTCCATTCGCGAAGAATCCCGCCCACCGGATCATTGAGGCCGGCGACCTGGCGGACGCCCTCCGCCATCTCAGCAATCCGGCCTTCCGTAAGCCGGAGCCGGTCCATCGCGGCTTTCGAGATGCTGTTCGCCTCCGCGCGGGAAAGATCCTCCGCATTCGCCTTGAGAAGCTCGGGAGTGCGCGCGAGCAACTCGGCGGCCATCCCGAGAAGAATGTCCGCTTTTTGCACGCTGCCAAGGACGGCCAGTTTGCGGGAAGCAGCCCGCGCCCGCGCGCCGATCGCATGGATTTCTTCTTCGAGTGTGCTCATGCGCCCACTATTGCCCACGACCCTCCGTCCTGCAAGAACCGGACGAAGCTGTTTGCAATGGTTGGACAGCGGGCGGGCGAATGGGTATACGTGGATTTCATGAACCGGGCGTTTGTTTATTTCGCGCTGATCGCCGTCCTTCCGACAATGGCGGCGAACGCGCAATCCGACATCGGGGCGGAGTTGCAAAGGAGTTCCGACGAGCACATGCGCGAGGAGCTGGGGGTGAACCCGATCACCACCCCCTCGATCCGTGACACGCTCAAGCAGTTGGAGGTCTTTCGTCCGGTCCCCGTGGCATTGATCAATGCGTCAAACCGGGAAGCGACATTCAACAACCGTCTCCAGACGGCGATGCATTTCGGATCGCTGGTGGCCGATGGGTTCCTGCTCACGATTGCCGAGCGTCCGCAGGACATCCAGAGCGTGGGCAAGGCGCTGATCCGGCAGTCCCGCGCGCTCGGCGTCGGCGAGCGGCTCACCAAGCGCAGCAAGAGCCTGTTGGAATGCAGCGACAAAGGCGACTGGGCGGGGATGCGCCAGGAACTCGTGCGCACGCAGAAGGACGTCGAGACGTCGATGCTCGAACTCCGCGATGAGGAAATGGCTCACATGATCAGCCTCGGCGGATGGCTTCGCGGGTTCCAGCTCGGCGCCGCCAGCACGGCGGATGCCTACGGGCCGGCCAAGGCCAAAGTCCTCGGGAACACCGAGATCATGGACTACTTTCTGGATCGTCTCGACACACTGCACCCGCGATTGAAGAAGACCGAGATGGTGGCGACGCTCACGGCCCGCCTGAAGGAGATCCGTTCTTTGGCCGCCGAGGCGTCCGGCAGATCGCTCACTCCCGAACAAGTGTCGAAAATCCGTGATCTCGCCAACGCCGCCGAGGCGGCGGCGACCGCGAAAGTGGACGAGGAAGGGCGGTTCGAGAAAGCCGGGCGGTAGGCCTCCTGATCCCTCGGAATTCTGATGGGCCGAAAGGTGCTGTCAGAATGTCTGAAGAAAGGCATTCCGTTCCCTTGCCGAGTATGAGAGAAAGCAGACATGCACGGTGAAGCCGGATTTCTTTTTTGTGGCGGCGCGATTTTTTGCGGGATGGCGGTTGCCGCGGTTTTGACGAGGCTGGTCTTTGCGGTGACAGAGAACATCGCGCGGGCTCCTTGGCTGGATTTTTTTGTGAGCCTTTTCACCTGGGTTCCGTGGGCGGCCGGCGGATGCCTGGGCGGCTGGGTTGGGGTGGGGGCGGCCATTGCGGCCCAGATCGTGCTTCTCCATGTTTTCTGCCTTGTCCATCGGGCGATGCGGGGAAAGAAAGGCCGGACGCTCACCGACGCCCAGTCAAAAATTCTCGGGCCCGTGCGCAACCAGATTTGTCTGCTGCTTCAGACTCCTGCCGTGCTCGTCTTCGCGCAGGTGCGGCTCGCGGAGATCCTGCTCTATCCGGTCGTTGCGCGGCTCGGGAAACTTCCGACCTACAAGCCGGCCGAGTGGGTGAACCTCTCGCGGCACAAATACGACGGGCTCATCGGCTACGACCTCCTGTGGTGCTGGTATTGCGACTGGATGACCGGAGTCTGGGCGCTCGGCAGCGAAATGCTCCGCAATATCGAATCGTTCTGGTGCCCGATCCGGTTTCGCAGCGACACAAAGAACAAAAATATCGCGGTGGATTTCCCGGATGTCGCGCAGTGGGTCCCGGCGGATGCGACGATGGAGGACGCCGTCCGCGCGTTCGAAGCCCGCTACGATGGGGTCCGCCCGAACAGTTGGTGGGGGCACCCGGACCGTTGCGCGCCTCCTCCCAAGCCGTGATTTTCCAGCGGAGAGAGCCGTCGCGGGAATACCGCGTGCTCAGGCTGGTCAGCGAGGAGAGCCGCTGGGAGCTCGGGCTGAGCTCGTATCAGAGCGGCATCCGTCTCCGCATGGGATTGGCGGGACGCCCCCCCTCGGTGATGGATTTCTGCCTCGGCCATGATGAGCGGATCTTCGCGCCCGTGCTGTTCGCGGTGGCCGGACGACTGGAGGACATTTCGGAATCGGCGTCCGCCAAAGAGATTGATGCGGCATTCCCCTGGGCCGGGACCCGCCCGGACCTCGCGATCCATCTCCCGCTGTTGGTCGGACGGCGGGAATTTCCCCCACGGGAGGCATGGGGAGCTTCTCCGTGTCCGGGTTAAAGCGGCGATTCTCGCTTTGCGGATGGCGGGGGACAAATCGCCCGAGGATCCGGCTTGCGCAAGCGGGTTGAAATCTGGGATGCAATACCTGTGAACCTTCGTCTTCTGGATCCCGGCCTGCGTCCGATTGCGGAAAAAGTCCTTGGCGGCGCGCGGATTTCCGACGCCGACGCGCTGGCGCTCTATGCGAACCGCGATCTCAACGGGATCGGCGCCATTGCGAACGTGATCCGCGAGCGGATCAACGGCAACGTCGCCACCTACATCCACAACCGCTACATCAACTACTCGAACGTCTGCCTCCTCTCCTGCCAGTTCTGCGCGTTCGGCGCGAAGAAGCGCGACGAGCATGCCTTTGAAATGGCGGCTCCCGAGATCGTGGCCGCCGTCCGCGGCGCGCTGAAGCTCGGCATCACAGAAATCCACATGGTCGGCGGACTGCATCCCACCCTCCCGGGAAAATGGTATCTGGATCTCCTGGGCGATCTGCGGGAGCTTGATCCCGGGCTCGTCATCAAGGCGTTCACGGCGGTGGAAATCCGGCACCTTGCCGAACGGGTTTTCAAGATGCCGGTGCGCGAGACTCTCGTCCTGCTCCGCGGGCACGGGCTCGGCGCGATCACCGGAGGCGGAGCCGAGATTTTCGATCCCGAAATCCGCGACCGAATCTGCAGGGGCAAGGAGACGGCCGACGAGTGGGCGGACGTCCACCGGACATGGCACGAACTCGGCGGGCGGAGCACCTGCACGATGCTCTACGGACACATCGAAAATGCGGACCACCGGGTGGACCACCTTCGGCGGCTCCGCGAGCTGCAGGATGAGACCGGCGGGTTCACGGGATTTGTTCCGTTCGCGTTCGAGCCCTCCGGCGCGCGTCCGGCCCTCCAAAAAATCCCGCAAGCGACCGCCCACGAGGAGCTCCGCAACCTCGCGATCAGCCGGATCTACCTCGACAATATCGGCCACATCACCGGCTACTGGATCAGCCTCGGACTCCCGCTCGCCCAGATCTCGCTC
>JBAXTX010000152.1:0-5909 GCA_037129975.1 Verrucomicrobiia bacterium | reverse complement strand
CTGCCGCCGAAATGCCGGATCACATCGCAGCTGATCCCCGCCTCGTTCGGCGTGCAGGGACCCGGCGAGACGCAGATCCGCGCGGGCGCGAGTGCCTCGATTTCCGGGATCGTGATCCCGTCGTTGCGCCTGACGAGAATCTCCTCGCCGAGCTCGCCGAAATATTGGACGAGGTTGTAGGTGAACGAATCGTAGTTGTCTATGACGAGGATCATGCGTCCTTTCTGGCGCGGTCGATCGCGCGCATTCCGGCCATCGCTTTGTTGACGGTTTCCTGATATTCCCCTTCGGGAGTCGAGTCCGCGACGACGCCGCCGCCGGACTGCACATATGCCCGCCCGTTCTTCAGAAGCACGGTCCTGAGCGCGATGCACGAGTCGAGGTTCCCGTCGAACCCGAAATACCCGACCGCTCCCGCATACGAGCACCGCTTGCTATTTTCGAGCTCGTTGATGATCTGCATCGCGCGGACTTTCGGAGATCCGGAGACCGTCCCGGCCGGGAAGGTCGCCCGCATGACATCATACGCGCTGCGCCCTCCCGCGAGTTTTCCGGAAACATGCGAGACGATGTGCATCACATGGCTGTAGCGCTCGATCGTCATGAAATCCGTGACCTTCACCGATCCGAACTCCGCGATGCGTCCGACATCATTGCGGGCGAGATCCACGAGCATGAGGTGCTCGGCGCACTCTTTCGGGTCGGCGAGCAGGTCATCCGCGTTGGCGGCATCTTCCCGGGGCGTTTCTCCCCGCCGTCGCGTGCCCGCGATCGGGCGGATCTCGACAAGCGATCCCGTGAGCCGGACATGGACCTCCGGCGAGCTCCCGACCAACGAGTAGCCGCCGGGGCAGCGCAGGCAGAACATATACGGCGACGGGTTCACGAATCGCAGCGAGCGGTAGAGATCGAGCGCGTCGCCGGAAAAATCCGTCTCGAACCGTTGCGAGGGGACGATCTGAAAAATGTCCCCGGCGCGGATGTATTCCTGCGCCTTCCGGACCATGTCATGGTATTCCTCGCGCGTCGTGTTGGAGGTGCATTCGGCGGACGGAGGGGTCGTGCCGGTGAAGATCGGATCAAATGCGAGCGGGCGGCGCAGCGCCTGGAGGATCCGCGCGATCCTCGCACAGGCCCCGTCGTAGGCGGCATCCGGGCCGGGTTCGTCAATGAACGCGTTGGCGACAATCCGGATCCTCCGGCGCTTGTGGTCGAAAATCACAACGGATTCGGTGACCTGAAAAAACATGTCGGGAATCCCGAGCTCGTCCTTCGGGGGTTCGGGGATCGAGGACTCGAACCAGCGGACGCAGTCGTAGCCGAGGTATCCGACCGCCCCCCCGCAGAATGGCGGGAAGTCCGGCCGCGACGGCTCCCGGTATCGCTCCATCCACTGTTCCAACTCGTCGAGCGGGTCGCGCACGGCGTCGCGGGTTTGCTCGAGGCGTTCCTCGGTCACGGTCACGGATTTTCCGCGGGCCGTGAATGTGGCGCGGGCCCCGAACCCGATGAAGGAAAACCGTCCGACCTGGTCGTTCTGCTCCGCGGACTCAAACAGAAAGGACGGGGCGTTGCCTCCCAGCTTCGCAAACGCCGAAACCGGCGTGTCGCCGTCGGCCACAATCTCCGTCCAGACAGGCACGACATGCGAGGTGCCCGCCAATTCCGCAAAGGCGGATCGCGACGGACAGATCATGAAAAGGAAACTTGGGGGGCCTGCTTTTCCTCCGGAGCGTCAATCTGAAACAACTCCGCCGACTGGAAGGCGAACATCCCCGCGATGATGTTCGTCGGAAAAATCTCCCGCTTCGTATTGTAGGTCATCACCGAATCGTTGTAGGCCTGCCGCGCGAAGGCGACTTTGTTTTCCGTGGAGGTGAGCTCCTCGGTGAGCTGCATCATGTTCTGGTTCGCCTTGAGATCCGGATACGCCTCGACCACCGCGAGCAGGCGTCCGAGGGCACCCGTGAGCCCGGCCTCGGCCCCGCCGAGTTCTTTCATCGCCTGGGGATCGCCGGGATTCGCGGCCGCGCGCCCACCCGCCGCCTGCGCCAGATTGCGCGCCTGTGTGACCGCCTCCAGCGTCCCGCTCTCATGTTTGAGGTATCCCTTCGCCGTCTCGACGAGATTCGGGATCAGGTCATGCCGGCGTTTCAATTGCACATCAATCTGCGAGAACGCGTTTTTGAAGCGGTTCCGAAGCGCGACGAGCCCGTTGTATTGTCCGATCGCATAGAGCCCGCCCAAGACAACCACCGCAACGAGCGCCAGGAAAATTCCGAGAATGATAATACCCATGCCCGTGAGTTTGATCCGCCTCCCCGCCGCGCGCAATAGAGAAAATTTCCTCGGGCGGATGGTTTTGGAATCTTTGACGCGGACGAGGATGTTCTCGACTACTTCGACCTTGATCGGGCGTTCGTGCGGCATGGCGGCGCACGCGCGGGGGCCGGTCGTAAGCCGCTCGGAAAAATCCGCAAGCAGGTTCTGCTCTCAGGGGCAATCGTTGCGAAGGTCAGCGCAATTGCCGCAAAAAGGCACCTGAGTTTTTCTGCCGCCATCGAGACGGCCTGCCTGTCGCTGCGCTGACCGCCCCGCAACAGCGCGAACCGGTCCGGATCGCAGCTTCGAGGTGAACCCCAATCATTACGATGAAAAACCGTAGAAGCGGCGGGATGCCGCTTCTACAACGACACCCCCTTTGCCCGGTCTTCCGTCTGTCGTAATGATTCGAGGCGGTGAGGGACGCATCTCCGCGCAAAAAAAATCCCTTGCGAACTGGAACCAAAGCGGCAATTTTGTCGCAGTATGATTGCTTTTGTGTCATATTGTCTCTTGTAACTAGCAGAGGATTCCAGATCATATTAATTGTATCGTTCTTTATACCAATTTATTATGACGTTTGTTGCACGTCGGCATACGAATTGCTGAATCAAAGCGGAAGTTTTTATATTTATGGCAAAAATTTTAGGCATTGATTTGGGCACCACGAACTCCTGCATGGCGGTGATGGAGGGTGGAGAGCCGGTTGTTTTGGAAAATTCCGAGGGGGCACGCACGACGCCCTCGGTGGTGGCATTCACGAAGTCGGGCGAACGGCTCGTCGGTCAGGCGGCGAAGCGCCAGGCCATCACGAACCCCGCCAACACGGTTTTCTCGGTCAAGCGGTTCATGGGCCGCAAATTTGACGAGGTCCGCGCCGAGGAACACCGTGTGCCCTACAAACTCGTCAAGGCGGCGAACGGCGACGCGCACATCCAGGTGGAAATTGACGGAAAGCCCAAGACGTTTTCCCCGCCGGAAATCTCCGCGATGATCCTTGCGAAGCTGAAGGCGGATGCCGAGGCCAAACTCGGCGAGAAGATCACCGAGGCGGTCATCACGGTCCCCGCATATTTCAACGACTCTCAGCGGAACGCGACGAAGGATGCCGGCAAGATCGCCGGGCTCGACGTGAAGCGTATCATCAACGAGCCCACGGCGGCTTCGCTGGCCTACGGGCTCGACAAAAAGGCGGACGAGAAAATCGCGGTCTACGACTTGGGCGGGGGCACGTTTGACATTTCCGCGCTTGAGATCGGCGACGGAGTTTTCCAGGTTTCCGCCACGAACGGCGACACCCACCTCGGCGGCGACGACTGGGACAACCGGCTCATGGACTGGATCATCGACGATTTCAAAAAAGATTCCGGCATCGACCTTTCCAAGCAGGCGGATGCCGTCCAGCGCATCAAGGAGGAGGCCGAAAAGGCGAAGATCGCCCTCTCGTCCACCCAGGAATACGATATCAACCTGCCGTTCGTCACGGCGGACGCGACCGGGCCGAAGCACATCCAGAAGAAGCTGACCCGTGCGAAACTCGAACAACTCACCGACGATCTCTTTCAGCGCACGGTCAAGCCGGTGAAGGCCTGTCTCGATGACGCGAAGTGGTCGAAGAGCGATGTCAACGAACTCGTGCTTGTCGGTGGCATGACACGCATGCCGAAAGTCGTGGATACCGCCCGCGAGATGATCGGAAAAGAACCGCACAAAGGGGTGAACCCCGACGAGGTCGTGGCGGTCGGCGCGGCCATCCAGGGCGGCGTTCTCCGCGGCGATGTCAAGGACGTCCTCCTGCTCGACGTGACCCCGCTCACCCTCGCGATCGAGACGGCGGGCGGCATCGCCACCCCGATGATCCCGCGCAACACGACGATCCCGACCAAAAAGTCGAACGTCTTCTCGACCTTCAGCGACAACCAGCCCGGAGTTGAAATCAAAGTCCTCCAAGGCGAGCGCCCGCTCAGCCGGGACAACAAAAACCTCGGCACATTCCACCTCGACGGCATCCCTCCCGCCCCGCGCGGAGTTCCGCAGATCGAGGTCACGTTCGACATTGACGCCAACGGGATCCTCAACGTCTCCGCCAAAGACCTCGGCACCGGGAAAGAACAAAAAATTTCGATCACCGGATCCAGCGGACTCAGCAAGGATGAGGTCGAACGGATGCAGAAAGAGGCCGAAGCCCACGCCGACGAGGACAAGAAGGCGAAGGAGGGCATCGAAATCCGCAACAACGCGGACACCCTCGCCTACCAGTGCGAAAAACAGCTCAAGGAACTCGGCGACAAGGTTGACGGAGCGAAGAAAAAGTCCGTCGAGGAGGCGATCGGGAAACTTCGCGAAGCCCTCAAAGGCGGCGACATTGACGCCATCAAGTCCGGCTACGACGATCTCCAGGCAAAATTCCAGGAGATCAGCGCCGAACTCTACAAGCAGGCCTCCGCCAAGACGGGACCGGAGGCCGGCCCACAGCCAGCCGGCGAACCCGCCAAGAAGGATGCCGACGTCGTGGACGCGGAGTTCGAAATGGTGGACGAGGACAAGAAAAAATAATCACACTTTAACAAGCGGCCCCGGCCCGGCACCACGCCGGCCCCGGGGTCTGTTAAAAACCAACAAACCAAAACACAAGGAGCAACAGCCAACATGGCCAACGTAAACATCAAGCCTCTCGGAGACCGCGTGCTCGTGCAGGCGCTCGAAGAGAAGGAAGTCAAAAAAGGCGGAATCATCATTCCCGATACCGCCAAAGAAAAACCGCAGGAAGGGAAGATTGTCGCAGTCGGAACGGGAAAGCGTGACGATGACGGCAAACTCATCCCGTTCACCGTCAAAAAAGGGGACAAAGTCCTCATCTCGAAATACGGCGGAACCGAAGTCAAAGTGGACGGCGAAACCTATCTGATCATGCGCGAGGACGATATCCTCGGCATCATCGGCTGAGCCCGCATCACTGAAAACTGAACACTGAAATACTGAAAACTTAATATATATGGCAGCAAAACAACTCCAATTCGACGAAGCGGCACGTCAGTCGCTTCTTCGCGGTGTCGAGAAACTGGCGAAAGCCGTCAAGGCGACCCTCGGGCCGTCGGGACGCAACGTCATCCTCGACAAGAAATTCGGCAGTCCGACGATCACCAAGGACGGCGTCACCGTCGCCAAGGAAATCGAACTCGAATGCCCTTACGAAAACATGGGCGCCCAGCTCGTTCGCGAAGTCGCCAGCAAGACCAGCGACATCGCCGGTGACGGCACGACCACAGCGACCGTTCTCGCCGAAGCGATTTATCGCGAAGGACTCAAGAACGTGACCGCCGGCGCGAATCCGACCAGCCTCCAACGGGGCATCACAAAAGCCGTCGCGGCCATCACCGACGAGATCGCCAGGATCTCGAAGAAGGTCAAAGACAGCTCGGAAATCGCGCAGGTTGCAACCGTCTCCGCCAACTGGGACACCACGATCGGCCAGATTATTGCCGACGCGATGGACAAAGTCGGCAAGGACGGCACGATCACCGTGGAAGAAGCCAAGAGCATCGAAACCTCGCTCGACGTGGTGGAAGGCATGCAGTTCGACAAGG
>JBAXTX010000151.1:0-6171 GCA_037129975.1 Verrucomicrobiia bacterium | reverse complement strand
AAAATCCGGTCGTGGGAATGGTGGGTTTTCTCCTCGGACATGGGCTGAACAATGGAGTCGGCCAGCGCCGCAAAACAAGCTCAATCGCCATGAGGCTTTCCGTTCTGGAGAACTCCGCTTTGAGGGACTTCCCCTGAATCCGCCACGAAAATAGTTTGGGGCGATTTAGGGCAGTTGGGGGGAATTTCCAAGAGACGGCCTCAGGGGCAGGCTGATGCCCGTTCGCCGCGGGTGAGCCAGATGCCGAGGAGGGCGATGTCCGCCGGGGTGACGCCGCTGATGCGCGCCGCCTGGCCGAGGGTTTCCGGGCGGATCCTTGAGAGGCTTTGGACCGCCTCGGTGCGCAGTCCGTTGATGGATTCGTAGGCGACGGAGTCCGGGATCCGCTTCGCTTCGTGGCGCGCGGAGCGGAGGATCTGCTCCTCCTGGCGGAGGAGGTATCCCTCGTATTTGAGATCCGTTTCGATCTGCTCCCAGACGTCCGCCGGGTAGGCGCCGCGGATGTCCTGCGGGAGAGCGGGCCAGGAATTCTCCGCACGCTTGAGCCAGCGTTCGAGCGGGAGGGCGTCCACTTGGATCTCGCGGATCCGGGACCGGAGTTCCGCGACGCGCGCGGATTTTTGCCCGAATCGGGATTGTCTCTCGCCGGAGACGAGGCCGGACGCGATGCCTTTTCCCGTCAGCCGCAGATCGGCATTGTCCTGGCGGAGGAGGAGGCGGTATTCCGCGCGGCTCGTGAACATCCGGTAGGGTTCGGGCGTGCCGCGGGTGACAAGATCGTCGAGAAGAACCCCGATGTAGGCCTCGTGACGGGCGAGCGTGAAGGCCGGGCGCGACTGGACCTTCAATGCCGCGTTGGCTCCCGCGACGAGCCCCTGGGCGGCGGCTTCCTCGTATCCGGACGTGCCATTGATCTGGCCGGCGAAATAGAGGCCGGAGATCCGCTTGGTCTCGAGCGTCGTGTGGAGCTGGGTGGGCGGGCAGAAATCGTATTCCACCGCGTAGCCCGGACGCAGGATCTCCGCGTTCTCGAGCCCGGCAACGCTGCGGATGAAGGCGTATTGCACATCGAACGGCAGGCTCGTGGAGACACCGTTCACATAGACCTCCCCGGTGTGCCGGCCCTCGGGCTCGAGGAAAATCTGATGTTTCGTCTTCTCCGCGAATTTCACGACCTTGTCCTCGATGCTCGGGCAATACCTCGGGCCGACGCCTTCGATGACTCCGGCGTAAAGCGGCGATTTGTCGAGATTCGCGCGGATGATCTCATGTGTGCGTTCGTTCGTGTGGGTGATGTGGCAGGGGATCTGGCGCGCGCGGAAGGCGCCTTCCCTCCACTCGTTCAGCGTGAAAATATCGTCCTCCCCCCGCCGCAGGGTGTCTGCCAGCCAACTGAAAACCGGCGGCGGTTCGTCGCCCGGCTGGGGTTCGCATTTCGAGAAATCAATGCTCTTCGCAAGCAGGCGGCAGGGGGTTCCGGTCTTGAAGCGTCCGACTTCGAAGCCGATCTCCCTGAGGCAATCGCTGAATGTCGAGGACGTGTCGCCGAGGCGTCCGCCGGGTTGGTTCCGGAGGCCGACATGGAGCAGGCCGCGCAGGAAGGTGCCCGTGGTGACGACGACGGTCTTCGCCGCGAACCGGAGGCCGAGCCCGGTCCCGACCCCCGCGACCGCATCGTTCCTGACAATCAGCCGCGTCACATTTTCCTGCTTGAGATCCAGGCCGGGCTCGCGCTCGAGGAGGGCTTTCATCCGGAACTGGTAGGCCTTCTTGTCGCACTGTGCGCGCGGAGCCCGGACGCTTGGGCCCTTGGTGGCATTCAGCATCCGGAACTGAATTCCCGTGGCATCGGTGTTCAGGCCCATCGCGCCGCCGAGGGCGTCAATCTCGCGAACCATGTGACCCTTTGCCAGTCCCCCGATCGCCGGGTTGCACGACATCTGGCCGATGGTGTCGGCATTCTGAGTCAGCAGCAGGGTGGCGCAGCCGAGCCGGGCGGAGGCCATCGCCGCCTCGATCCCGGCATGCCCGGCACCGATGACAACGACGTCGTAGGACTTCGGATACTCGAAGTCGCTCAACTTATTCGGTGGAAATGCCGTGCTCCGCAAGCTTCTTCATGAGGGCCGGGGTCTCCAGCTTGTTGCTGTTCTTGAGCACGATGTCGCCGGCGACAAAATTGTCGAATGTGCCGCGGATGCCCGCGTTCTCGCCCCGGACGATGAACGCGCGTTCCTTGGTGAGCACTCCCTCCGCGTTCCGGTGGAAGACAACGGCCTTCGATTTGTTCTGCGACACGTCCAGATTCGTCGTCGGCACATCGTCGGCCCCGAAGACCGCCTTCACATCCGGAGTCGTCCGGTTGGAAAGCTGCATGAAAACCGTCAGCGGGTCGCCGCTCGCATCGTCCGACTGCGTGACCTGGCCGACCCGGCCATAAACCAGAACCCTCATCCCGTTGTACTTCTGGAGCGCCGCATCCGGGGCCGTGGCGAAATCATTGACGGCCTGCTCGAGCGTCACAAACCCGTCCGGCGGAAGCGGGGCAAGCGGCGCGGTCTGGGCAAGAAGGGACCCCGCGAAAGCCGCGGCCAGCGTGGAAAACAAAACAAGGAACTTCATGGCGATGACGACCCTGTCCCAGATCCCGCGATTTCACAAACCGAAAAATCGCCCGAAAAATCGCCCGCTGACGCGGCAGGCATTTCCGGAAGTTGCCCCCTTCTCAAAAACGCGGCGAACGCTCGACGGGCGGGAATTTTTTTGGGTTCGACGAACCCGGCGGATTGGGCTACTTCATCAAACGATGTTGCTTTTTCACAGCCGTTGCGTCTGCCAGCCCCCCCTGCGGCGGGATTCAATGAAAAATTCCGTCCTGAATCCCCCCCGCGCAGGAGTTTGGTTCAACGGGATGCCATGACGATTCTCGACCGCTACATCCTGAACAAGTTCCTCACGCCGTTTTTGTGCTGTTTTTTTGGGTTCATCGCGATCTGGTTTATTTTTGATCTGAGCGACAACCTGCAGGATTTTATCCAGGGGAAGGCGGGGATGGAGATGCTTCTGGAATACTACAAATCGCAGATTCCGCAGATCGTGGTGATCTGCCTGCCGATCGGGCTTCTGCTTTCCCTGTTGTATTCGCTGACCGCGATGTCGCGGGCGAACGAGATCATTTCCATGATGGGAGCGGGGCTGAGCCTGACGCGGATCATCGTCCCCCTGATTTTTGTGGGTTTCCTGATGTCCGCCATCACGGCATATTTCAACCAGGAATCCGCGCCGCGGGCGGCGGCGATCCGGAAGCAAATGCTGAGCGACATCAAGCGGGGCAAAAAGCGGGACTTCAAAATCAAAGGCCACCTGTTCCGCAACCGGGAAGACCTGCGCACATGGTATGTCATGAGCTTCAATGTCGAACATGGAACGCTCAGGGAAGTGCAGATCATCCAGCAGAACGAAAACGGCGACATTCTCAAGCAATGGTATGCCAGCGCGGGGGTCTATGATCCCGCTTTGAAACGGTGGACGCTCAGCAACGCGCGCTATGTCGAAATGAGCCGGGAAGGAGAGATGATCAAGTCCGAACTGCATCGGACGATGGTGATTGACGGCTGGTCGGAAACGCCTTGGCGGATCTCCAGCTCGGTCATGAATCCGGAATTCCTGTCTGTCCACGAACTCAGGGACTATCTGGTTTTCAACGGCGATTTTCCCGAAAAGCGCCTGGCACCGTATCGCACGCATCTGTATTTCCGCTGGGCGCTTCCCATGGTATGCTTCGTGGTGGTCTTTCTGGCCGCGCCGATGGGAATTGTTTATTCGCGGCGGGGGATTCTGGGCGGTGTGGCCCTGGCGATCGGGTTGTTTTTTTCCCTGGTTTTCATGAGCAGCCTTTTTGTCGCGCTGGGAAAAGGCGCGCGGGTCCCGCCCTTTGTCGCGGCATGGGGCCCGTTGATCGCCTTCTTTGCCATCGGCTTGTTCCTGCTGTGGTTCCGCTCGACGAACCGGGATCTGCCGAAGCTGAAATTGCCCGGGTTTTGATTCTTTTTCCCGAGGATCCATGGACGCAAAGCAATCGTTTGGCTCGAGGGTGTTCTGGTTCGGGGTGGGCGGGGCGTTGAGCGTCTGCCTGAATTTCGGACCTTTCGAGTGGCTGACGGGCCGCGGCGGTCTTCCGAACTGGGCGGCCCTGGCGATCAGCCTCACCTTCGTCACCGCGCTGTTCTCGGTCTGGAACTATCACATCAATTTCCGGACCGCGCGCCGTTGGCGGGATTGCCTTCCAAGATATCTGGGGGCCTTGACCGCTTGCTGGATGATCAGCTATCTGCTGACCCTCACGGGAATCAAGGAATGGGGGGGCTCGCGGTTTTCCAGACTTCTCATTTTCTTTTTCGTGCAAAGCGGGGTGAGCCTCGTCAAATTCGCGCTTTACCATTACTGGGTCTATCCCCGCCATTCCGGAGAGAACCCGGCCTGACAAAACATGAACCTATCCGAACTTTCCGTCACGATTCTCATCCCGGCATACAATGAGGAGCGCTCCCTTGAAGAAACGGTGGCTGCTCTTTCCCGTCAGCGGCAGCATTTCAAAGATCTGGAGATCGTCGTCATCAACGACGGATCCAAGGACAGGACTGCGGAGATTGCGCGGGGGCTGCCTGTCACGCTCATTGAACACGAGCGCAACCGCGGATATGGCGCGGCGCTGAAAAGCGGACTCCGGGCCGCGAAGCACGACTACATTCTCATCACCGACGCGGATGGCACCTACCCGCTCGAGGACGTGCCCAAACTGGCCGCCGACGCCCCCGACTTCGACATGGTCGTGGGAGCCCGCACGGGCGCCGTCGTCCACATCCCCATCCTGCGGCGGCCGGCGAAATGGATCATCACCCGCCTCGCCGAGTATCTCAGCGGCCGGAAAATTCCCGACCTCAATTCCGGCATGAGGATTTTCCGCAAGGATGTCGCCCTGAAATTCCTGACCCTTTATCCCGACGGCTTCTCGTTCACAACGACCATCACGCTGGCGATGCTGACAAACCATTACCGGGTCAAATTTGTCCCCATCAACTACCACAAACGGGTGGGGAAATCCTCGATCCACCCGGTTCGGGACTTCACGAATTTCACGATCCTGATCATCAGGATCTGCGCGTGTTTCAAGCCGTTGAATGTCTTCGTGCCCCCGGCCATGGTTCTGATGCTTGCGGGGCTGCTCAAGGGGATCCGCGACTACATTCTTCTGGAGCACATCGGCCTGCTGGCAGGCCTGCTTGTCCTCGCGGGAATCCAGATGCTTTTCATCGGCCTGCTGGCAGACCTTATTGACCAGCGGATGAAGCTGTAGCCTTCCTGCGCGCGAGAATCCAACCGGGGAAAGCGAGAAACGAATCGAGCGCCATGGCCGCCAGCACCAGGACCGTCCATTCGACGGGCTGAAGATATTGGCCCATCGAGTCTCCCACGGAGAAGCAGGATGCCATGTAGGCCACTGCGGGAGCCCAGATGGGCAGGAAGGAAAAGATTCTTCCCGGGGCCAGGCAGAAAAGCAACCCGAGAAGAGCCAGCCACCCGGGCCACCGGACCCCGAACGCCGCCGGCTTCCCGACATCGCCCTGCCCGGCAAATCCCCACGCGAAAAAATCCGCCGTTTGGGAAAGGACCGCGCTGACGACCGGTTTCATCGGTGTCAGCGAAGTGGTGAAATTTTCAAAACCGCCCTGCGACATCCGGAAAAGCATTTCCATCTCCCCGGGTTTTTCCAGCCAGCGGAGGGAATTTTCCTCCAACATCTTTTTATGGAACTGGACGGTTTCAAATTCGGTTCTTGGCTCGCGGTTCCCTGCGCCCGCGACAAAAACCCTCTCGGCCGAGAGCCGCACGCACCCGGCCGGGTCGTTGAGGAAAGCCGAAACCGCAAGCGACTTCGTGACCGAATAGAATTTCTTCTTGTCCCGCACCATCGCCGCCCACCCGGGTCCCAGCGGGCCTTCGTCATCCCTGCTGTTCAATGCTTTTTTGAAAAACCGCTGCCGGAAGGCGTAGTTGGGCAGGTCTTCGCGTGCCTGCAGGACCAGCGGACGCAGAAGCTTGCGATACTCCGGCCAGGAGCCTTCCGGGGGAACAAAGGGGAGCGTCGAGCTGAGAAACAACCAGCTTCCC
>JBAXTX010000150.1:0-6225 GCA_037129975.1 Verrucomicrobiia bacterium | reverse complement strand
GATCAAGGGCGGGGTTTTTTTGGGGCGCGGGCAGGAGGCGTTGAGCGTCTCGGTCGGGCTTTCCCTGCGGAAGGGCGACATCTATGCGCCGCTCATCCGCGACCAGGCCGGGCGGATGGCATTTGGCGACACCGTGCTCGACACGCTCCGCACGTATCTGGGTTCCCAGCTCGGGCCGATGCGCGGCCGCGACGGGAACATTCATCGGGGCCGTCCGCGCGAGGGTTACTATGCCATGATCAGCCACCTGGGCGCGATGATCCCCGCTGTCTCAGGGGCCTTGCTGGCCCGGCGGATGAAAGGCGAGAGCGGGATTGTCGGGGCGACCTGCATCGGCGACGGCGGCACATCAACTGGAGCCTTTCACGAGGGACTGAACGCGGCGGCCGTGGAAAAACTTCCTCTCATCCTGGTCGTCGCGAACAACCAATACGCCTATTCGACGCCCAACACCCGTCAGTTCGCCTGCGCGGACCTGGTGGACAAGGCGATCGGCTACGGCGTGCCCGGCCACAAAGTGGACGCGACGGATCTCGAACAATGCCTCGGGACCCTGCGCAAAGCCGTGCGTGCGGCGCGCGCGGGTGGGGGTCCCCAGCTTGTTGTCGGCAGCCTGCTCCGCCTCGTTGGTCATGGCGAGCACGATGACGGAAGCTACGTGGATCCCGCCTTGAAAGATTCCGCGCTCGGACGCGATTGCGTGCTTCTCGCGCAGGAACGGATCATTGCCGAAAAATGGGCTTCCGCAGCCGAGTGCGCGAAGTGGCGCCAACTGGCCGAGGAGGAAGTGAACGCGACCGTGGACAAGGTCCGCCGCGAACCGGCGCCCGATCCCGAGGAGGACGACTGGGCGGCCTTCTCGAATTCCGATTTTGCCGAACGCTACGCCGGAGTATGATCACGTATTTGGAAGCCATTCGACTGGCACAGGAAAAAGCCCTTTCCGAGGATCCCCGGGTGTTCCTCTACGGACAGGATATCGGGAATTTCGGCGGGGCGTTCAAAGCCACCAAGAGCCTTTCCAAAGAATTTCCCGGACGGGTCTTCGATGCTCCCCTGAGCGAGGATGCGATCATCGGGATGGCCGTCGGTGCGGCGATCGAGGGGATGCGGCCGATTGTCGAGATGCAGTTCGCCGACTTTTCGACCTGTGGGTTCAACCAGATTGTGAACCACGCGGCCACGCTTTACTACCGGACCGGAGTTCCCTGTCCGATCGTCGTCCGGCTGCCCTCCGGCGGCACCTCGGGAGGCGGGCCGTTCCACAGCCAAAGCATGGAGGCGCTCTACGCGCACTATCCCGGCCTTGTCGTCATGACGCCCGCAACCGTCGAAGACGCCTACGGGATGCTCCTCGATGCCGTCGCACTCGATGATCCGGTCATCTTTTGCGAACATAAATTTTTATATTATCACCTGAAGGCGGACGGGCTTCCCGAATCGTCGCTGCCGATCGGCAAGGCGCGACTGGCGAGAGCCGGACGCGACGCCACGATCGTGACTCATGGGGCCATGCTCCACGAGGCGCTTGCCGCGGCCGTGGAGCTTGCGGAGGACGGCTACGAGCTGGAAATCGTGGATCTTCGCACGGTCAAGCCGCTCGACACCGATACCATTCTGGCTTCCGTGGCCCGCACGGGCAGGCTCCTCTGCGTGAGCGAGGAATGGCCGTGGGGCGGGGTGGCCGCCGAGGTGATCGCCCGCGTGACCGGCGAGGGGTTCGGGTTGCTCGACGTCGCTCCGATGCGCCTCAACGCCAAGGACACCCCCGTGCCCTACCATCCGAATCTCTGGTCGGTCCACCGGCCGACCGCCAACGCCATTGCCGAAGCCACCCGCCGGTTGTTAAATATCTAAACCACCCATGGCCCTCGTTCCCATCCTCATGCCACAGCTCGGCGAGTCCATCGCCGAGGCCACCATTGTCCGCGTCCTGTTCCAGGAAGGCGACTCCGTGCAGGCCGACAGCGACATCATCGAAGTCGAGACAAACAAGGCGGTGATGGGAGTGACAGCGCCCTGTTCGGGAACTCTCGGCCAGATCCTCGCGGAAGCCGGGACCAGCTATCCCGTGGGCGCGGTTCTCGGCCTGATCGAAGTCAGCGCGGAAGACGCCAAGCGCCTCGGGCTCGAAGAAGATGATCCGCCGAAGGCCGGACGCCCGGAGAAGAAGCGCGTCGAAAAGCCGGCGGTCCCGGCGGCTGTCGAGCCCACGATCAAAGGCGGGCTGCCAGTCCCCGCCCATGCCGGCGGTGCGAGCTACCTTTCTCCACGCATGAAGGCCCGCATGGCCGAGCTCGGGCTGCGGGCCGCCGATCTGTCGGGAATCCCGGCCAGCGGAGCCGGCGGACGCGTGACGATCGAAGACCTCGAGCGGTTCATGGCCGGAATCGAGCGCAACAAGACGACTCCTGCGTCGCCCATGCGGAAGGCGGTCGCCGACGCGATGACCCGCAGTTGGTCCCGTCCCCTCGCGACAGTGGTCCGCCCGATCCAGCTCGACAACCTTCTTGCCCACCGGAAGAAGCATCCCGCGAAACCGGGCCCGGCACTCTACACGCTCCGTGCTCTCGCGATCGCGCTTGGCGAGAACAGCGCGCCCGCCGGACGCCTGATCGGCGAACGCATCGTCCACCCGCCCTCGGTGGATATTGCTTTTGCTGTCGAGGCCGAGGACGGGGTCATGGTGCCCGTGATCCGTAATGCCGACCAATACCGTCTCGATGACCTGGTGCCCCGCTACAACCGGCTGGTCGAACTCGCCCGCCAGCGCAGGCTCCCGCCCGGCGACCTCGGCGGCTCGATTGCCACGGTCACGAACTACGGCACGTTTGGACTCACGATCGCCACCCCGATCCCACTGCCGGAGCAAACGCTCCTCATCGGAATGGGAGCGGGCCAGACCGTGCCGTTCTGGAACCCGGACATCAAGGAGTTCCTCCCCGTCGTCGAAGCCCAGTTCACACTGAGCTTCGATCACCGGGTGCTCGACGGCGGAGCCGCCGGCCGCCTCCTCAAACGCGTGGCCGAATTGCTCAACGCGCCGGAGCAACTCTGAGACCGTCGCTTGGAAATAAACCGACGATACGGTGTGAGGGAAAAACAGGGCTCACAGGCGGGACGCCCGTTCCCCTGGTCGCTGCGAAGTCCGGCTATTTCCAAGAGACGGTCTCAGCCGGCAGTGGAGGAAACCATCGAGCGATTCAGCGCGCTGACAAGGGCTTTGATGGATGCGAGCTCGATGTTTGTGTCGCTGCCGACCCCGAAGAACGTTCTGCCGGTGGGCATTTTGATTTGCATGTAGCTGACCGCGCGGGCTCCTGCGCCCGCACCGAGCGAGTGCTCGGAGTAGCTGAGCACGTCGAAGCGCGGAAGCCCGGTGCTCCGCAGGGCATCCACGAAGGCGTCAATCGGTCCGTTGCCGGCACCCTGGAGAACGAGCTCGCTCCCGTCGTGGAAGAGGCGCGCCTCGCAGGTGACCGTGCTCGATCTCTCGATCGTGCAGAACTCCACCAGCGCGACCGGCTTGTCGCGGGCGATGTATGTCGCGACAAAGACATCGTGGATTTCCTGCGGGCTCA
Source organism: Verrucomicrobiia bacterium (assembly GCA_037129975.1). Lineage (GTDB taxonomy): Bacteria > Verrucomicrobiota > Verrucomicrobiia > Chthoniobacterales > Terrimicrobiaceae > QYQL01. The sequence continues at coordinate 2,644 of JBAXTX010000150.1, read as the reverse complement.
GCTCGGCGCCTTTTTCGTCCGAGAGCCCGTTGATGATCCGCCCGATTTCCTTCTGCATCAGCTTCGGGAGCTGGTAGCCGAATTCTTTTTCCAGGATGTAAGCGACGCCGCCTTTGCCGGACTGCGAATTGATCCGGATGATCGCCTTGTAGCTTCTCCCGATGTCCGCGGGGTCGATCGGGATGTAGAGAACATCCCAAGGCCTGCCCTCGCCCTGCTGCTCCCAGGATTTCTTGATGGCATCCTGGTGCGAGCCGCTGAACGCCGTGAACGCGAGGTCTCCGGCATACGGATGGCGCGCGGGGATTTCCATGCGGGTGCAACGCTCGTAAACCTCGCGGATGCCATTGATGTCGCTGAAATCGAGGCCCGGGTGGATCCCGTGCAGGTAGAGGTTGAGGGCGAGCGTTGCGATGTCGAGGTTGCCGGTGCGCTCGCCGAGCCCGAAGAGCGTGCCCTCGACACGGTCCGCGCCGGCGAGCAGCGAGAGCTCGGTGGCCGCGATGCCTGTGCCGCGGTCGTTGTGCGTGTGGAGCGAAAGCGTCGTGAGCCCGCGCCGCGTCAGGCGGGTGGACATCCACTCGATCTGGTCGGCGTGGACGTTCGGCGTCGCGTATTCCACCGTGGCCGGGAGGTTGATGAGGATCTTGTTGTCCGGTGCCGGCTGCCAGACGTCGGTCACCGCCTCGCAGATCTCGAGCGAAAAATCCAGCTCCGTGCTCGTGAAGCTTTCCGGCGAGTATTCCAGCCGGACCCGCGTCCCCTCGTCCACGAGCGGGCGCATCTGCTCTTTGAGAAACGACACGGCATCGGTGGCGATCTTCACGATTTCCCCGCGCGTGGCGTGGAACACGTATTCGCGCTGCTTCGGCGAGGTCGAGTTGTAAAGGTGGAAAATCACGTTCTTTGCCCCGCGGAGCGCCTCGAGCGAACGCACGATCAGGTCGTTCCGGCACTGGCACAGAACCTGGATCGCCACGCCGTCCGGGACCAGCCCGCCCTCGATCAGCCTCCGGCAAAAATCAAATTCCGTCTGCGAGGCCGACGGGAACCCGATCTCGATCTCCCGGAAGCCGATCCGCACAAGCATCTCAAAATATTCGAGCTTTTCGTCCACGCTCATCGGCTGGGCGAGCGCCTGGTTCCCGTCGCGCAGATCCACGCTGCACCAGATCGGGGCGTGATCGGGCGTCCGGCCCGGCCACTGCCTGCCGGGCAGATCCACCGGCGGAAACGGACGGTATTTTGTGACGGGCGCCTGTTGCATGATGAAGAGAAACCTACCACCGCGCGCGGCCGACGCCAATGACCGATTGCGCCGGGGTTACTGCCAGTGTGCGGGAACCCAGACCCGGCGGCCGTTCGACGTGCCCCAGGTTCCGTCCACCCAGATCGAGTCCCGCGACGGCGGATACCCGCGTGTGGCAGGGCTGTTGTCCGTTCCCACGAATTGCGCGTCGGAATCCGTATTCGTCCGTCCGGCGGGCGTGTGCGGGCCGCGATCAAACAGCTCGAACAACGCGTAGCCGATGGGATCCGGCGGACGGAACCTCCCCTCGGAATTGGTGCAGCCGGAAAAAAGCAGCAGCGAGGAAAGGCAGAGCCCATGCGCGAGAAGAAAGGATTTCATGGAATGGAACATAGCACAGAGTCCGCCGGAGAAAAACGTTCTTGTGGAAGAAAACAAGAGGGCTCGCATTTTGAGGGAAAACCCGGATAATGCCCTGCGTGCCGGATCCTGTTAAAATTTCCCGAGGCCCTTCCCTCGGACCCGCGTGCGGACATCATCGGCTTCGGGATGATGGTGAGCCCGGAGGTCGCCTCGCATTTCGGCGTCTTTTTTTCGCCCCGTGAATCGCGCGGCGAGGTCGCGTTCTTTCTTCAAAAGCCGTCGCCGGAAAAGGTCCGCGAGTTCGCGGCCACGCACGCCTGTTTTGTGGACACCGGGCTCTGGCTCCTGAGCCGTCGTGTGATCGGCCTTCTCATGGGGCGGTGCGGATGGACCGGCGAAGGATTTTCCAACGGATGCGCGACGAACTACGAGCTCCTGCTCGCCAAGGATGAAGGCGCCGGAAGCCGGATCCGCGAACATCTCGCCGCCCGCCCCCCGAACCCGAGGGCACGGTTCGTGGACTACTCGATCTCTCCGTCCGGCCTCCAGATCACACGAAGCTGAACGGGTTTTCTCACGGGCCGGACGGCTTCGCGTAAAGCTCCGCGCCCTTTTCGGCGAACTCTCCGGCTTTTTCTTCCAATCCCTTTTTCAACGCCTCTTCCGCGGTGAGCCCCTGCTCCGCGGCGTATTGGCGCACGTCCGCGGTGATTTTCATCGAGCAGAAGTGCGGGCCGCACATCGAGCAGAAGTGGGCGGACTTCGCGCCTTCCTGGGGGAGGGTTTCGTCGTGGAATTCGCGGGCGGTCACGGGATCGAGCGAGAGGTTGAACTGGTCCTCCCAACGGAATTCGAAGCGCGCCTTGCTGAGCGCGTTGTCGCGGTATTGGGCGCCCGGATGGCCTTTCGCGAGGTCGGCGGCGTGGGCGGCGATCTTGTAGGCGATCACGCCGTCCTTGACGTCTTTTTTGTTCGGCAGGCCGAGGTGTTCTTTCGGCGTGACGTAGCAGAGCATCGCGCAGCCGAACCATC
>JBAXTX010000015.1:0-29340 GCA_037129975.1 Verrucomicrobiia bacterium | reverse complement strand
ACTGGGGTTGTCGCTTGACTATCCACACTTTTCACACTGGCTCAATGCGCTTCTGCAAAAACTTTCAAATCCACCCCGCGCCCTCTGTGGTTCGAGAATCAAAACTGGTCGTCGAAGTTGAGGTAGGTGTATTGGGTGAGACTTTTTTCGTATTCGTTGAGGAGGCGCATGGCCTCGCTGGGTTTGAGGCGGTCGGATTTGATGGCGGCGTCGGTCTGGGCCTTCATCCTGCGGGCGAGTTCGTTGACATCCCACTGGGTGAGCGAGAGGACCTGGCCCACCGTGCTGCCGGGGAGGACTTCCTCGACGTAGTAGCCCGTGTCCTCGTCCACATCGAGGTAGATGTGCATCTCGTTGACCCGGCCGAAGAGGTTGTGGAGGTCGCCCATGATGTCCTGGTAGGCGCCGGCGAGAAAGAACCCGATGAAATAGGGTTCGCCCGGCCGCCACCGGTGGAGCGGCAGGGTTTCCTTGACGTCCTGCAAGTCCACGAACTTCGCGACCTTGCCATCCGAGTCGCAGGTGATGTCCACGAGCGTCGCGTTCCTGTCGGGGAGCTCGTTGAGCCGGTGGATCGGCATCACCGGGAAGAGCTGCCCGAGCGCCCAGTGGTCGAGCAGCGACTGGAAGACCGAGAAGTTGCAGAGGAACTGGTCGCCGAGCGCAACCTCCATTTCTTTGACCTCCTCCGGGACGTAGCGCATGTTCCGGAAGTTCTCGACGATCGCCTCGGCGATCTGCCAATAGACCGTCTCGATCCGCGCCTTGGCCCGAAGGTCGAGCATTCCGAGATCGAACATCGACTGCGCGCGGTCGCGGATTTCCTGCGCGTCGTGCAGGTTCTCGAGGCGGTTCTTTTTGTTCAGGTCGTTCCGGATCTCGAGGAGATCGTTCACGAGCTGCGGGTCGCCCGGAGTCGGAACGACATCCTCGCTCCGGTTGTTTTTTTCGATGGACCCGAAGGTTTCGACGAGGAGGACCGAGTGGTGGGCGACGAGCGCGCGCCCGCTCTCGCTGACGATCGTCGGGTGGGCGACGGATTCGGAATTGCAGACTTCCAGGACGGTATAGACGATGTCGCGGGCGTATTCGTTCAGCGAGTAATTCGTGGAGCTGTCGAATGTCGTGCGCGAGCCGTCGTAGTCCACGCCGAGCCCGCCGCCGACGTCGAGATACCCGAGCGCGTGGCCCATTTTTGAGAGCTTGGCATAAAACCGGGCGGCCTCGCGCGTCGCGCGCTTGATCGTGCGGATGTCCGGAACCTGCGAGCCGACATGGAAGTGGACGAGGTTCAGGCAGTGCGCGAGGCCGGCCGCGTGGAGCAGGTCGCTCGCCTCGACGAGGTCGGCCGTCGAGAGTCCGAACTTCGCGTTTTCGCCGCCGCTCGTCGCCCACTTGCCCGCCCCCTTCGAGAGCAGGCGCACGCGGAGCCCGATCATCGGCTCGACTCCCATTTCGTTGGAAATCCGGAGCACATGGGCCAACTCCTCGAGCTTCTCGACGACGAGGATGACTTTTTTTCCGAGCTTGCGTCCGAGCATCGCGTTGCGGATGAAGCTGGTGTCCTTGTATCCGTTGCAGATGACAAGGCTCTCGGGGTCCGAGTGGAGCGAGAGCGCGGCGAGGAGCTCGGGCTTGCTTCCCGCCTCGATGCCGAAATGCCACGGCGCGCCGGCGTCCATGATCTCCTCGACCACCTCGCGGAGCTGGTTGACTTTGATCGGGAAAACCCCGCGATAGACGCCGCCGTAGCCGGCCTCCGAGATCGCCTCGGCAAACGCGGCGTTGAGGACCTCGACCCGGTCGCGCAGAAGGTCGTGGAAGCGGACCACAAGCGGAAATTGGAGCGAGCGGGCGCGTGCCTCGCGGACAATTTCCATCAGATCGATCGTCTCGTCGTTGCGCTTCGGCTTCACGACGACGTTTCCGCCTGTGTTGATCCCGAAATACCCGCCGCCCCAGCGGTCCACATTGTAAAGTGCGAGAGCTTCCTCGCGGTCCAAGTTCGACATAATGTTTCTAAAAATTGATGAACTGATACCCGCCCTGACTGATCGCCTGGGCCTCCTCTTCGGTCATCCACCGCTCGGCGGCTCCGGCCCCCCAGGAGTCGGAAAACGCGATTTCGCGGGTGGTTTCGTTGTAGCCGATAATCATCCGCACATGGCCGTTGAGCGGGTTGTTTTTGATTTTTCTGGCGGCCTTCCTGTCATCGTCGAGCTGTTTTTTCCACGCTTGGGGATCGGACATCTGCGCGCGTTCCTTGGTCCGGGCGGTGAGGCTGTCATCAAACCCGCGATCCACGCAGACCGCCCACATGACCGGGAGCCCGCGGGCGATGCATTTTTTGATGTTCAGGGTGTTGATTTTTCCCGACTCGAACACGAGCTGGCGCCCTCCCCGCATGATCGCCTCCTTCGCGCCGGCGGCGATGGCCGTGACGCTCGTGCCGCCGCCTGCGGTTGTGTTGCCGGCCATGGCGAGGACATACATGTCGGCAGGAACCCCCATGTAGCGCATCACGCGCTCCCAGGTTGCCGGAACGCAGTAGCCTTTCGGCCCCTGGTCCACCATCGGGATGTCCTTGAGGACAACATCGCCGTTCGGACGCTTCTCGATTCGGGCGGCGAGGCGCTCGCGAAGCTCGGCATCCGGGATGCGGGACTTGCCCTGCAGGTCGGCGACGGCGGACGAAAGGATCCGGACGGCGGCGTATTCATCACGCGGGGCGGCGAGGAGGATGGCGTGGCCGTTCCAGTCCCAGCGTTTCACCGATTCGCGTGTCTGGCTGCCCTGGCCGAATCTGTCGGCGGCCGGCTGGCCGAGCAATGCCGTCAGCGCCCCCTCGATTTGGCGCTTGTCCTTCACGATGGCCGTCTTGAAATCCCGGATCGCCTTCGTTCGCTCCCTGGCTCCTTTGACATCCACAGGTCCGCCAGAAGAATCCACCGCATCGCCTTTGTTGGCGAACATCATCGAAATTCCGCCGACAAGGTCTTTTTCCCCGTAGAGGGCGAGCGAATACGGGCGCGATCCGAGAACAAGGTCGTTTGCCTTGGGATACATGCGGAAGCTCGAGTCGGTTGATGTCTTCGATTCCGGCGGCCAGCCGAGCCGCTTCGCGGTCTCCGCCGCATCGTCGTCCCAGAGGTTGTCATCCGCCCAAATCGGGATTCCGAACGTGGCGTTGAGCTCCTCAAACGTCACCGCGCGGACCGGACCGAGAAGCCCTGCGGCGAGAAGAAAAAGAGAGAATGTGCGGACGGGCATTTGCGAGCACACACTTGCACTCTCTCGAGGGCATCATATCAAGTTTTTTCGAGGAATTTTTGCGGAAGCCGCGGGCGAACTCAGCGGTCGGACGGTGCGGGCAGGATCGAGATCGTTTCGCCCTCGCGGATGACGTGGGTCGTCTCGACGTAATCGAGCCCGGCGGTGAAAATCGGGTCGCCGGGGAACTCGACGAGCCGCGGGAAGGCGCGAATCGCAAGATCCACAAGCTCGGCAACCGTGGCCCCGGGAGCCAGGTCGGGCGCCCACTCGTGGCATCCCGTGAGCTCGCGGAGTGTGTCGTAGAACTCGACTTTAACGCGCATGTTTTATTTTTTGAAGAAGCCCGCCATTCGAGCTCAGGGCCTGCGGAGGGTTTTTTGGACGACGAAGGAACCGTTCATGATGTCGTAGATCCGCTGGACCGGAAGGACCTTCCGTCCCGTGTAATCCAGGTTGCCGTCCTTCCCGATCACCGCGATGGCAAACCCGCGCTCGACCTGGAGGTCATACGATGCCCGGGGCCCGTCTGCCGCGGAAACAAACGGGATGTTCGAGCGGATGACGCCCGGCTCGCGGGAGAACGCGGCGACGCAGACCGCCTTCTCGGCGGCGAGGCGCTCATACATTTTCTGGAGCTGGCCGACCTGCGAGCGGAACGCCCACTCGCGAGGGGAGTCCGCAATGAGCAGGATCACCGGGCGCCCGAGAAGAGACTTCGAGCTTTTGCGCGCCCCGGTCGAATCCACCCAGAAAAATTCCGGGGCCGGGCGGACGACATCCGCGCGGACGACCGGAACGGCGAGGGCCAGAAAAAGAGTCAGGAAAAGCGGTTTCATATTTTCATCAGCTCCGCCTCTTTGTGGGCGGCATGTTTGTCGAGATCGGTAACAAAGCGGTCCGTGAGCTTCTGGATTTCGGCTTCCGTGTCGCGCAGGGTGTCCTCCGAAAGCTCCCCGGCTTTTTCCAGCTTCTTGGCGGCTTCCATGCCATTGCGACGGATCGAGCGAATCCGGACGCGCCCTTCTTCGGCGAGCTGGTTGACCGTCTTCGCGAGGTCGCGACGGCGTTCCTCGGAGAGCTCGGGGATCGGGATGCGGATGATTTTTCCGTCCACCAAAGGATTGATGCCGAGGCGCGACTCGTTGATCGCGCGTTCGATATCGCGGACGGTCGCGCCATCGAACGGCTGGATGACAAGAAGGCGCGGCTCGGGCGCGGTGATGAGGGCGAGCGCCTTGAGCTTCATCGTCGTGCCGTAGGCCTGCACGTCGAGGTTTTCGACGAGGGCGGGAGTGGCCTTCCCCGTGCGGATCGAGTGGAATTCATGAACCATGAATTCCACGGCTTTCTCCATCCCTTCCTCGGCTTCGAAAACAACCTCGTCGCGGCTCATTGCGGGTCCCCCGGTTTTTCCGAGACAAGCGTCCCGACTTCCTCGCCGACGATCGCGCGCCGGATGTTGTCCGGCTCGTTCATGTCAAAAATAATGATCGGCATGCGGTTGTCCATGCAGAGGCTGAACGCGGTGGAGTCCATGACCTGGAGCCGCCTCGAAAGCGCCTCGCTGTAGGTGATGTGCGCGAACCGTTTGGCGTCCGGGTTCTTGACCGGGTCGGAGTCATAAACGCCGTCCACTTTGGTGGCTTTGAGGATCACCTCCGCTCCGATCTCGTTCGCGCGGAGGGCGGCGGTCGTGTCGGTCGAGAAGAACGGGTTCCCCGTGCCGGCGACAAAGATCACGACGTGGCCGGTTTCGAGATGGCGGATCGCCCGGCGGAGGATGAACGGCTCGGCGACGTTGTGCATCTGAATCGCGGTCTGCACCCGGACGCTGACCCCGAGGCCTTCGAGCGCGCTCATGAGGGCGAGGCCGTTGATGACCGTGGCCAGCATGCCCATGTAGTCGGCGGTCGTGCGGTTCATCCCGCGGTGGCTCGCCGCGAGGCCGCGCCAGATATTTCCTCCCCCGACGACAACCGCAAGCTCGACCCCCATTTTCTGCACTTCCGCAATCTGCCCGGCGATCTTCGATGCGATCTGGGGCGAGATGTTGTCGCGGCTTCCCGGCTCGCGCAAAGCCTCGCCGCTGAGCTTCAGAACAACACGTTTGTATCGCGGGGTGGACATGCGGATTGCCTTGCATCCAACCCGATCACGGCGGAAGTGAAAAGGACAAATCGAATCTCATTTCCGGGCCCAGTGGAAATCCCCGGAGAAAATCCGCCGCCGGAAGCCGTTTCCTGCCTTCGAGCTGGACCTCGCGGAGGACGAGGCTCCCCGCCCCGGCCGCCACGGAGATCCCGCGCGGGCCCGCGGAGAGAACAGTCCCCGGCACGCCGGATTCCTCCGCCGCGACGGCCTCATGAATTTTAACAACCGCCCCGTTGATCCGCGCGGAAGCACCGGGCCAGGGGCTCATCGCCCGCACCTTGCGCGCGAGCATCCCCGCGGGCCCGGTCCAGTCGAGTCGTCCGTCCTGCCTGCCAAGCTTCGGAGCATAAGTCGCAAGCGCGGCATCCTGCGCGGCTCTCGGAGCGGCGCCAACCGCCAGAAGATCGAGCGCATCGGTCAGTGCGGCCGGTGCGATATCCGCCAGCCGGTCGTGCAGACTCCCTGCCGTTTCATCGGGCAGGATCGGGATGTGGCGGGCGAGCAGGATGTCCCCCGTGTCCAACCCTTCGTCCATGAACATGACCGTGATCCCGGTCCCCTCGTCGCCGGCAAGGATCGCGGCTTGAATCGGCGACGCGCCGCGATGCCGGGGCAGAAGCGAAGCATGCAGGTTCAGACATCCCAACCCCGGAATATCGAGAACCGCACGCGGCAGGATCTGCCCGTAGGCGGCCACAACCATCACGTCCGGCGACCACTCCGCAAGGGCGGAAAAATCTTTCCGGATCCGCTCCGGCTGGACGACCGGGATCCCGCGGGCAAGCGCCTCGGTCTTCACGGCCGGGGGGCGGGGTTTCAGGTCGCGCCCGGCAGGCCGGTCGGGCTGGGTGATCACGCCGACCAGATCGTGCGAATCCGCAAGAATTTTCAGCGAGGGCAGTCCGATTTCGCCCGTGCCGCAAAAAACAATTCTCATAACCCGGGGGGCTGTCCCGCTAGCGCCCGACGGCGAGGCGCTCGGCGAGCTTCGGCGGGAGGCCGGCATCAAGGATCGCCTTTTGTGCGGCGGGGAGATCGTATGGCAGGCGGCGCAGGGAGATCTCGTTCGCCACCGTGTCGTAGAGGCAATACGCCGCCCGCCAGTCTCCGTCGCGGGGCTGGCCGACGCTGCCCACGTTGATGAGAAATTTTTTTCCGGGAAGGAGCTGCAAATCCTTGTCGAGCGGGACCGTGCGGACGCTGCCGTCGCGGACGAAGGCCTTCGGGGCATGGGTGTGGCCGATGAAGCAGACCGATGTATGCTGGTAGCTGAAGCTTGCGGCGGCGTCGAGCTGATTGAAGACATACCCCCATTTGTGCGGGGTATCGAGTGTCGCGTGGACGATCGTGAAATCGCGCACCTGGCGCTGCAGGCGGAGCGTTCGCAGCCAGTCTTTGTCGGCGTCGGGAAGCTGGTCGCGCGTCCAGTTCATCGCTTCTTCCGCCAGGGCATTGAACCCCTCCTGGAACCCGAACATCGAGGCCTGCTCGTCATGATTCCCCTTCACCGCCGGGCAGTCGAGCCCGCGCACGATGTCGAGGCACTCACGCGGGAACGCGTTGTAGCCGACGACGTCGCCCATGCAGACATGGTGCGTGCAATTCTGTTCCGTGGCGTCCGCCAGAACAGCCTGGAGCGCGTGCAGGTTGGCATGAATATCGCCGAAAATAGCAAATCGCATGAAAGTGTGGAGTGACCGCCGGGGGCGGATCAGGGATGATCTAACCTTTCGGAGGCGGGGATATCCAGTTTCTTTTCCATGTCGCGCAGGAGGTTGATGAGCGTGGGCAGGCGTTGCTTCTCTCCCTGCAGGTAGAGGGCCTTCAGAAACCCGTAGGCTTCCCGCTCGCGTCCCCGGCACTTCGCCATCTCGTATCCCGCGAACCTCCGGCAATACGGCGGGGCATCGGGAAACTCGGACGCCCGCAAAAATGCCGCCGATGACCCGCAATGGTCCTCGAACTTGTCCCGCAGGAGGACTCCGAGTTGAAGGTAGAGCTGGTAGCGGTCGGGGTTGTTGCGGATCCCCCGGTCCAGGAAATCTTTCCCCAGGTTGAAATACTGCCGCTGGGCGCGGATCCGCAGCGCCTCGCTCGGCTGCTTGGGATCCTGCATCGCCGCCACGCTGGCATTCCACGCCATGTGCCACGCCGCCATGTCCCAGTAAAGGATCGAGCGCGGCTGGAGCGTGGTCACCGTGTTGAAGATCCCGGCCATCCGTCCCCACTCGGTATTCTCCCAGGCCGCGTGCGCCTCGATCCAAAGAAACGCGGCGAGCGGAGAACGGAACCCGCTCAACGCGGCCAGAAATCCCATTTGGCCGATCTGTTCGCGGAGATCGAGATCGAGCGCGGTCGCGCGGAAACCCGCGGCCTTCGCCTCCGCGGCAAGCCGCGTCTGAAACGGAAGGAGAACCGCCCCGAAGGCCGCCACCAGCAACACCGACGCCGCGATCCGCCGGGCGATCATAGCTCGCGCCCCGCGAACACGATCGCGGCCAGGGAGAAATACACCGCCACATACAGCCCGCCCAGCGCAACGATCTGCAGGAACAGCCCGGCCGGCACCGCCACCCCCGCGATCACATCATCCACGAAATTGAATGCCTGAAGGTCGGGAAAAATCAGCGCGACGGCCGCCGCGAGGACGCGGGACCACCAATGGATGTCGGCTCCGGCCATCAGGTATTCCCGTGCGGTCGCCTGGAGGTGGCCGATAAAATAGATGGCGGCCGCCATCAGGATCGTGAAGAGCCCGGAAGACGCGAAGGTTGAAAGGAAAAGGGTCATGGCGGCCAGCAGGGCGGACTTCACGAAGATGATCACAATCCCGGGGAAGAGGTTCGCGTTGAAGGTCGAGGCGGCGACCTCTTTCAAGGCGAGCGCCAGGTCCTCCGCGGAACCGCCCTGAAGCTGGGCCCGCGTCTCGGCGAGCACCCCGCGCTCCTGGAGCCACAGCACCGCCAGAAAAAGCCCGGTCATCAGCAGGATCGCCAGCACCAGCAGCAGAAGGATCCCGATGAGCTTGCCGAGAAGATACGAAAACCGCGGGACCGGCTTCGCAAGGATCGTGTAGATCGTCCGGTCCTCCATGTCCTTCGGCAGAAAATTCGCGGTCGCAAGAATCGCGAGAAGCGACGTGAAGACCGACATCGCGCCGAGCGAAATATCCTTGAGCATCTGGAACTGCTCCTGGAAAGAGAACTTCGCAACGAACGCCGAGCTTCCGATGATCAGCAGCGCGAAGATCAGCAGAAAGTAAAAGACCTTCATCCGGACCAGCTCGGTGAACGTGTTCGCGCCGATCGCCCATGTGCCTCGAAGGGATTTCATTGTTATTGTGGCATGATAAGAAATCCGGGGCGGCGTGTCCAGATGGAGAACGGGTCCCCCCATGGACCGTGGGTGGGGGGGACTACTCCCGGGTTTGCACGGCCCGCAGATGGACGTCACCGATCTCGATGCCGAGGGCTTTTTGAGCAACCCGGAGGAAGCCTTCGGTGGAATCCGTCAATGCCACATCCAGGCGGCCGAGCCGTTCCTGCGGCGCGGAGAGGCGCTCGCTCACGAGGAGATTTTTCACGGCCAGAGCGCAGTTGTTCGCGGAATCCACGAGCGTGACATCGGGCCCCGCGGCACGGGCGATCGCCGCGCGGAGGAGCGGGTAATGGGTGCAGCCGAGGACAATCGCATCCACGTTTTGCGCGAGCAGGGGCGCGAGGTAGCGGGCGAGGATCTGGTCGGTCACCGGATCCTCGAAGAGTCCCTCCTCGATCAGCGGCACGAGAAGCGGGCAGGCCGCGCTGAAGACCCGCGCGGCGGGATCGAGCTGTTTGATCGCGTGCTCGTAGGCCCCGCTGGCCATCGTGGCCCGCGTCCCCATGACCCCGATGCGCCCGGTCCTGGTGGCGCGGACAGCCGCCTCCGCGCCGGGGGCCACGACCCCCTGCACGGGGACTTTGAAAATCTCCCGCATCCTCGGCACGGCGAGGGCCGACGCGGTATTGCAGGCCACCACGATGATTTTCGCCTGTTCCGCGAGGAGCAGCCCGCCGATCTCGACGCTGTAGCGTTCGACGGTCCTGCGGCTTTTTCCTCCGTAGGGAACGCGCGCGGTGTCTCCGATGTAAAAAATATTCTCCGCGGGAAGGAATGCCTGGAGGGCGGCAACGACCGTGAGCCCGCCGATGCCGGAATCGAAGACGCCGATGGGATCGAGGTTCTGCATATCAGTTTCCGGGTGCCGGGCTGGCGAGCGCCCCTGTGGCTTGTTTCACGGATTGGACGATGTCTGTTTTGGAACCCACCGGAGCCGACGGTTCGCTCCTGAGGAGCGGAGCCGCGGTGTTATCGGTCGCCGCGACGACGGTCGTGGGTTTGAAATACTGCATCTGCCCGGCAACCGCGCTCTTGTAGCGGGTCACTCCCTCAAGGATCGCGCGGGCGAAGGCGTCCCGGAATTCGCCCGATGCAATCTGCCGCGCGTCGTTCGGGTGGTTCATGAATCCTCCCTCGAGAAGCACCCCGGGAATCTGCGCGTCCCGGATGACGACGAACCGCGCCCGTTTGATCCCCCGGTCGAAGAGACGCAGATGGCGGAGCATCGAGGAGTGCATCGCCGTTGCCAGCGCGATGTTCTCGGAATCCCTCGCGTGCCCGGGATACTGCTTGAAGTCGCTGTAGCTGAGGTTTTCCTCGTCCATGGACGGCACGCCCCGGGGAGCCAGCGCGTAGGTCTCGATCCCGGTCCCTCCGCCCCGGTTGCTCTTGTTGAAATGGATGCTGACAAAAACCGCGTTCTGATACCTGTTGGCGAAGCCCGGACGTTTTTCGAGAGGGATGAAGACATCGGTCGCGCGTGTGAGACGGACATTGTAGTCGTTCTGCTCGAGAAGTTTTTTCGCCCGGAGAACGACGTCGAGCGCCGCGTCCTTCTCGGCGCCCATGGGTCCCCTCGCCCCGCTGTCGTGCCCGCCGTGCCCGGCATCGAGGATCACCGTCCGGACCGCGCTCGCATTCTTGATTTTTCCCGGACGCATCACCGGCTCGATGATCTTCGTGACATCCATCGCCGAGATCAAAATGTGCCCGTCCTTTGCCACCACATCGAAGCAGAGGATGTATTTGACATTGTTGATCCAGATTTCGCGGGCCCCCGCATTCCCCCGGATCGTGCGGGCCTGTCCGGTGATGGTGAACGAACGGCCGTCAATCGCCGGCGGGTTCAGCTTGTAAAAATTCGCGACGTCCCCGACCGGCACATACCGTCGGCCATCGTGCATCGCGACATTCCACTGGGCGGAGGCGGCGGATGCCGCGAAGACGAAAAGAATGGTGGCGGCGGTTCGCACTGGAGCTGAACGTGTGCGGGCGCCCATGCTGCCGCAAGGGATTTTTTCGGAGGCGTTCAAGCCTGCTTGAGCGATCCGCTGTCGAGAACCTCGCGGCGGACGCTCTTGCCGCGGAGATTCGAAGCCCAGAGGACGATCGGCGCCGCGATGAAGATCGACGAGTAGGTTCCGACGAGGATGCCCACCAGGATGGCGAAGGAAAAGTCGCGCAGCACCGCTCCGCCGAAGAAGTACAGCGCTCCGACGGAGAGAATCGTCAGGCCGCCGGTGAGGAACGTCCTGCCAAGCGTCTCGTTGATGCTGTTGTTCATCAGCGTCTGGATCTTCCCCCGATCTCCCCGCTTCAGCCCCTCGCGGATGCGGTCATAGACGACAATGGTGTCGTTGATCGAGTAGCCGGCAATCGTGAGAACCGCGCCGACCATGACGAGGGAAAGCTCGCCGCCGATCAGCGAAAACAGCCCCAGCATGATGATCACGTCGTGCAGCAGCGCAACCACCGCGCCGAGCGCAAACGAAAACTCGAAGCGCAGGGTCACGTAAATCAGAATCCCGAGCATCCCGAGCCCGAGCGCCCAAATCGCGCTCTTGGCGAACTCCATGCCGATCAGCGCGCCGACCGTATCCTGGCCGACCGGGTTGATCCCGCTCTTGGGAAATGAGGCGCGCAATTTGGCGAGAATCGAATCCGACGTTCCCTGCGGGCTGCGGAAAGCCAGGAGTTCGCTCATGCCCGCGCGTTCGAACTGGATGACCACATTCGGATCGTTCACCGCCTCGCGCGCCTGGGTGACTGTCACCGGCTGGGCGGATCCCACGATGAGGAGGTCGCCTCCGCGGAAATCAATCCCGAAGTTTTTCTCCCCCCGCACCACGAAGATCCCGACCGATCCGCCGATCAGGAGAAGCGAAAATGAGATTGCGATCCACCGCTTGCCGAGGAAATCGATTTTCTTCGTCGGGATGAGATCGAGCATCCTGATCCGTTTGAGGCCGCCCTTTTCGACGAGCCAACGGAACGCGGTGCGGGTGAAGAGCAGGGACGAGAACATCGAGGCGATGATGCCGAGCGAGAGCGTCACGGCGAAGCCCCTCACCGAGCCGGTCGCCTGCCAGAAGAGGATGACCGCCGTGATCAACGTTGTCGCATTCGCATCGAAGATCGCGCTGAATGCCTTGTCATAGGCACCTGGCAGCGCCGCGGGCAGCGACTTGCCGGCCGCCATCTCCTCGCGCAGGCGCTCGTAGATCAGCACGTTCGCATCCACCGCCAGGCCGATGGTCAGGATAATTCCCGCGATGCCCGGCAGGGTCAGCGTGAAGTTCAACATCGCCATCATCCCGAACAGGATCACGATGTTGATCAGCAGGCCGAAGACCGCGATCAGCCCGGCGAACCGGTAATACAGCAGGACGAACGCCATCACCAGCACGAGCCCGACGACCCCGGCCACGATGCCGCTCTTCACGGAATCCGCCCCGAGGGTGGGCGAGACGCTCCGCGTCTCCTCGATCTGCACGGGCACGCGCAGCGGGTTTTCGAGCGCGCTCGAAAGATCGCGGGCTTCCTTGTCGGTGAAATGCCCGGTGATCTGCGCGCGGCCGCCGTAGTAGTCGGTCTGAAGCGTCGGTGCCGAGAGCACCTCCCCGTCGAGAATGATCGCCATCTGGTGCCCTTTGTGCTGGGCCGCCACCTCGTCAAAGATTTTCGCGCCCGAGGAGTCGAGTTCGAGCGAGACCCCGTAGCCCTGCTGGTCGAAGAACGCGAACGCACGGGTCACATGTTCGCCGGTCAGCGCGGGGCGGCGGGTCACCAGGATCTGCGTCTCCTCCTTGGCGTTCTTGCCGGGCTTGTAGGGCTTCAGCACATAAGCCGGCGGCATGGGCTCCTCGCCCGCCTGGATCCTGGCCACGCGTGCGGCCCCTCCGTTGTCCACCATCGCAAACTCGAGCTTCGCCACCCGCTGGAGCTGGGATTTCGCCTCCTCGACCTGCTTCGTGTCGAGCCCCGCGATCTGCACCAGAATCCGGTCCTTCCCCTGCGGACTGATCACCGGCTCGCTTACTCCGTATTGGTCCACACGCTTGCGGATGACCTCGACCGCCTGATCCAAAAGGTCTTTCGTGATCCCGGTCTCGGTCTGTGGAATGAGACGGATCAGGAACGACGTGCCTCCCTGCAGGTCGAGTCCCAGCCGGATCTTCTGCCCCGGCGGCCACACCTGCTCGGCGCAGTAGGCGATGAGAAAAACCGTGAGGATCAGCCCCAGCCAGCGTTTGCGGGCGGGAAGTTCGGTTGCAAAATACCAGCCGAAAAGCAGCAGGAGCGCCAGGCCGAGGGTGAACGTAAGGGCGGGTGACATCGGGTGTGATAAATCCGCGGCCTTGACGGCCGCATCGGAGGTCAGGCTTCGGGCTGCTTCAACACGACGGCGACCGCCCCGCGGTCGAACTCCACTTTCACGTTGTCCGCGATTTTGATGATGAGCGTCTTTTCCTTCACATTCGTGACCGTGCCGTGGATGCCGGCGTTCGTCACCACCTGGTCGCCGGTCTTCACCGCCTGGATCAGCTTCTCATGGTCCTTCGCCTTCTTCTGCTGCGGACGGATCAGCAGGAAATAGAAAATCACGAAGATGAAAACCAGCGGCATCATCTGGAAAAGCACGTTTTGCTGCCCGGGAGCCGGCGCGGCCTCGGCCAAAATCAATAAGTCGGTCATGTTCATAAAGTGTCGGTCCTGTTCCGTGAGGCGCAAAGGATAGCCGGATGCCGCCGCTTGGCAAGCACGAACCGGATGCCGGAACACATTCCGAAAAACCTTGTGTCAACACGCGGCTTGCGCCCGCCGGTTTCCTCTGATGATGATAGCGGGGCATGTTCACTTTGGCCGCCGCATATTCCGATCCAACCCTCATCACGTATATCGGTTTGGGTTTGGCAATTCTTCTGTCGCTCAGCTTCGAGTTTGTGAACGGGTTTCACGACACGGCGAATGCGGTGGCCACGGTGATTTACACCAACACCCTGAAGGCGACTCCGGCGGTCGTTTGGTCCGGGCTCTGGAACCTGATCGGCGTGCTGATGTCGTCCGGGGTGGTCGCCTTCGGCATCGTGGCTCTTCTGCCTGCCGAACTGGTCTTGAACATCGGGTCCGCGGCCGGCTTCGCGATGGTTTTCTCCCTCCTCATCTCCGCCATTCTCTGGAACCTTGGCACTTGGTATTTGGGACTCCCGGCCTCGAGTTCCCACACGCTGATCGGTTCGATCCTGGGTGTCGGGCTCGCCAATGCGCTGATGGGGCCCGCCCACTCGATCACCGAGGGCGTCAACTGGGCAAAGGCTCAGGACGTGGGCCTTGGCCTGCTGATCTCCCCGATGGTCGGCTTCTGCGCCGCAGCGCTTCTCCTCCTGCTGTGCAAGGTTCTGGTGAAAAAACCCTCGCTCTACCGGGCTCCCGAAGGCAAGACGCCCCCCCCGCTCTGGATCCGCGGAATCCTGATGCTGTCCTGCACCGGAGTGAGCTTCGCCCACGGCTCGAACGATGGACAAAAGGGCATGGGGTTGATCGTGCTGATCCTGATCGGCATTCTGCCCGGAACCTATGCGTTGAAAATGTCGGCCTCCCCCGCCACGGTGGCCAATGTCGCCATTTCCGCCCGGGAAATGGGAGCCACTTTTGAGAAATCCGCCGCAGGCATCACCCTCGATGGGCAAAGCGCCAACGATGCCCTCACGAATTACATCAAAACCTCCGGGAGCATCTCTCCTCAAGTTTATGCCGGTCTGTCGGCCAAATGCGGCGACCTGTTCCATCGGCTCCAAAACTCCGAGACCTTCCGCAACCTCCCGGCAGCCGATCGGGGCGAGGTGCGCTCCGACCTCTTCCTGATCTCAAAAACCATTGCCAAACTCGAAAAGACCGGAGCTTTGACCAACCCCTCGGAAAAAGCAAAAGCCGTGGAGTTCCAGAAGCACGGGGACCAACTCACGAAATTCATTCCGGTCTGGGTGAAATATGCCGTCGCCCTCGCTCTCGGCCTCGGCACGATGATCGGATACAAACGGATCGTCGTCACGGTCGGCGAAAAGATCGGCAAGCATCACATGACGTATGCCCAGGGAGGAGCCGCCGGGCTCGTCTCCATGTCCACCATTTTCGTCGCCAGCTATTACGGCCTGCCGGTGAGCACGACCCATGTCGTCACCTCCGGCGTCGCCGGCACCATGGTCGCAAACAAGTCCGGGCTCCAGACGGCGACGCTGCGCAACATCCTCATGGCGTGGATCCTGACCATGCCGGTCTGCATCTTCCTGGGCGCGCTCCTGTTTGCATTCGGGCTGAACCTGCTCGCCCTCATGGGAGTGCATTGAGAAGAGTTTGCAACTTGTGAAATGCCGGCAGCCGTGCTTGATTCTTCTCTACAATGGAAAAAGCAACCGCCGAGGCTTCCCCCGCAAAAACACTTCTCGAGGAAATCGAAGTTTTCCGGGCGGCCGGCCACGGAACTCTTGATGCCATCGGGGCAAACTTCGACGCGCAACTCGACGGCATCAAATCGCTCGTCTTGAATCTGGGTCCGGTGGACGGCCTCCCATCGAAAAAACTGCGCGATATCCGGGACATGCTCACCCTGCTCTACTCCGCGGATGTGAAACCCGAAAAAGGCCGCCGCAAAGATTTGAAAAAGATGACTTCGATTCTCGCCGATCTCACGATGATGGTTGAACGGTGGTCGTAAACGACACACGATTGGTTTTGCGCGGACGCGGACGCACGGTTAGCTTGGTCGGATGATGTTTCGATTTCCGAGGCGGATGCTATACCCGGCCCTTTTGCTCGGGACGGCGTGTGCACGGGGCGGTCTGACGGGGGTCGAGCCCGGGTTGGAAAATGCGGTGAGGTGGAAGTGGCGGGCGGCTCCTTCGGAGATAAAAGATTGGGGGCTTGAGATTCCGGAACCGCCGCCAGCTCCGGTGGTTCCGCCACCGGTCCCGGGCACGGCTTCGGGATCTTCCTACGAGGTCCGGCGCGGGGACGCCCTCATTTTGATCGCGAGGAAAGTCGGGCGCACGGTGGCCCAGCTCAAGGCGGCAAACGGACTGAAGGACGACATGATCCGCCTCGGGCAGGTGTTGCAGGTTCCGACGATCGAGGAATGCATCGCGCTGGGTGTTCCGCCCGAACCCGCCTCCCGCCCCAAGCGGAGTGCGGCCGGCGGCACAACCGCTCCAGATCTGGACCGGGAGGCCCTCCTCCTTCAGGTGTTCCTCGACCGCGAGAATTTCTCGGCGGGGCCGATTGATGGAAAAAATTCCGCCGCGTTCCAGAAGCTCGTTTATCTGTATCAGACAAACCGGCCCGGGGAATCGCTTGTTTCGGTCGCCCGGGCCGCGGTCCCGGAGGCAACGGCCACCTACACGCTTCGACCCGCGGATTTCCGCTTCATCGCACCGCCCAAGGCGGAGAAAAGCATCGCCGAAAAACCCCCGGAAAAGCCCGCCGGAAAAGCCGGGAAGAAAAAGGCTCCTCCTGTGGTGAAAGAACAACCGGCGCCCGTCTATGCGGAGATGACAACTTCTCCCATGCTGGCCTACCGGTCGCCATGGGAGTTCGTCGCCGAGCGTTTCCACTGCGACGAGACGCTCCTGAAGACGTTGAACCCCGGCATCAAGCCGCTTCCGCGGGCGGGCGTGGAATTCCAGATCCCGAATGTGATTCCCTTTGAAATCGAAAAGGCGTTCGCCCCCCCTCTCCAGCCGGCAGCCGACCCCGCCCATGTCATCACCGCCGCCATCGTGGACATCTCCCGCCTCGAGGTTTATCGCAACGACCGGCTCATCGCCATTCTGCCCGTCTCCGCGGCAAGGCCCGGATTGCGGGGCCGCGGGACATGGCGGATCATGGACGCCATCCCGCGCCCCCGCATGGTCACGCTCCGCGAGCCCAAGGATCCGCCGAAGCCGGTGAGCTCCTTTTTTACCGGAGAAAATCCGGCGCCTCCCTCGGAGGTTCTGTCATCGGAAGAATATCTTCCCGCCGGCCCGAACAACCCGGCGGGCATCATCTGGATCAACCTCGCCAAGTCGAACCCCCCGGAGATCCTTCCGTTCGGGCTCCACGGGACAAGCATCCCGCAACGCATGAACACGCTGTCCGGCATCGGGGGATTCCGGATGCCGAACTGGGACATCGCCCGTGCCGTGCGCATGCTGCCCGCCGGAACGGAGCTGCTCTGGCGGCAAAGCACCGCGCCCGCCGCCCCTCCGGCGGCCCAGCCCGCGATGTAAAAATCGGCTTCAGGGCTCGGGCGGCTTTCCCGGCGGCGCGGGCGCGTCCTCCTTGCGGCCGGCGAAAAATTTTTCGACGACAAAGAAGCTGGCCGGGATGAGGAAGATCGCGAGGAGTGTGGAGGCGAGCATGCCGCCGATGACGGTGGTGCCGAGGATCCGGCGGGAGACGGCGCCCGAGCCGGAGGCGATCGCGAGCGGGACGGTGCCGAGGATGAACGCGAACGCGGTCATGAGGATCGGGCGCAGGCGGAGCTTGGCTCCGGCCAGCGCGGCATCGAGGGCGGACTTGCCCTGCTCGTATTCATCCTTGGCGAATTCGACGATGAGGATCGCGTTTTTTGCGGCGAGGCCGATGAGCATGACGAGGCCGATCTGCGCGTAGAGGTTGTCCTGCATCCCGCGCGCCGTCAGGCCGGCGAACGCTCCGAAGACCGCGATCGGGGTGGTGAGCAGGACGCTGAACGGCAGCGACCAACTCTCGTATTGCGCGGCGAGGATGAGGAAGACAAAGAGGAGCGAGAGCCCGAAAATCGCGGCGGGGGGAACCCCCTGCGCCGCCTGCTGCTCCTGATACGACATGCCGAAATAATCGAAGCCCATGCCGGGCGGCATATTCTGCGCGAAGACATCTTCGAGCGCGCGCATCGCCTGGGCGGTCGAATACCCGGGCGCCACTCCCGCGTTGATCTGCGAGCAGCGGAACATGTTGTAGCGCATCGTGAACTCCGGGCCGAACGAGTGCTTCTCGCGGATGAACGAATTGACCGGAACCGCCTGGCCTTTGGTGTTCGTCACGTAGAAGAGCCCGAGGTTGTCAATGCTCGTGCGGTATTCCCCTTCGGCCTGGATATAGACCTGCCACTGGAGGCCGAAGCGATTGAAGTAGTTGACGAAATACCCGCCGAGGAACGTCTGGACCGTCTGGTAGGCGTCGGTGAGGCTGACCCCCTGGATCATCGCCTGCGCCTCGTCCACATCAAGGTAGATCTGCGGGACATCCCAGAGCGAGGTCGTGAACAGGCCGGTGAGCTCCGGGCGTTCCTTCGCTTTCTCCATGAAGAGCTGCGTGTTCTTCGCGAGGAACTCGACGTCCGCACCGGTGCGGTCTTCGAGCATGAACGTGACGCCGCCGGCCGTGCCGATGCCGGGAATCGCGGGCGGCGGGAACGCGAACGCGGCGGTCGGTTTCGCCAGCTGCACAAGCTCGCGGTTGATGTTCGCCTGGATCGCGTCCACCTGGAGCCCGGCGGCCGTGCGCTCGGCCCACGGATTCAGCGTGATGAAAAAGAACCCGGTGTACGTGCTCTGGACGGTGCTCAGGAGGTTGAAGCCCACGATCGAGGTGACGAACTTCACGCCCGGCGTCTTGCGCAGGACTTCCTCGATCTGCGAGGAGGCGGCGTCGGTCTGTTGGAGCGACGACGCGCGGGGAAGCTGCACGACCCCGAACAAGTACCCCTGGTCTTCCTCGGGAATAAAACCGGTCGGCATCCGCGCGCCAAGGCCCAGCCCCGCGAGCGCAAGCAGCGCGATCAGCGCAAGGCTGATCACAAACTTCCGCATCAGCCCGCGACAGACGGAGACGTAGCCGTCGGTGGCCGTCCCAAAAGCTTTGTTGAACCACCCGAAGAACACGCCGAGCGGGCCGCGGGTTTCCTTTTTCGGGCGAAGCAAAAGCGCGCCGAGCGCCGGGCTGAGCGAGAGCGCGTTGAACGCGGAGATGAGCACCGACACGGCCATCGTCACGGCGAACTGCTGATACATCGCGCCCGTGATGCCCGGAATGAAGACCGTCGGGATGAACACCGCCGCGAGGATCAGAGCGATCGCGACCACCGGCCCGGAGACCTGCGCCATCGCCTTGATCGCCGCGTCCTTCGGCGACAGCCCCGCCTCGATATGGTGCTCGATCGCCTCGACCACGACAATGGCATCGTCCACGACGAGCCCGATCGCGAGCACCAGGCCGAAGAGCGAGAGCGTGTTGATCGAGAACCCGAGCATCGGAAAAACCGCGAAGGTCCCGATCAGCGAGACCGGGACCGCGATCAGCGGGATCAGGGTCGCGCGCCAGCCCTGGAGGAAGATGAAGACGACGAGAATCACCAGCAGCATCGCCTCGAAAAGCGTCTTCACGATCTCCTTCACCCCCTCGGTCACCGCCAGCGTCGTGTCGAGCGCGACCGTGTATTGGAAATCGTCGGGAAACAGTTTCGCCTGCTTCTCGAAGAGCGCGCGAACCTGCTTCATGGTGGCCACCGCGTTCGAGCCGGGGAGCTGGTAAACGCAGACGATCGCGGCGTTCTGCCCCTGGAACCGGCCGCGCAGGTTATAGACCTGCGCCCCGAGGTTCACCTTCGCCACGTCTTTCACCCGCACGATCGAACCGTCGGAATTCGCGCGGATCACGATGTTTTCAAAATTTTCCGCCGTGATGAGCCGTCCGGTTGTATTGACCGTGAACGTGAAGACCTGGCCGTTCGGGACCGGCTCCGCGCCGATCTGGCCGGCCGGGTTCACGTTGTTCTGGGCATTGACCGCGCGGATGACCTCGGGGACCGTGATGTTGAGCGTCGCGAGGCGGTCGGGCTGGACCCAGATGCGCATCGCGTATTGTCCGGCCCCGAAAATGCTCACGCTTCCGACGCCGTTCACGCGGGTCAGCGGGTCGTTGAGGTTGATGTAGCCGTAGTTCGCGAGGAACGTCGGATCGTAGGTTCCCTTCGGCGAATAAAGCACGAAGACGCCCAGCGGCGACGAGAGCGCCTGCTCGACCGTGACCCCGAAGTTGCGCACGTCGGACGGAATCTGCGGCTGGGCCTGCGTCTGCCGCATCTGCGCCAGGATCTGGTCGGTCGTCGGCACGGTGTTTGTTCCGAAGATGACATTGAGCGTCATCGCTCCGTTGTTCGCGTTGATCGAATACATGTATTCCATGCCTTCGACCCCGCTCATCTGCTGCTCGATCGGAGTGGCGACCGACTGCTCGACCGTCAGCGCGTCGGCCCCGACATACGTCGTCTGGACCTGGATCTGCGGCGGAACGATGTTCGGGAACTGCGAGACCGGCAGGCCGGCCATCGAGACCAGCCCGACGATCACGGTGATGATCGCGATGACCATCGCCACGATCGGACGGCGGATGAAAAAGTTCGGCATGGGCTATTGGGCAGGGGCCGCCGCGGGCGTCGGAGCCTGGTAGGGTTGCTCCACAACTTTCACTCCGGGCCGGGCTTTCTCGATGCCGCCCACGACGACTTTGTCGCCCGCCTTCACCGCCCCGTTGACCACCTGGAGCTGCCCCTGCACCGGGCCGAGATGGACCATGACCGCCTTGACCGTGCTGTCCGGCTGCAGGACCGAGACAAAGAAATTTCCCTGCATCTCGACCGTCGCGGCCTGCGGCACGAGGATCGCGTCCTTGATGTGATCCACCGGCGCCGTTACCCGCCCGAACAGTCCCGGGCGCAGGACGCCCTGTGGATTCGGAAAGAGCGCCGTGATCTGGATCGTCCCGGTCGAGGTGCTCACCTGCCGGTTCACGAAATCGAATTTCCCCATTTCGGAATAGATCGAACCGTCGGCAAGCGTGAGCTTGATTTTCCCAACCCCGGCTTCCACTTTCCCGGATTGAAGAGCGGCAAGAAGCGCGGACGCCCTCAAATACTCGGCCTCGGTGATCGAGAAATTCATCTTCATGGGATCCATCTGCGAGAGCTGGGTGAGGATCGCGGTCTTGCCGCCCGGGCCGACGAGGTCGCCGATCTGCACCTGGGCGACCCCGGCGATGCCGTCGAACGGCGCCGAGATCGTGCAGTAGTCGAGGTTCACCTGCGCCGCCTGCATCTGGGCCTGGGACGCGGCCGCCGCCGCGAGCGCGGCCTGGGTATCCTGATACGAGGTGTCGTATTCCTGCTGGCTGATGACCTTCGTTTTATAGAGTTGCGACTGTCGCTCCAGCGTGATCTGCGCAAGCTGCGCCTGCGCGACCGACCGGGCGTAGTTCGCCTGCGCCTGCGCCAGAGCCGCCTGGAACGGACGGGGATCAATCGTGAAAAGCAGGGCTCCCTTTTTCACCGTCGAACCTTCCTTGTAGTTCTGGGTGAGCAGATACCCGGTGACCTGCGCCTGGATGTCGGTGTTCTGAAACCCGTCCAGAAGCCCGACCCACTCGCCCGTCGCCACCACATCCTGCTGGATCGCCGGCGTCGCCGTCACGAAGACCGGAGGCACCTGGGGCTTCGGCTTTTCACAGGCCGCAAGAAAAATGACCGCGATGAAAAAACCGGTCGCAGCGAGTTGGCGCATCATGGTTGGATTGGTTAGCAGCTTTCCCCGCGGGATGAAAGGCGAAATCGTTCGGGCGCGGAGGACGGCGCTTGTTTTGCTCTATTGGAATCATTCCGGGAATGTGCTTTGATAACCTGCATGAGAAGGATGATCGCTCCCCTCGCCGCGCTTGCGGCGGTTTGCACATTCGCCGCGCCCGCACAAACCAACGCCCCGGCGGAAGTGAAGCCCGGCGCCGACGGGCTGATCCATTTGCAGGCGAAGCCCGAGATGGTCGCCCTGATCCCGACGTTGTCGGTGGCCAACATGAAGCGGGCGGTCGAGTTCTACGGAAACAAGCTCGGGTTCGAGTTGGTTTTGCAGAGCGGAAACTACGTTGCCCTCGGCAGGAACAACATCCAGCTCGGGTTCGTTCCCGACAAAAATCCGGCGAAAGGGTACAAGCCGTCGCTGTATATCCAAATGGTGCGGATCGATGATTTTTACAAGGAGGTGACCGCCGCCGGGGTGAAACCCGCGAGCGAAATCAAAACGTCCGCCTCGAACATGCGCGAGTTTTCTCTGGACGATCCCGACGGCTATCATCTCATTTTTGGAGAATATATCGGGCCGAAGTAAGCCCGGTGCGGCGTCATGCGGAACATCCATTCCGCGTTTGTTGTTTTGCTCATGGCGGTTTGTTTTTCCGGTGTGGTTTTGATGGAAGGTTGAGTGGAGAAATGGCGCTGAAAGCTTTGGGGAAGCCTTCTACGCATTGCCAGTCCCGCATTTTCACCCCCCTTGTAGATTTTTGATAAATCCAGATTCGCCGGTCAAAGCTCAGGTCAACGAGATGATTGCTGCGATTGAACGGCTCCTTTAAGAATGTGTCCGGTCGTATTCGGCGATTTTTTCGCGCACCGCCGCCTCGGCTTCATGGTAAATGTCCTGAATCGTCTCGTCAGAAAAGTTGTAAACGCGATCGGCAAAAGTCGTGGTGCCCATGCGATCGAAAAGGCGCAGTGTGGCATCGGCGATATCCTTGCCGTAAATGTGGTAGGAATCAGCCTGCCAGTTGAGCCGGCCGATGTTGACGATCTTGCCGGTGTGTTTTGCGACTCCCGCAGCGATGACTTCCTTGTTGAACATGATGAAACCAAACATATTCATGAAGTGCGCTCCCCAGGCATCGTTGCTCCGGAATCGGACGTTGCAGTTAAGCCACCATTCGCCGGTCGTCGGATCCTCAATCAACCGATACCAGATGGACTGGAGGCAGGGCGGATCGTAACAATCCAAATCAATGTTTGGCATCCAGGTGATCATTTGCGCCTGACGCGTAAAAGGCTCCGCCGAGAGTTTTTTTATCACGCGTTCGATCTGATCCACGGCAAACGGGCCGGCCTTGCCGGGCTTGCCATCCCGAAGTTCCTGCCAGGAACCATAACTAGAGAGCCGCCCGTGATAGGTGTATTCCCAGCGTGTGTCCTTCGGATCATTCATGTTCTTGACCCAGTGATCTTTCGCTCCCTGCGCTTCCATGACATATTCGCGGAGATCTTCAATGCCGCCGGGAAAAGCCTTGTGAATCATCGGCTCGGAAAG
Source organism: Verrucomicrobiia bacterium (assembly GCA_037129975.1). Taxonomy (GTDB): domain Bacteria; phylum Verrucomicrobiota; class Verrucomicrobiia; order Chthoniobacterales; family Terrimicrobiaceae; genus QYQL01. The sequence goes on along the minus strand of JBAXTX010000015.1, from coordinate 6,397 downwards.
GGGATCCAGCACGGTCGCGTTCATCGTACAATCCAAACTGAGCGGATCGCCGGGCTTGTCATACTGGGTTTTGAACCGAACCCCATTTTCATAAAGCGCAGCGAGCGCTTTTTCGTAGGTCGCAGCCAGACTGGTTTCGCAAACGTGCAGTACGGGAATGTTCATATTGACCAATTATCGGCATTGTCTTTTCGTTCCTTGGTTTTTCAAGCCTGATTTATCGTTTCTTCGATCAATGAAAAATCGTCGTATCGAACACTCCCCGCCCGTCGATCCACCAGGTTGAATTTTGTGGCCGGTGGGGCCCAGGCGATCAAGGAATTCGTGCCGGGAAAACATCTCGCGATTCTCATGGATATCGCGATGCCGGTCATGGACGGGATTGTTGCCACGAGAAAAATCCGGGAGATCGAAGCTGCGACCGAATTTCACGTTCCGATCATCGCGTTCACTGCAAACGTGATGCCCGGCGACCGCGAAACTTGCCTCGCCGCAGGCATGGACGACTTCCTCGCCAAGCCGTTCAAAAAGGCGGAGCTGGCCGCGAAACTTGCCTGCGTGGCACAAATATCCCGACCCCCATCGGGATTCCAGCCCAAGCCGCGCCAAAACTGCACACTCAAACTTTTGGCTCGCATTGTCGTCTTCAACAAGAAGAACACGCTGCGAGCTAGCCGACATCGGTTTCCTTTTTAGGCTTATTGGTCAACCCTGTCGCAACTGGGCCTCGGTTTGAAGCCAGTGGGTTTCGTGATTGCCATGGGGGCGGCCTTCCTGCTCCCAGATGAGATAAGCAACCATTTCAATGTCCTCCAGGTTCGGCTCGGAGCTTGGAGAGGCGGAGAGGATCTTTCGTGCGGTCTTCTTGGTTTTCTTCATATTGGTTTTTGGGGGAGATTTCTTGAACGCCGCAGCTTCAATGGATGGAACTCTCAACTGATCTTCATCCGCGCGGCGAATGCCCGCCTGGGCCAGGTCCAGCCGAAGCTGTGCGCGTGTTTTTGAAAAATTGCAGGTTTGTCCATGAAAAATCATTTAAGTCGCGAACCCCCGGTTCCGCCATAGGGTGATCACCCCAAGGAGGGTGACAAAATCTTGCACGCCTCGGTCGTCGTCTGGCGGAAACTTGACGGATCTCATTCGCTCATGTCTTGGGCCTGGATTGGGAAGTGAAACGCTGGCTCATTTTGATTCCGATTCCGGGGATGCGATTTCTTCCGTCCTGGGAAAATACTCTGACCGGGAATCACAGTCGGAATCCCTTTGGCTGAAAGCCTTCGATGCCGAGCCGATAACCATTGTGCGGAAAAATACCGGAGTGATTTTGATGCCCCGTACCTGACCGTGTGCTGGGTTTGCACGCCCGCGAAGGGGCGCGAGCTATTCCAGAACGAACGGCTTTGCGAGGCGGGTTTGCTGCCCCGGTTCCTCGTTGTTGACCCGAAGGCGCGCGCGATGGAAATCCCCGAAGATCGGGCGGGCGAGGCGCGGGCGATTCCGGCGGATGACGCGATACAAGCAGGCTCCGATATTCGCCAAGGAGTGAGAAACAAGAACCCGGCGGAAGACTGGGGAGCAGGACAAACCTGACTCTCACCAGTATCCCACCGGGTTCATTATGAGGGGGAGCGGGTAGCGGGAATCGAACCCGCATGGCCTGCTTGGAAGGCAGGAACTTTACCACTAAGCTATACCCGCGAAAGACAATTAATACTTTAGCCCACAGGGGAACCAGGTCAACTCTCAAGTGGTGATCCGATTTTCGACGACGGTGCCACCTGTAATTTGCGATGACAGAAAAATGCGTTTGCCGCGCTGTTCCCGATCCTTGTCGGGATGAGCCCCGCCTCAAACCGGCAACCCGCCTCCGGGTGGAGTCCGGGATTCCTAAATCTCCACCGTTTCCCCGATCGCCGGGAGCAGGAGGGCGAGCCCGGCTTGCGAGAAGGTTTCGAAGGCCTCTTCTTTCACGATTTCTATGGGTGGAAACGTGTTGTAGTGGACGCCGACCACGATATTTGTTCCGACGAATCCCGCGGCGCGCACGGCGTCTGCGGCCCCCATGGTGAAATTGTCGCCGATCGGCAGAACGGCAAAGCGGAGGGAAAACTCCTCCGGGATGAGCTTCATATCCATTGTGAGGGCCGTGTCTCCGGAGTAGTAAAACGCTCCCTCCGCGAACTCGACGACATAGCCGCCGGGATTTCCCCCGGAGGTGCCGTCGGGCAGCGTGCTCGAGTGGATCGCGCCGGTCATCTTCACCCGTCCGAAAGAAAAACGCCCCGCCCCGCCGTGGTTCATCGCGGCGAGGTTGGAGACTCCCTGGCGGGCGAGCCATTCGGAAATCTCCCAGTTGCAGACAACCGTCGCCCCGGTCTGTTCCGCGAGGGCGACCGCGTCGGCGAGATGATCCACATGCCCGTGGGAAAGTAAAATGGCGTCGGCCGAGATCCTGGAAATATCCACGTCCTTCGCCATCGGGTTCGGCGTGATGAACGGGTCGAAGAGCAGCCGGTGACCGCCACTCTCCACAAGGAAACACGAGTGTCCGAAATAGGTGAGCTTCATGGCGTCTCCGACGGAAGCACAGGCGCGCCCGGCAGGCAATGCGAAAGGGTCACACCACTTCGCGATACGCGTCGGGATGAGGGCGGGGGATGACGACCGCGTTGACCAGCATGCCGTGGTCGGCGATGACCTGCCGGCCGGCCTGAACGGCGGACTGAACGGCGGCGATATCGCCGGTCATGGTGCAGAACGCCTTGCCGCCGAGAGCCATTGCCAGGCGGATCTCCAGCAACCGGACATTTCCGGCTTTGACCGCCGCGTCGGCGCCTTCGAGCAGCGTGCTGACATTGAAGGATTCCAGGATGCCGAGCGCGCCGCCCGGCTCCGGCACCTGCGAACGGCCCATGGCGGTGATGACGTCGGGGTGAAGGTTCGAAAAGACGAATTGGTCAATGAGGCAGCCGTTGGCGGCGGCGGTGCCCGCCTCGACAGCGCTTTCCACCGCGTCCACCGCGCCGCTGATCACCACCATGTATTTGCCGGAGCAGATGCTGCGCGAGAGCATGATCCCGATGTCGGCGGCCTTGAGCATGGCGTCGGCCACGGCAAAGCCGGCGGCGACGCTGGAGAGTTCGATGATGCCAATGGATTTTTCGTTCATGATTTCCTTGTCAAAATAATGCGGTCGCCGGTCACGTCGGCCACGGTGCCGTCGAACGGCGCGTGGATCGGCGCGCCGAGCGCGTCGGCCGGGATCGCACCGAGCGGCTGTCCGGCGCGGACGGATTCCCCCGTTTTCACGAGCGGGTTGTTCGGGACGCCGGCCGACTGTTTGAGCGGGAGAATGAGCTGGCGCGGCTTGAGTTCGATATTGCTCAGCGGCGCGGGCGAGTCGTATTGCCCGACGTGCAGGCGCTGCATCAGCATTTTGATCGGCACCTTGCGCCCGTCGTGCATCGCGTGGGCATCCGTCGGCGCGGGGCCGGTCCATTTGATGCCCTCCGCGCGCATTTCTCCCTTCGACGCATCGCATGCCTCCTTCGGGTAAAGCTCCTCCGGACACGAGTAGAGCGTGCAGAGGCCGCACGCGCAGCAGTTGGCCGCCATCTGGTTCCAGTAGCTTTTGCCGGTCGCGGTGAAGGAGAGGCTGCGCATGACCTGGTGGGGTTCGACCGCGTAGCCGAGCAGGTAGCGCGGGCAAAGCTCGGTGCAGAACCGGCACTGGTCGCAGGCCGACTTGCCGATGCGCCCCTGAACCTGAGCGGGCTTGAGCCTGCGCCCGGCCAGGTGATGGTCGCGTGGCAGGATGACCGCGCCGGTGCTCGTCTTGATGACCGGCGTGTCGAGGTCGTCGGTGAGCTGGCCCATCATCAGGCCGCCGACAAAGAGCACGGGGTCGTCGGTGACGAGCCCGCCGGCGGCCCCGATCACTTCGCGGAACGTCGTGCCCACCGGCACCGTGATCGTCATGGGGGATTTCACCGCGCCCGCCAGAGTGATCGTCTTCCGCGTAACCGGCACGCCATTCGCCGCCGCCGTGATGTTGGCCAGCGTCTCGACGTTGCTGACGACGACGCCGACCTGAAGCGGGATCCCCTGCGGCGGGATGAGCCGTCCGGTCACCGCGTGAACCAGCTCGTATTCGTCGCCCGCCGGGTAGTAGTCGCCGAGCAAATGGACGCGCACCGGCGTGCCTTGGCATGCCGCCTGGATGGCTGCGACGGCCTCCTTTTTTTTCGCCTTGATGCCGACAACGCCTTCCTTCGCGCCGACGGCCTGCATGACGAGCCGCACCCCCTCCACGACCTCCGCGGCCAGATGCTGCATGACGGCCGAGTCCTTGTGGAGCAACGGCTCGCACTCCGCGCCGTTGGCGATCACCGTGTCCGCTTTGCCGGCAAGCTTCACATGGGCGGGGAAGCCCCCGCCGCCCGCGCCCACCACTCCGGCCTGCCTGACTTTTTCAACCAAACTCATCGGGGAATTCATCTTGGGGAAATGGGCGTCGCTTCAATGAGGAGAATCAGGCACGGACGGGGCCGGACGGTCCCAGAAGTATCGCTTGAGGAGGACTTTCAGCGTGGCCGTGAGCGGCACGGCAAGCAGGGCGCCCAGGAGCCCGCCCAGAATCAGGCTCCATGCCAGGACCGAGAGGATCACGGTCAGCGGATGCAGGCCGACCGATTCGCCAACGATCTTCGGCGCGATGAACATGCCGTCAATGTTGTTGGCCACGAGGAAAATGACGGTGACCCAGAACGGGTGGCCCCAGTCGCCGAACTGCGCGGCGGCGATGATGACAGCGGGGATCCATGTGATCATCATGCCCAGATACGGGATCAGCCCGAGGATCGCGACCATCAGGCCGATGAGCACGGCGAAGTCGAGGCCCATCACCAGCAGCGCGGCCGCGATCATCACGCCGTCAATCACGCTCACGATCAACTGCCCGCGGAAAAAGCTCACCAGATACGAATTGATCTCGCCGACGAGCGAGACGATCTCGTTTTTCAGCGGAGAGGCGCGCAGCGGAAGATACTGGCTCCAGTTGTTGGCGATCAAGGCGCTGTCCTTCAGAAAAAAGAAAAGGAAGATCGGCACGAGGATCAGGCTCAGCAGCAATCCGAAGACGCCCAGGAACCCGCTCAGGCTGCGCTGAAGGAATTTCCCGGATTCGACCGTGAGGTCCGGCACCTTCTGTTGCAGCCAGGTGCCGGCCTCGCTGATCCTCTGCGAGATGAAGGCGGAGAACTGGCCATGGCTCTCGCCCGGGCTGTCCGGACCTTTGAAAAGCGGGTTGTCGGCGAGCTTGTGCACGCGGTCCATCGTCGAGACCAGCAAGCGCTGGGCCTTCTGCGAATAGGAGGGGAAGTCTTTGACGAATTCCGTTCCCTGCCGGTAGGCGGCCGGAAGAATCCAGATCAGAATCCCGGCGAAGATCGCCGTTACCGCGAAATAGACGATCACGATGCTCAAAATCCGGGAGATCTTCCGCCGCATCAGCCATTGCACGACCGGATCGAGCAGGAAGGCCAGAATCGCGGCGACCGCCACCGGGATGAGCACCGGCTGGAGAAACGAGATCGCGCCGACGACCAGGCTCCCGCACTGGAACAAAACATACCCGATCGCATAGGCCGAAACCGCGGTGATCGCGGCCCAGAAGATCTTCTTTTGCAGCGGAGTCGGGTGCATGAGAGACAATTGAGTAGCCGCCCGCCGGGGGATCAGCAATTCATTTCGCCTGCATTCATTTCGCCTGCGGCGGGGATCCCGACCAGCAGGGCGGTGGCATTGTCCCGCCCCGAACGGCTGAGGGCTTCGTGCACGAGATGGGCGGCGGAATGGTTTCCCTCGCGGAGAATTCCCGGAATCTGCTCCTGAAATAATCCATCGGTGATGCCGTCGGTGCAGAGGAGGAACCGATCGCCGGTCTCGCATCCGACCGCCCCGACCTGCGGGTTGACGAACTGGTGGCCGGCTCCGAGCGCGGCCTGGAGAACATTTCTTCGCGGGTGGGTCTTCGCCTCGCGCTCGTTGATCGTCCCGTTCCGGAACAGCCACCCGACATGTGTGTCGTCATGCGTGAGCTGCCGGATCCCGCCCGCGGCCGGCAGGTAATAAATCCTGCTGTCGCCGATGTGACCGAAATACATCCACTGCCCGCTGAACCAGCAGAGGCTGAGCGTGGCGCCCATCCCTGCGCATTCCTCGTAGCAGTCGCCGAGGTAGAGAAGCGACTTGTGGATCTCGCCGAAAAGCTCCCCGATCACCTCGGTGTATCCGGCCGCAATCCCCGCCGCTTTCTGCTTGAAAAGCGGTGGCAGCAGCTTGGTGATTTTCTCGACGGTGATCCGGCTGGCGAACTCGCCCGCCATCGCCCCGCCCA